>CAZDHU010000031.1:0-4025 GCA_964505355.1 uncultured Myxococcaceae bacterium | reverse complement strand
CTCTATCGCACGGCGCTCAACTTCGGCGTGGTGCCCGATCCGTTCGGTGGCATCGCGTGGGAGTTCTTTCTCGCACGCTGGTGGGAGTGGTGCGCCGGCGCGCTGCTGGCCGCGTTCGCCGCCGGTTCGATCGATCTTCCGCGCTGGCTTCGAAGCGGCTGGCCGGCGGCGATCGTGCTGGCCGCGGGCGTGCGCCTCGAATGGGAGACCTGGCGGACGGGCGTCTACACCTTCAAAGAGCCGCTCTACGGTCTCGCGTTCGCGCTGGTGGTGCTGGCGACGCTCGATCACGAACGTCGTCGCGGCGGCGTCGCGCGCACGCGAGTCGGGCGCTGGCTCGCCGACGTCGGCGTGTTTTCCTACAGCCTCTATCTCGTTCACCGGCCGATTCAGCTCGCGTTCGAGCCGCTCGCGCGCTCGATCGCCTCCGCGCCCGCGTTCGAACACCGGGCACTGCCGGCCAGTCTGCTGGTGATGGCGGCCACGACGCCGATCGTGATCGCCTGCGCGCGGTTGCTCCATCGTCTGGTCGAAGCGCCGAGCGTGCGCCGGGCGCAGCGCGTCGGACGCGGATCCGCGACCCGAGAGCGCGCGACCGCTTCGACGCACGCACGAACGCGCAGCGAGTCCGACGCGGCGCTCCCGCCAGCGGGCGCGCGCGGCCGTTCGCTCAACCCGCGAGTGTGCGCCGCACCAGCTCTTCGAGCTGCGCGCGTCGAACCGGTTTGGTCAGGTAGTCGTCCATGCCGCTCGCGAGGCAGCGCTCCCGATCCTCGGAAAACGCGTTCGCCGTCAGCGCGACGATGGGTGTTCGCGCGCCGGCGTTCTCGCGCTCGCGAATCGTGCGGGTCGTTTCGAAGCCGTCCATCTCGGGCATCTGACAGTCCATCAGGATCAGGTCGTATTCGTGCTTCGCGAAGATGTCGAGCGCTTCGCGTCCGTTGGCGACGGTGTCGACCGTGCAGCCCAGTCGTTCGAGCATGCGCACGACGACGGTGCGATTGACGGCCTGGTCTTCGACCACGAGCACGCGCCCCGCGAGCGCTTCCGGCAGCGGCACGCCGGCCGCAGATGCGGCTCGCGAATCGGTGGCGGACGACGCCGGCCGGCTGCCTTCCGCGAGCGGCACGGTGAACCGAAAACAGGAGCCTTCGCCTTCCCGACTGCGTACGGACAGCGTGCCGCCCATCAGTGCGACGAGCTGTTTCGAAATCGCGAGGCCGAGCCCGGTGCCGCCGTAGCGGCGGGTCGTCGATTCGTCGGCCTGCGTGAACTCGTCGAAGAGTCGCGTGATGCGCGATTCCGGAATCCCGATGCCGGTGTCCGAGACGGCGAAGGAGACGTCGAGCCGTCCGTCCGATCGGGGCGACGCGGCGACGTCGAGCTCGACACGACCCTGCGCGGTGAACTTGATCGCGTTGCCGACGAGATTCAGCAAGACCTGGCGCAGTCGGACGGGGTCGCCCCGAAGATCGTCGGGAACCCCCCGGGCGCGGCGGATCTGAAGGTCGAGACCGGCGGCACCCGCCCGGGCCGAGAAGACGTCGCGGATGACGTCGAGCAGCGCCGGGAGTCGGAAATCGATGGTTTCGATCGTGAGCTTCCCGGACTCGATCTTCGAAAAATCGAGCACGTCGTTCACGAGATCGAGCAGCAGATCGGCCGAGCGCCGGACGATCTCGGCGAGCTCGTGCTGTTCGCTGTCGAGCGGCGTGTCGAGCAGCAGCTCGGTCGTTCCGATCACGCCGTTGATCGGCGTTCGGATCTCATGGCTCATGTTGGCGAGAAAACGCCCCTTTGCCTCGCTCGCCGCTTCGGCCGCCACGCGTGCCGCGCGAAGGTCGTGCAGCGCGCGCGTGTTCAGCGATTCGTACATCAGCGAGAACGCGAGAATCGCCCAGACGAGAATCGCCGTGCTGGTGACCTTGGTCGACTGGAGAGCGGCCGCCGGAATCGAGACGCGGGGTTCGAGGCCGGCACCGAGCAACACGCCGACGAGTGCGAGATGCGCGCAGCAGACGAGTGCCCAGCCGATGCCCGCCTTCCGTCCGGCGAGCATGACCGCGACCAACGGGATCACGGCGAGCGCGAGAAACGGCGGCAGAGTTTGTCCCGCGGTGAGAATCAGTTGCGGTGCAAAACTGGCGAAGACGCTCGCGACGAGGAGATTGCCCGCGAGCGCCAGCGACCGGCTGCGCCGAAGGACGAACGGCACGCCGAGCGCGATCGCGGTCATCACGGAATCGAGTGCCGCCTGCAGCGGCGTCCCGACCCGAAGCTGGACGGCGACGCCGGCGCAGCCCGTCGCGGCGACGATCCACGTGAGCGCGAGCAAGATGCCGGCGCGACGACGCGCATCGGACCCCGGGGGCCCGAGTGATTCCGGGACGAAGACGGCCTCGAAGCGCTGCCAGCGGCCTGCCGCCATCGATCCCTCGCTGCGCCGGAGTTTCCGGCGCTGCCTTCGAATCTCGACTCTCCGACGCGTTCGAGTCTGCATCGGCGGGTGTTTTCGCACGCTTGAGACGGCCGGTTCCCGGCTGCAGGAGATCGATGCCGGCGGGGTGTTCCCACTGGCGAGACTCCATTCTTTTCAGGAGACGAGACAGCGGTATCGCCGTTCGCCTCATCCTCGAATCGCGGAGTAGGCTGTGCCGCGCATCGATTCGCAGGAGGTCGACACGTGCTCGAGCGAGGGTTGCGAGAGAAGATCGAAGGCGCGCTGGCGCTCGGGCTGATGCGGCTACCGGCGGTGCTGCAGCGACTGCTCGCGGGCGGGCGCGCGATCCGGATCGACGGACAGGAACTCGACGCGCAGATGCAGCTCGCGTGCTTCCTGATCGAGCATTCCGGACGTCCGTCGTTCGAGACGCTGCCGCCGGCAGAGGCTCGCACCGAACTTCGTCGCACCGCGGCCGTCTTCGAAGGCACGCCGCTTCCGATTTCACTGGTCGAAGACCGACGGATCCCCGGGCCCGCCGGTGAGATTCCCGTTCGGTTCTACCGGCCGTTCGCGAGCGGCGACGCATTGCCACTGCTCGTCTATCTCCACGGAGGCGGCTGGGTCGTCTGTGATCTCGACACGCACGACGCGTGCTGTCGTTTTCTCGCGCGGCACGCCGGTGTGAACGTGCTCTCGATCGACTACCGGCTCGCGCCGGAGCACCCGTTTCCCGCGGCCGTCGACGACTCGCTCGCTGCCTTTCGCTGGGCGGTCGCGCACGCGCGCGAACTCGGCAGCGACCCCGCGCGCGTGGCGATCGGAGGCGACAGCGCGGGCGGTAACCTCTCGGCCGTGGTGGCGCAGTGCACGGCGCGCGACGGAGGGCCGCAGCCGGCGCTTCAACTGCTGCTCTATCCGGTGACGGATCTCTCGACCAAACACGAAAGCTATCGCCTGTTCGGCAAGGGCTTTTTCCTCACCGAAGCGGAGATGGACTGGTATCGCGGGCACTACCTCCCCGATGCCTCCGCGGCCCTCGATCCGCGCGCGTCGCCGCTGCTCGCGAGCGATCTCTCGGGCCTCGCGCCGGCTCACGTCGTGACGGCGGGATTCGATCCCCTGCGCGACGAGGGAGAGCAGTACGCGAAGCGACTCGAAGCCGCCGGCGTGCGCGTGGTCGCGCGCCGCTTCTCGGGTTTGATTCACGGCTTCGTGAATGCGCCGACGGTGAGCCCGGCGACGCGCCGCGCGATGACGGAGATCTGTGCGCTGCTGCGCGCGGAGCTCTCCGCGCCGCGGCGCTGATGCGTTCGCGGCGCGTTCGTCTCGACGAGCGCATGCTGGCCGACGGGCTGGTCGAGAGCCGCGCGAAAGCGCAGGCGCTGATCCTCGCCGGCCGCGTGCTGGTCGACGACGTTCCGGTCGCGAAGGCCGGTGCGCCGATTTCACCCGACGCGGTCGTGCGCATCCGCGGAGCGCTCGCTCCCTTCGTTTCGCGGGGCGGCGAGAAGCTCTCGGGCGCGCTCGACGAGTTCGCGATCGACCCGGCGGGCCTCCGCTGTCTCGACGTCGGCGCGTCGAC
>CAZDHU010000030.1:0-3224 GCA_964505355.1 uncultured Myxococcaceae bacterium | reverse complement strand
CCGCGACCGCCGATGCCGCCGCCCTGACGGTCGCCCCCGCCGCCCTCGCGCAATCGCGGCGCGAGATACGCGAGGCGCGCGATCTCGACCTGCAGCCGCGCTTCGCGGCTGCGCGCATGACGTTGGAAGATGGCGAGGCTCACACTCGATCGATCGACCACCTCGGCGCCGGTCGCGCGTTCGAGATTGCGCGCCTGCGACGGGCCGAGATCGTGGTCGACCAGTACGACGGCCGCCTTCGGCGTACCGGCCGGCGGCCCTTCGGCATCGGTCGCGACGTCGCCGGCGGAATCCGCGGCGACCTCGCCGTCCGCTCCCTCCGAGCCGATCGACGCACGCTCTGCGCCCGAGGCACGCTCGCCGTCGAGATCGATCGCCCCGCTCCCGGCTTCGCTCGCGCCCTCGTCCGCCGAATCTTCTTCGATCGCGTCGTCGCCGGTCGAGCGCCGCGCGCGTCGCCGGTGGGCCGGCACGCCCGAAGGCACGACACCCGGGCCACCCGTCCAGCGCGCGAGCGCGCGCAGCTTGCCCTCGCCCACCACCGCACCCGGTGCGAGAGCGACACGTTTCTGTGTGACACGGCCGATCACGTCGAGGCCGAGTGTGTCGGCGAGCCGACGCAGCTCGACCAGCGACGCCTCGAAATCGGCGTCGCCGACCTCGCGAAGCTGTACACCCAGCAGGACGGCGCGCGGACGTTCGACGAGCGGCATCCGCGCAGGATGACGCGGCACCGGTTTGCCGCAACGAGGAACGAAGATTCGCCGCACGCGGCAGAACCTTCGAGACGGGGGAACCGTCGCGATCCTTCGATGACACCCCTCTTCCGCGAAGAGGAAGGACGTGACGCGCGCTGCGAGATCGGGGCATCGGCTGCCCGCGAAACGGGGAGCCGTCCGTGGCACTGACGGGCAAAGTGGACTCCCGCCCGCCTGCCCGCGTCGGCGGACGTATCAAGAATGAGAAGCCTCACCGGGGCCGGGCGAAACTCGCCAGCCTTCGAAGAACGAACGAACCCGCGATTCAGCGAACCTCGCCGCCCGACACGGCCCGGTCGAGGCGTGGTAGCGTGCGCCGGGCAGATCGACGGATCCGCGTGAACTGGCAGCGCCGGGCTGCGCGGTTCGAACTGGATCCGTTGGACAGCGATTGGAGATCGGGAGTGCCGGCGAATCGCGCAGCCAGTTCTGCCCGGGCAGTCGCCCTGGCACGCGCGATCGAGTTCTCCGAGCCTGCGAGCACGCGGCCATTTTTCGACCCGCTCGCCGCACGTTTCCTGGATACAGGGCCGCTCGCGATCGCCATGCGATGTCGGATCCCCGTACTCGGAGACGCGATCCTCTGGCCGGCTGAGGCTGCGACGCCCGAAGCGAGAGGACACGTTCTCGGAAGAACGCGATTCATCGACGACGCTCTCCGCTTCGCAATCGATCGAGGCCTGGATCAGATCGTCATTCTCGGAGCCGGTCACGACGGTCGGCCCTGTCGCCCGCCGGAGTCGAACGCAGTGGCGGTCTTCGAGATCGATCATCCTGCGACGCAGCAACGCGCCGACTGCTGCGAGCTTTCGTGCACGCGAACGTGACCGCGCAGCTCGCAGGCGACTCGGAGATCCGGATCGAGCGCGATGCGCATGGCGTGCCGCACGTGCTCGCTCGTTCCGAGCCCAATCTCTACCGCGGGCTCGGCTACGTGCATGCGCGGGATCGCGGGCTGCAGATGTCGTTGCAGCGGATCCTCGGGCAGGGACGCGCTTGCGAGTGTTTGCGCGACGACGAGGAGATGCTCGCGGTCGATCGCTTCTTTCGGCGCATGAACTTCGGCGGGGAGACGGCGAGCGAGGCCGTGGCGCAGTTGTCGGCGCCGTCGCGGGTGCTCGTCGACGCGTACTGCGCGGGGGTGAACCAGGCCTTTCGCGAGCGTCTTCCGTGGGAACTGCGGCTGCTCGGCTACCGCTTCGAGCCGTGGACGGTCGCCGACTCGCTGCTCGTCGCGCGCCTGATCGGCTACGTCGCGCTGGCGCAAAGCCAGGGCGAGATGGAGCGGCTCGTGGTCGAGATGGTGCAGGCCGATCTGCCCGCGCCACATCTCGAGGCGCTCTTTCCGGGCGTGCTCGGCGGACTCGATCGCGATCTCGTGCGCCGCGTTTCGCTCGGCGAACGCGTCGTTCCCGAGGCGCTGCGCTTTGCGGCGGCGATTCCGCGGGCGATGGCGTCGAACAACTGGGTGATCGCGGGCCGCAAGACGGCGAGCGGAGCACCGCTGCTCGCGAACGACCCTCATCTCGAATGCAATCGGCTGCCCGCGGTCTGGTGCGAAGCCGTGCTCGAACTCGGCGATCGTTTCTGTGTCGCGGCCACCATGCCCGGCATTCCCGGCGTACTGCTCGGGCGGACGAACGATCTCGCCTTCGGCGCCACCTACACCTTCATGGACGCGACGGACTCGTGGATCGAAGATTGTCGCGACGGCCGTTACCGCAGGGTGATCGGCGACGAAGAACACTGGCTGCCGTTTCGTGTTCGTCGCGAGCGCATTCGGCGCCGGTGGCATCGTGATCTCGAGCTCGTGTTCCACGAGAACGATCACGGTGTGCTCGACGGAGATCCATCGGGAAGGGCCCTCTTGCTGGCGACGCGCTGGTCGGGCGCCGCGTCGGGCGCACGATCGATCGAGTCGCTGCTCGGTCTCTGGCACGCGAGAAGTGTCGACGAGGGCAGGGCGCTGCTGGGGCGGATGGAGACCGCGTGGAACTGGGTGCTCGCCGATCGCTCGGGTCACATCGGCTACCAGATGTCGGGGTTGCTGCCGAAGCGGCGCGCGGGATGGGATGGTGTCGCGCCGGTGCCGGGCTGGGATCCCGCGAACGACTGGCAGGGCTTCGTCGAGCCCGAAGATCTGCCGCGCGCGATCGATCCCGAGGCAGGCTTCTTCGTCACCGCCAACGACGATCTAAATCGATTTGGGAACGCGCGGCCGATCACGTTGCCGATGAGCAACTGCCGGGCGGACCGCATCGCGGCGCTGCTGGCGGCGCGCGATGATTGGACGGTGTCGGCCGTGCAGACGATGCAGATGGACGTTCATTCGCTGCAGGCCGAGCGCTGGATGCCCCTCCTGCGGCCGCTACTGCCTTCGACTCCGAACGGCGCGCTGCTTCGCGACTGGGATCTTCGCTACGACGCCGACTCGCTCGGCGCTTCGCTCTTCGAAGATCTGCATCG
>CAZDHU010000029.1:0-5369 GCA_964505355.1 uncultured Myxococcaceae bacterium | reverse complement strand
GACTGGTGCCGATCGCCATCCCGGCCGTCTTCCTCGGTCTCGGCCTGCTGGTATCGGTGATTCAGGCCTTCGTGTTCTCGCTACTGACGATGATCTACATCGGCCTGGCGCTCGAAGAAGCCCACTGAGGGCTCTGCGGCGCCGGTCCATCCCCGCCTCTCGAGGCAAGGAGCAACTCGACATGACCAAGCACGGCAAGCTGATCGTCTGGGCGCTGGCCTTCGCGCTCGTTCCGTTCACCGCCTCGGCTGAAGAGGCCGCGGGTGCGGCTTCGAGCTGGGGTCCCGCGCTCGGTGCCGGACTTGCCTTCGGCCTGGCCGCGCTTGGCTGCGGTCTCGGACAGGGACTGACCGCGAGCAACACGACGGCCGGCATCGCCCGGAACCCGGGCGCAGCCGGAGCGATGAACACGCCGTTCATTCTCGGCATGGCCTTCATCGAGTCGCTCGCCCTGTTCGGATTCGTGATCGCATTCCTCCTCTACGGCAAGGTCTGAGTCGCGCGGTGACCCCGATCCCTCGTCTGTGCTGCAGACGAGGGATGCGCGGGAGCGCGGATTCCGCGATCCGGCGCCCGGCAGACTGGGAGACGCCAGGCGGAAGCGTGTCGAGACCCTCACCCCGCAACGATGGCTCGACACAACCCATGCTTCCGCCCGGCGACTCCAACCCGGTTCGGCCCCCGGTCCCGGTGGAGGGGAGTTCCCGGGCACGCCCATTGGCGTACCCGCTCCCTTCAGCAACTCGTGTGCCGGCCCTGCGCATCCCGATGGGTTGCGCGCGCGCTCTGCAACGACGCGGAGTTACCCGTTTGCGGCCGCGCCGGTCGCCACGCGACGTGAACGCATGTCGGCAACGCGCGTGAACCAGGGTCGACTGATTTCGTTCGACGGCGTCGACGGCGCCGGAAAGTCGACGCAGGTGCCGCGCCTTGCGGAATGGCTGGCCGCACGTGGCCACGTGGTTTGCGTGACGCGCGAGCCCACCGACGGTCCCTTTGGCCGGCGCATCCGCGAGGCAGCACGCGCCGTGGTTGCGCCGGCACCCGCCGACGAGCTCGAGTGGTTCGAAGCCGACCGCGCGGAACACGTCGCCGCGGTCATCGCGCCGGCGATGGAGCGCGGCGAGATCGTGATCAGCGATCGTTACTTCCTGTCGACCGTGGCCTATCAGGGCGCGCGCGGGCTACCCGCGGACGAGATCCTCCGGCGCAGCGAGCAGCGGTATCCGCGGCCCGATCTCGCGCTCCTCTTCATGATCGATGTCGCGCGCGGCCTTGCGCGCACCGCGTCGCGCGGCGGTCGCGCCGAGCCTCTCTTTGAAGAGGAAACCTTCCTGACCCGTGTGGCCGCGATCTTTGCTCGCCTCGAGCGGCCTTACATCGAACGCATCGACGCCGCGGGGAGCCCGGACCAGGTGACCGCCGCGGTGCGATCCGTGGTCGCGGCGCGACTCGGCCTCTGACGCGTGCTCCGTCTCGGGTCAGCGCCCTCCGGCGCGCACGGCGCGACGCAAGAACGGGACGCAGAGAAACGGGATGCAGCCGACCGCCGCGGTGATCAGCAGCGCGCGATCGAGCGGCAGGGCATCGATGGCCCGCCCGCAGCCGATGACCGCGAGCCCGCCGGCGGTTCGCACGGCCATCGATTCGACGCTGAGCACGGTGGCACGCCGTTCGGGTGAGGACACGAGCCGATTGAGCAGGCTTCGCACGGCCACCGGATAAGCGCCGAAGACGGCACCCTGCAAACAAAAGAGCAGCGCCGCGGCCGGCCGATCGAACATCGCCAGCCCGCCGTACATGACGACGAGGGCGACCGGCATTCCGATCAGCAGGGCGCGCTCTCCCGATCGCGCGAGACCTCGATGCGTCTGCCAGGCCGCGAGTGCCGCAAACACGTTGGTCGCGGCGAGTACGGATCCGTAGCGATCGACAGGGACGCCGAGGGCCGCGAGTGCCGGGTTGAAGAACGACATCGTCGCGCACCGCACCAGGACGAAGACGCCGACGCTGTACACGATGAGCCGCAGCAGGCCCGGTGCGTGCACCACATCACGGAGCGCGCCCGACGTGATTTCACGCGTCGACGGGCGTATGCGCCGCGAAGACTCGTGCATTGCGAGCGCGCAGCCCACGCCGATCAGCAGCGCGGCGCCGGTGATCCAGTAGGTCAGCACGGGATCGCCGTCGCGGACGAGGAATCGATCCGAAAGTGGCAGGGCAATCGCGCTGGCCATCAGCCAGCTCGCGTGAGCGGCTCCCTCGGCACGCGCATATTCGTGTGCACGTCCTTCGGCGACCAGTGCGTCGTGCAGCAGCGCGGAATCCGCCCCGTTGCAAAGCGCCATCCCGAGCCCGAACAAGATCTCGGAGCAGGCGAAGCTGCCGAACGCGTGCGCGTGCACCGCGATCAGACAGGCGATCGCCTGCACGAGCGCACCGCAGACGAGCGCCGGGCGGCGGCCGATCCGATCGGCGATCACGCCCGTCGGCAGCTCCGCGATCATGGCGCTGAAGTAGTAGAAGCTCTTCAGCAGGCCGTACTGACTGGCCGTGAGACCGCGAACTTCGGTCACGAAATGAAACATCCAGGGCGCGAAAAGGATGGCGCGCGTCGTCGTGCGATAGGCGACGAAGAGCACGACATTGCGCCGCCCTGCGGAACGCCGCTCGCTCATGCGCGATCAGTCCGCGGATTCTTCGGGAGACGCGGCGGGGAGCGGCGGCCGATCGGCCAGCACGTGGCAGAGCGCGATCCCGATGCCGGTACTGATCGCGGCCGCGACGAGCCAGCCGGCTGGCGTGTGATCACCGGGCGCGTTGAACCCCGGAATCGACAATTGATCGACGAAATCCATCCCGAGCAGCCCGAGTGCGTTCGTCATCGCGTGCAGAGCGATCGCGGGAAGCAGCGAACCCGACGCGAGTCGCACGAGGCCGAAGACCCAGCCGAAGAGGCTCGCGGAAGCTGCGAGCGCGAGCAGACTGCCGGTCGAACCAGAACCTGGCAGCGCGTGGGAGACGCCGAACAACAACGCAGTCGCAACGAGCCCTGCCCCCGAACCGAGCCGTGCGACGAGGCCCTGCTGCACGACACCACGGAAGAACCATTCTTCGATCACCGGCACGAGGCCGACCGCCAGCAGCCAGGTTTCGATCGTGTCGAGCGGCGTTCGCAGCGACGCGCGTTCCGCGATCCGCGTGGTCAACTCGGCCGCATCCGATGGCGGCCAGATCGCGCGGCAGATGTTGTCGACCTCGCTGGCCAGCAGTGCGGTCGGGGTCAGCAGCACGACCACCACCGCGAACGCCGGCGCACAACCGCAGAGCCCGAGCCGCTGCGGCTGCGGTGCCGGCACGCGGCGCGCCGCGAGTGTGCCGATCACACCAAAACCAATCGCGAGCCCGAGACCCATCGCGAGACCGGACGGCGTCTGTTCGGGCCCCGTCACGACGGCGACCATCACGGCCATCGTGAACAGGCCGGTCATCGTCAGCATCACCGCGTCGAGCGGGCCGGGAAACGGCGCTTCGATCTTCATCCTCCAGCGACCTCGCGGAGCGCGCGTCCGGTGTGCGACCGCGGCTCGGCCATGATCTGCTCGGGCGTTCCCTGCGCGACGATTTCGCCGCCGGCGTCGCCGCCTTCGGGGCCGAGGTCGACCACGAAATCCGCCCGCCGGATCACATCGAGCTGATGTTCGATCACCAGCACGGTGTTCCCCATCTCGACCAGCCGTTCGAGGACCTGCAGCAACTTCTCGACGTCGGCGAAGTGAAGTCCGGTGGTGGGCTCGTCGAGCAGATAGAGCGTGCGCCCGGTCGCGCGCCGGCCGAGTTCGCGGGAGAGCTTGATCCGCTGCGCTTCGCCGCCCGACAGCGTCGTCGCCGGTTGACCGAGCCGCAGGTAGTCGAGGCCGACGTCGTGCAGCGTCTGCAGGGGGCGACGCAGCCCGTCGATGGCCTCGAAGAAGGCGAGCGCCTCTTCGACGCTCATCTCCAGCACGTCGGCGATGCTCTTGCCTCGAAGACGCACGGCGAGTGTTTCGCGATCGTAGCGCCGGCCGCCGCAAACCTCGCAGCCCACGAAGTGATCGGGCAGAAACGTCATCTCGACACGCAGCAGGCCGTCGCCCTGACAGGCCTCGCAGCGGCCTCCTTTGACGTTGAACGAGAAACGCCCCGGCCCGTAGCCGCGCATGCGCGCTTCGGGAAGCTGACTGAAGAGCGCCCGGATTCCATCGAAGAGGCCGGTGTAGGTGGCGGGATTGCTGCGGGGCGATCGACCGATCGGCGCCTGGCTCACGTCGATCACCCGGTCGAGGCGATCGGCGCCGCGCAGCCGATCGAATGCACCCGGGATCTCTTCCGCGCCCTGCAGGCGGTGAGCGAGTGCGCGCTGCAGGGTGTCGTTGATCAGCGTCGACTTGCCGGAACCGGAGACTCCCGTCACCACCGAGAACAACCCGAGCGGAACCCGCAGTGTCACGCCTTTCAGATTGTTCGCGCGCGCGCCCTCGAGGTGCAGCCAGTGTTCACCGGGCGGCCGGCGCCGTTGCAGCGCATCGATTCCGCGCCGCCCTGCGAGCCAGACGCCGGTCGGCGACGTGTCGTTCGCCGCGATCGCCGCCGGCGTGCCCGTTGCCACCACCGCGCCCCCGTGGATGCCGGCGCCGGGGCCCATGTCGATCACGTAGTCGGCCGCGCGAATCGTGGTCTCGTCGTGTTCGACGACGACCACGCTGTTGCCGAGATCTCGCAGTCGCGCGAGGCTCGCCAGCAGTCGCGCGTTGTCGCGCGGATGAAGACCGATCGACGGCTCGTCGAGCACGTAAAGCACGCCCATCAAACTCGCGCCGACCTGCGTCGCGAGCCGGATCCGCTGTGCCTCGCCACCCGACAGGGTGGAGCTCGGGCGGTCGAGCGTCAGATAATCGAGACCGACGTCTTCGAGAAAGCGAAGACGCTCACGAATCTCGTGCAGTACGCGATCGGCCACGGCGCGCGAAGTCGCCGAAAGTTCGAGCGACTCGAGCACCCGGCGCGCGCGCGCGATCGGCAAGGCGGTCAGCTCGGGCAGAGAGAGCGCGACGGGATTTCCGTCGAGGGTCCCGGCGAGGCGCACGCTCCGCGCTTCGACACGCAGCCGCGTGCCGTGGCAGTCCGGGCACTGACGCGGAGAACAGAATCGTGCGAGCCCGTCGTCGCCAGCTCCTGCGGCCGCTCGCTGGCGTTCGAGGTCCGCCATCACGCCATCGAAGGGCTGGCGCACGGTCTCCTCGCGGCCCGCGCGATCGAAACGAAACGTCACCTCGTCGCGACCAGAACCATGAAGGATCACCCGCCGCGCGGCCGCGGGCAGCTCGCGC
>CAZDHU010000028.1:0-4162 GCA_964505355.1 uncultured Myxococcaceae bacterium | reverse complement strand
GCGGTCGCGCGGCCCCGCGCGTGCAGCGTTTCTCGTCTCCTCCCCGTTGGCGTGCGGGACGCGACTCACGCCGCGCACCAGAAGTCCTCGCCCTCGACGAAGCCGAGCTGCGCGAGCGCGGCTCGGATTTCGGTGCGCGGGCGGAGGCCAGCGACGGACACGACGAGTGGCCGCACCTCGATGCCGGCAAGGGCGTCGGGCGCGAGCACGGGTGCGCCGTCGATCCGGTGGCCGATCTTTCCGGGGTCGACTTCGACGACATACGAGACGCGCCGGCCGTGCGCGAGCAGCGCACGACGCAAGGCCCGTCCCGTTCCGCCGTGTCCCCAGAGGCCGTATCGATCGTGGTTCGCGAGCGGCCCGGCAACGAGATACGCGGCCTTGCAGGCGATGAAGCGATCGCTCGCGTAATCGGGATGAGTACGCGAGCGGCGTGCGAGACCGTCGCGCCAGGCGTGAAGGCGGTGCGGAACGACGCCGAGTCGATGGCCGTCCGAGAGAAGCCGCAGCACGAGGTCATAGTCCTCGGGCCAGCCCGCTTCGCGGTAGCCGAATCTCGCCAGCACGTCGCGTCGCACCATGAGCGAGGGATGCGCGAGGGGACATTCGACGAAGCGTTCGCGTACCACGTCGTCGGGCGTACGGATCGCGCGCAGCCAGCGTTCGTAGGCACGCAGCCCGGGACCGAGCCCGGAACGCGGAAAGAGGCGAACGTGGCAGCCGACACCGGAAAGCGTCGGATCGCGCTCGAGCGCATCGACCTGCCACCGCAGGCGATCGCAGTGCATGACGTCGTCGGCGTCCATCCGCGCGACCAGCGGCGCGCGGCACTGCGCGAGACCTCGCTGCAGCGCCGACACCAGCCCTTCGCGGGGCGAAGGGACGACGCGCACCCGGCGATCTCGTGCGCAAAACGCGGCAGCAACCTGCGCCGTGTCGTCGCGGGAGCCATCGTCGACGACGACGCATTCGAGATCGACGTCGCGGCTGCGCAGTACACTTCGCAACGCCGCCGGCAGCGTCCCCGCCGCATCGAACGCCGGCAAGAGCACCGAGACCTCGACCATCGCGCGAGTATTCCCCCGGGCCGAAGACGTTGCTTGCCTTCTCTCGTGTTCACACTCCCGCGCCTGCAGCGTCACTCGACATCTCCAAAGTTCGCGCGGCGGCGCGGCCCCGCGCCTGCAGCGTCGCTCGACTTCTCCAAAGTTCGCGCGGCGGCGCGGCCCCGCGCGGGCAGCGTTGCTTCCGCATGCGCGGCCGCCTTGATCGCCCGCCGGTGGACGGCGATGCTCGGCGCATGGCCAGCGACGACGACGAAACCGAACCGGCGCGGCCGCGCGCTCGGTACATCACGCCCGAAGGGCACCGGCGGTTGCAGGACGAGCGCGACCGGCTCTGGCGCGTCGAACGGCCGCGCGTGACGCGCGAGGTGGCGGCCGCGGCGGCGCAGGGCGATCGCTCGGAGAACGCGGAATACATCTACGGCAAGAAGCGACTGCGCGAGATCGACCGCCGCGTGCATTTTCTGACCAAACGCCTCGAAGAGCTCGTCGTCGTCCGCGAAACCCCCGCCGATGGCGCGCGTGTCTTCTTCGGCGCCTTCGTCTCGCTCGAAGGAGACGACGGCGAGGCGCTCGAGTTTCGCATCGTCGGCCCCGACGAGTTCGATCCGGCGGAGCACCTCGTCAGCATGGAGTCGCCGATCGCGCGCGCCGTGCTGGGCCGCGAAGAAGGTGACGAGATCGTGGTCGCGCGACCGAAGGGCCGCACGCGATTCACCGTGATGCGCGTGCGTTACGCCGAAGCCGACGACGACTGATCACGCGTTTCGGCGAGGCCCGCGGCGCGCAGCGTTTCTTCGATCAACTGCCGCACCGGCGGATGCAGGCCGAAGGTGACGTGCGCGCCGGGATACCAGACGATCTTCGGACGTCCCCAGTGTCGCCAGAGATCGCGCACCTGGTCGGGCGGCACCAGGCGATCGGCGATGCCGCCGAAGATCGCGCGATGCGCCGCGGGCACCTTTGGTTCGAGCGCGAGCGGTGAAACCACGCGCAGCGCGTCCTGTGCCTCGGCGAGCTTCAAGCCGAGATGCTCGAAGCGCTGAATCTGAAGCGGCGGCCCGTGTCGCCAGACGAGGCGAGTGAAATCGGTCGCCGGAATGCCGGGGATCGCGCAGGCGAGGCCGGGCTCGACGCTCGCCAGCAACGCGGTGTTGTAACCGCCGAGCGAAAGCCCGTAGACGCCGACGCGCGATCCGCCCAGCGCGCGCACCCACGAAATCAACCGCCGGATGTCCCACATCGCCTGCGCCTCGGCGTGCACCGTGTCGAGGATGTCCCCCGCGATGAATCCGTCACCGCTGCGCCGGCCGATCTTGCGCGGGCCGTGAAGCGGCAGCACCGGCAGCAGAAGATTCATGCCCAGTCGATGATGCAGCCAGCGCGGATCGAAGGCCGAGAGGTCGATCAGCGGATGCCCCATCTGGTAGCCGTGAATGCAGACCAGCCACGGGCGTGACACATCGGCGTGTCGCAGCACCCAGGCGTGCGCGGTGTGGTTCGCGGCGTAGCCGAGCCAGCGCTCGCGGCCCGGTTCTTCGAGCGCCGGCTCGTAGCCACTCTCGAAACAGAGGTGCTCGTAGTCGAAGCCCCGCGTTCGTGAGGCCCGAATCGCGGGATCGTCGAGTGCCGGCGGTGTTCGGTGATAGGCCTCGGGCTTGTCGACGAAGCCGCGTGCTTCCCAGAGCGCACGCGCATCGTTCACCTCGGCGCGCAGGCGTCGGGGCTCTTCGCCGCTCGGGATCGGAACCGTCGCCGTCACCGTCGCGAGCAGCGCATCGTCGGCCGCGACCTCCGCGAAGAGCCGCAGCGAGGGTTCGGGTACGGGCACGTCTTCGAGATGCGGTTCCTGACGAACGGAGATCGCGCCGGCGGTCACGTAGGACGCCGCCGCCGAGGCACCGAGCAGCAGCGCTTCGATCGGCGACCAGAAGAGCAGGCCGAACGCGCCGGTCGCCGTACCCAACACCCCCGCGAGCGCCATGAACTGCGCGATTCGCGCGTCACCCGGCCAGAGCAGCTGCCCGGTGCCGGCCGAGAACAGCAGCGCGCCCGGGATCAGACGGAACACGTCGCCAAAACGCAGTCCCTCGGACGCGGTGAAGACGAACCAGAGCAGCCCGGCGCCGATCGGAATCCACGCCGTTCGCGGAAATCGCCGTTGATCGCGCATCGCTTCCTCTCGTTCGCCGTCGCGGCGCCACGCGCCGCGAGCATCGCAGCCCGCGCGGTTCGTGAAAAGCGGCCTCTCGGATGCACTCGCCCGTTCAGGCACGCCGCATCGCGAGCAGCTCGTCGGCCTCCGCGCGCAGGCGATCGCGAAACTCCGGATCCGCCACCGCGATCAGCGCTTCGGCGCGCTCTTCCATCGTTCGGCCGGCGAGTTCGGCGGCCCCGTGCTCGGTCACCACGAGGTCCACCTGATGGCGCGGCGTCGTCACCAGCGCTCCGGCCGCGAAGCGCGCTTCGATTCGCGAGACGCGCGTGCCCTGCACCTCGGCCGTCGAAGGCAGACAAATCATCGAGTGCCCGCCTTCGGCGAGCGCTGCGCCGCTGACGAAATCTTCGTGGCCGCCCACGCCGGACCACTGTCGCCCCGCGATCGAATCCGCCGCGATCTGGCCGGCGAGATCGACGGCGAGCGCGCCATTGAGCGAAACCATCGAGCGGTTGCGGGCGATCACCGACGGATCGTTCGTCACGTCGACCGGCAGAAAACGCACGGCGTCGTTGCCGTCGAGCCAGCGACAGAGATCGGCCGAACCCCAGGCGAAGGTCGAGATCGAAAGGCCATCGAACTGTCCCTTTCGATTGCTGACCTTGCCGCGCCGGTGCAGCTCCATCAGCCCGTCGGTGAACATCTCGGAGTGCACGCCGTAGTCGCCGCCCTCGCCGTCGGCGAGCCGCTTCGCCACCGCGCTCGGAATCCCGCCGATGCCCGTCTGCAGCGTCGCGCCGTCCGGAATGAAGCGGCGCGCGTGGCCGGCGATCGCGCGCTCGATCCCGGTCGGTTCGGCGGCGGCGAGCGTCGAGGGCGGGAGATCGCTCTCGACCAGCACGTCGATCTCATCGAGCGCGATCGCATGCGGATGCTCGGG
>CAZDHU010000027.1:0-1729 GCA_964505355.1 uncultured Myxococcaceae bacterium | reverse complement strand
CCGCGCGCGTCGAGTAAGGCGTTGTCCGGATCGAGGCGCGTTGTGCGCCACCGGTCGATGGAGGCGAGGTCGCTATAACGGCCGACGGTCCAGGGCTGCACGACATCCATGGCGCGATAGACTTCGGCCCAGGCGGGGTCGGTAAGGGAATCGTCGGAGAGCGTCCGCCAGTACGCGGGCGCGCCGCCGACGTAGGTGACCTGTGCGGTGGATCGAAACCACCGGATGAGTGCGAGAGCGGCTGCGGGATCGTTGGGCGGATGCTTTCCATCGCTCAACCCGATCCCCCAGACGGAAACCACCGGCTTGCGGTTCTCTCGCAGGTAATAGGGGTGTTCGGTCACCTTCACGGTGTTGACCAGGTAGTTCCAATCCTGCTGCAAGTCCGCCAGGACGGTGGGGGCGTTCGCGTCGGTGATGTCGTACTCGATGGCAATGGCGCGGCCGTTGTCCTGCGCCGCCGCGAGGATGTTCCGCAACACCGGGTCCCCGGCCGCGCGCAACCGGGGCACGTCCGTCAGGAAGCGCTGCACCAGGACGCCATCCAGGCCGTATTGCCGCATCCATTGAAAGTGTCGTGCCACGGTTTTGCTGTTTCCGCTGGAGAACAGGTAAGCCGGCGCGGTTCCGATCGTCATGCCGGGAACGGCGCAGAGCTCATCGCGGTCGAATTCCCGCAGGTCGGGATACATGTCGACGACCAGCGAGGCGGCGGAGGGAACGCCGTTGGCCCAGGCGGTCCAGGCCGTGCCGGACGCGCCGCCGGGGCAGCGGAACCAGCCCTGATAGCCGAGCAGGACCTTGCCGATGAGCGTAGACGGATCCACCGTCTGGGCATGGGCGATCGGGACGAGAAGCAGCAACGGCGCGAGGAAGGCACGCAGGGGCATTCAGCGCCCTCCGGCCCTCGGGGGTGACCTTAGGTTTTCGGGCAGCTTCGGATCCGGCTCGACCTCGCCGTGGAACATGCGGGTAATTTCGCCGGCGAGGCGCAGGTACCAGTCGCTGGGCAGGTCGGCGCCATCCGCATCGAGGGTGAGCCAGTAGCCCTGATCGGGAGCGTCCTTGCGATGCGGGGCAGCCTTGAAGATTGCCGTTCCTTCGTTGACTTCGTCGAACATCGCGATCTTCAGAATGCTGGCGCCGGCGAGTCTGGCGTTGTAGGCCTGGCGCCACAGGAATTCACCGCGGAGACGCGGAATCTGGTTTGGCGGCGCGGTCTTCTTGAGATTGTGCCAGGAGAAGCCGGGGAAGATGACGGGCATGTAGAGCTGACGGTTGGCCGCGGTGCGCTGCAGATCCGGGGCGAGAAACTGGTCCTTCCAGCGGTCGACGCCGGCGAGGTCGCGGTAACGGCCCACGGTCCACGGCTGCACGATGTCCATGGTCTTATACACGTCAGCCCACTCCGGCTCCTGGCGGGAGTCGCCGGAGAGGATGCCCCAGCGGGCCGGCGTGCCGCCCATATAGGTCACGCGATACCTGGCGGGGGCGGCGGCGCGGAACCACGCGACGAGATCTTTGGCAACCTTGGGATCCTCGGGCGGGTGCTTGGCTTCAAGGAGCCCCATCCCCCAGACCGAGAGGACGGGCTTGCCCTGGTGGCGCTGGTAATTGGGCTCGGACGTAATCTTGAGTTCGTCGACGAGGTAACGCCAATCGTCTTTCAGCGTTTGAGCGAAGGTAGCGGGATTGCCGCCGGAGATATCGTATTCGATGGCGAAGGTGC
>CAZDHU010000026.1:0-3026 GCA_964505355.1 uncultured Myxococcaceae bacterium | reverse complement strand
GTCTTCCCAACGTTTGATAATGACGTCGATGTATTTCGGGTCGAGTTCCATGCCAAAACTGACGCGTTTGGTTTTCTCGCAGGCAATCAATGCCGAGCCTGACCCCATGAATAAATCCAATACGATGTCTCCCGATTTGCTGCTATTGGCCAATGCGTAGCTAATAAGCTCTACAGGCTTTTGCGTCGGATGCACGTATTCATTCACATTGCTGCGCGCCATGCTCCAAACGGTCGTCTTGCCCTGAGCTTCATAGCGCTTCATCTTTTGCGCCCATGCCAAAAGTTGACGGTCGTTTTTCTGAAAATCCCAAACCGTGGCATGAGTGCGGTCGCCGTAGAATTGTGTCTTTTCGCCCTTCACTCCCGCATAGAAGAACGGTTCATGTTTCCAGCGATAGTCACCCCAGCCGAGCGCGCTGGATGGCTTATTCCAGATCAGCTGCGTTTTGACTTCAAAACCTGCTCTTTCCAGTGCTTCCTCAAATTGCGTTTGCGTTGAGGAGCTATGGAAGACGTAGACGCCAGCCCCGCCTTTGACCGCATTGCGGTAATTGGTGAATGACTTGATGAGAAATTCCATGAACGCATCCACGCTCATGTTGTCATTCTTGATATGGTTCTTTGTTTTTTCGCCTTGGCCTTTGTAGTTCACGTTATAGGGCGGATCGGTAAAAACCACGTCGGCTTTCTGGCCGCTCATGAGTTTCACTACATCTTCCTTTTTGGTTGCGTCACCGCACATGAGGCGATGTTCGCCCAGCTGGTAGATGTCTCCGTATTCGCTCTTCGGTATTTCTGGAATTTCAGGAACTTCATCGTCACGGTCTTCGGGGTCGAGATCGAGAAAGAGCTTGTCCAATTCGTCACTCTCAAAACCAACATCCAGCAGCATTGCTTCGTCAAAGTCCGCGAGGAGGTCGAAGTCCCAGTGTCCTAAGTTTTTATTGAGACGCAGGTTCAATTCCTTTTCCTTTTCGAGTTCAGTGATTTTGATGTAGTGCACGGGCACTTCTTTGATGCCCATTTCTTTCGCCATGCGCACGCGGAAGTGGCCGCCGATAATGATGTTCATTCGCTTCGGTGCCGAATTCACAATCACGGGTTCGACAAACCCGAAGCGCTCAATCGACTTCTTGAGTTCGGCAATTTCTTTGTCGGTTGCGCCTCGCGGGTTGTAGTCCGCGAACTTTAGCTTTTCGATGTTTACTTGTTCGATTTTCATAAGGGTAAAATTAAAAAAAGACCATGCGACGCCCGATATTTTCGGGCAGATGGTCTTTAAGACTTGGGTTCCGTAGCTGCTTTGATTGTAGGCCAACCCTACGCGTTTTCAAGCAGTTCGGGCAGTTCCTCAAAGAGGGACTTTGCAGTGACGGTGACTACTTTGAACTCTCCGTTATCGAACTTATAATACCAAAATTTCTTATTTCGGTCTTTTATTTCGATGAGCGGGGTACCTTCTTTCACGAGGTACTTGAAGAGTATGTAGTTGCCGCGTGCTGTTTTGATAGGGATGTTTTCCATAAACTTTAAGTTTCTAAGAAAGTAAAATCTTTGTACTTGAACAAGAGGAGTTTCTTTTTAAGGCGGTAGACAGGGTGTGTTTTCGTGATCGCTGATTTCACGTCTTCCACGATTTTCTCGCCGCTTTTATCGGTGTAGCTGAAGTCCGCCACGTACTCAATCTTGCGGTGTGCTTCACCTTCATGTCTGAACGACGGGAGCAGTTCGAACCGCGGTTGCACCTGTAGATCCCGAATCTCGCCAGCCCTTTGCATGAGCTTGAGCTCCGAATTTGCTGCGGTGGTGGTTATAAAATCTCATGGTGGTTGGTTAGAAGAGTGCAGGGGCATTTTTGCGTCTGTCTTTGTTGGTAAATTTTATGGGTTTGCAGCAGCCGCACAGACGTGAGGCGACTTGCGGTTTGTAAATCATGCCGAGGTCTTCGATGGAGAGATTCGTGGTCACAATGAGCGGCTTCTTGTTTTTCCAGCGGTGGTCAATGATTTGGTACATCTGGTCGGTCAGCCATTCGGAATTCTTTTCCACCCCGAGGTCGTCGAGAATCAACAGCTCCACTTCCTTCATGCGGTCAAACAGTCTAGCGTCTTCGCCCTTGAGTTCCGTATCGAAGGTTTTCTTCACCCGCGTAACCGCTTCGGGCATGCTCAGGAACAACACTTCGACCTGCTTCTTTTCCATGAGTTCATTTGCGATTGCGGCGGCCGTATGGGTTTTACCTGCACCGACATTGCCCCAGAAGTAGAATCCGAATCCCTGCGTTTTCATTTGCTCCCATTTTTCAACGTACTTTTGGCATTCTTGGAAAAGGTTCGACCCGTCTTTGATGTCCTTGAGCCGCTTGTCGCGGAAGCATCCATCCACTCCAGAAATTCTCACCATGCGGTCAATCTTTTCCTGCTTCCATTGCCGCAGATGCAGTTGTTGAGCGGGTTCTTTCATCCATGCAATCAGCATCTTTTCGCCTTTCTCGCATTCTCTGCAGAAGTATTTATCGCTCGAGCCATACTGCTGGTAGCTGATCGATCCATTCGTGAAGCCCGCGTCTTTGCAGTTGGCGCACTTATACGTCATCGTCGGTGACGGTGAGGTCTGCGCGGCCGCCTTCGCTGACATGTCCCGAGCGGATACGATCTCGCTGATTTTTTCCATAGCTTGGTGAGTTAAATTGCAAAGCGTTGCGTTGCCATGTGGCGAAGCGTCGGTCGACATCGAATGTTTTTTCCAATTCCCAACGCTCTTTGGTGCCCGACTTATTTTTTTCAGTCCAGTAGTTGTAGAACTTTTTGCGTTCGTCCGTTTCTTCCAGATTTTCGCTCTCTATTTTTTTAAAAAACTCTCGTGCTTTTTGTGCGGGAGAAATTTCGTCAGAAATTTCCTCATCCTCTCCTTCACTTTTCTCTTCTATACTTTTCTTTACTTTACTTTGTGGTGTTTCCGCGGAAGTTATACGCGTTGCTGATTGTTTCGGTTTGCACTTAAGGGATAAATGCTTACATAAAT
>CAZDHU010000025.1:0-10054 GCA_964505355.1 uncultured Myxococcaceae bacterium | reverse complement strand
G
Organism: uncultured Myxococcaceae bacterium; assembly: GCA_964505355.1. GTDB lineage: Bacteria > Myxococcota_A > UBA9160 > UBA9160 > UBA9160 > CAZDHU01. The sequence goes on along the minus strand of CAZDHU010000025.1, from coordinate 10,053 downwards.
TCCTCGCGGAACTTCCTGTCGTCGACCGCCCGCCGCAGGTCGACATTCGTCGCGGCGATGACGCGCACGTCGACCTTGCGCACCTCGGTGGAGCCGACCGGCGTGATCTCGCGCTGTTCCAGCGCCCGCAGCAGCTTGGCCTGCATGTTCTGCGGCATGTCGCCGATCTCGTCGAGAAAGAGCGTCCCGCCGTGAGCTTCGACGAAGAGGCCGGGGCGCGCACGATCCGCACCGGTGAAGGCGCCACGGGCGTGCCCGAACAGTTCGCTCTCCAGCAGGTTCTCGGGAATCGCTGCACAGTTGACCGCCACGAACGGCTCGTCGCGACGAGGCGACTGCGCGTGAATTGCGCGCGCGAGCACTTCTTTGCCCGTCCCGCTCTCGCCCGTCAGCAGCACCGAGGTCTTGAACTCCGCGGCGCGCTCGAGCGTTTCGAGCACCTGAATCATGGCGGGTGACGCCGCGACGATCGGGCGCTCGCCGACCGCACGCTGCACCTCTCGCTTCAGAAGCTGGTTGGTCCGGCGCATCCGTTCGCGTTCGCGGGCCTTGCGAATGGTGAGCAACAGCTCGGACGGAGCGAACGGCTTGGCGAGCACGTCGTAAGCGCCGCGTTTCAGCGCTTCGATGGCGAGCTCGGCGCCGCCGTGCGCCGACATCAGGATCAGCGTTGCGCCGGGAAGGCGACGGGCGAGCTGCGGCAGCAGTTCGAGGCCGTCGATGCCGGGCATCCGGAGATCGCACAGCACGACGTCGGCCGGGCCTTCGTCGAGCACCCGAAGCGCGCTCTCGCCGTCCGCGGCGGTCGCCACTTCGTACTGCTCGGCGGCCAGCAGGAGCTGCAGGCTCTCGCGCAGCGCTTCGTCGTCGTCGATCACGAGGATCCGTTCGCCCACGCGGGTCCTATCGGCCGTCCGCCCGTCTTCCTGTTCGGCACCGCGCTGGCGGCGCATCCGGCGTGACCCCGGCGTCCGCCCGCTGTGACGCCGCTCACGCAGCGGCAGAAGCCGTGCGTCGATGCATCGGCAGGACGCAGCATTGCCGGCGACTTGCAGCTCAAACCGTGGCAAGTCGCCGCTCCATGAGGCAGCGGATCGAATGCTCAAGTCCCCGGAATGTCACTCCGATAGCAGGCAGGAGCGAGTCGCGGGTCGGCTCTTGGCCGGGAGCGCCGTGGCGGAGGAACGATGCAGGGCAGAAACGAAATTCAGCGCATCCGCGAGGAGCAGATGATGAGTAAGGCCGAGCTCGCGCGAAAAGCCGGGCTCTCGACGCTCACCATCGATCGGCTCGAGGCCGGCCGGCCGTGTCGCCTCGACACCAAGCGAAAGGTGCTGCTCGCGCTCGGTTTGAAGATCTCGGACAAGGATCGTGTGTTCGGCGTGGTGGTGGACGAAGACGGACGCGGCTTCGGCGTGACCGCGCGCCGCTGACGGCGCACGGGAAGGAGTCATTCGTGGAACTTCCGTTTGCTGGGCTGCGTCGCAGCCGGTCGATCGTGGGACTCGACATCGGCTCGTCGTCGGTGAAGGCCGTCGAGATCGCGCCGAAGTCGAAAGGCTTCGATCTGGTTCGCCTCGGGGTCGTTCCGTTGCCGCCGGAGGCGATCGTTCAGGGCGCCTTCCTGAACTCCTCGGCGATCGTCGACGCGATTCGCGAGGCGCTGGCGAGCGCGGGCGTCAAGGCCACGCACGCGGCGGTCGCCGTCTCCGGACATTCCGTGATCGTGAAGAAGATCAGCCTGCCGGCGATGACGCGCGAAGAGCTGGAAGAGTCGATTCGATGGGAAGCCGAGCAGTACATCCCGTTCGACGTCAACGAAGTGAATCTCGACTTCCAGATTCTCAGCGCGGGCTCGACCGAAGGACAAATGGACGTCCTGCTGGTCGCCGCGAAGAAGGATCTGATCGACGACTACACCAGCGTGCTCGCCGAAGCAGGTCTCGCACCCGCGGTGATCGACGTTGCGGCCTTCACGGTCGAAAACGCGTGGGAAGCGAATTGCGAGGCGCCCGCCGACGAAATCGTCGCGCTGGTGAACGTCGGTGCCCAGAGCACGAACATCAACGTGCTCGCGAACGGAATGCCCGCCTTCACGCGCGACGTGAGCGCCGGCGGCAATCAGTACACCGAAGAAATCCAGAAGTCGCTGTCGATCGGTTTCGAGGAAGCCGAGCGGATCAAGATCGGCGGCAAGACGGCGGAGGATGCGCAGGAGGTCGTTCCCCAGGAAGTCGAGCAGGCGATCCGCGCGGTCAACGAGACCGTGATCGGAGAGATCACGCGCTCGCTCGACTTCTTCGCGGCGACCTCGCCCGACGGACGGGTGAACCGGGTGGTGCTGGCCGGGGGAGGCTCGCTGGTACCCGGGTTCGACGTGCTGCTCGGTGAGCGCACCGGCGTTCCCGTCGAACGATTGAATCCGCTGGCGCGGATGCTGCCGAACGATCGCTTCGAGGCCGCCTTTCTCGAGCAGGTGGCACCTGCACTCGGGGTCGGGGTCGGTCTCGCGCTGCGGAGGATCGACGAGCGATGATCAAGATCAATCTACTGCCCGTTCGCGAAGCGCGACGGAAGGCCGAAATCCAGCAGCAGGGCGTGCTCGCGGCGGGAACGCTCGTCGCGACGATCGTCCTCTGCGCGATGTTCCATCTCGTGCTCGGTTTGCGGGTGGCGGACGCGCGGTCGCGCGTCGCCGCGATGGACAAGCAGATCGAACAGTTCAAACCGCAGCTCGCGCAGGTCGACGAGTTTCGAAAGCAGAAGGCCGAAGTCGAGAAGAAGCTCGAAGTGATTCGACGGCTCGACAAATCACGCTCGGGGCCGGTGCACGTGCTCGACGAGCTCGCGGCGCACTCGCCGCAGCGGCTCTGGATCACCGAACTCGCGGCGGCCAAAGGCTCCGTGACGCTCGAAGGCATGAGCCTCGACAACGAGGGCATCGCGCAGTTTCTGACCGCGCTCAACGACTCCGACTACTTCGATCGCGTGGAACTCGAAGAGACCGAACTGTCGGAGAAAAGCGGGCTCAAGCTGAACAGTTTCAAGATTCACGCCGCGCTGACCGTGCCGGGCGTCGAGGAACCGCCGCCGGCGGCCCCGACGCCGCCGGCGAAGCGGGCGGCGAAGCACTGAGGCAGCCGACGGACGGGACGAGCGCTCGCGGGTGAGTGCCGCGGACGAGGGAGAGGGACATGGATCTCGGTATGGCGAAGGTGCAGGAGAGCCTGGAGCGCTTCGTGAAGCTGCCGAAGGCGTGGCGAATGGGGGCGCTCGGAGCGCTCGCCGTGATCGTCGTCGCGCTCTACGGCTGGCTGTTCTTCGTACCCGCGAACACGGAGCTCGGCGTGCTGCACGCCCGCGAGCTCGACGTGCAGCGACGCCTCAACGAGGTGCGCGCGGTGGCGAACAATCTGAAGAAGTTCGAGGACGAGGTGGGCAAGCTCGAGCACGAGCTGACGGTGGCGCTGCGGCAACTGCCGAACAGCAAGGAGCTGCCGGTGCTGCTCACCGACATTTCCGGGCTCGGCAAGAACGCGGGCCTCGAGTTCAAGTCCTTCAAGCCGCGCGGCGAGATCCCGCGCGACTTCTACGCCGAAGTGCCGATCGAGATCGAGTTCACCGGCGGCTTTCACGAGATCGCCACCTTCTTCGATCAGATGTCGAAGCTGCCTCGCATCGTCAACGTGTCCGAACTGAAGATGACGATCGCGAAGGAGAGCACGGACAGCACGCGGCTCGAAGTGACGGGCAGCGCGACGACGTTCCGGTTCATCGAAGCAGCAGGGGGTGGCAGCGCGGTGCCTGCCGGGAAGGGTGCCGGCGCGGCACCGACCGGTAAGCCGGCGGCAAAGGGAGGTGAGGCGTGAGGCGCGCGAGCATCGTGATCGCGCTCGCCGTGGTCGGACTCGCGGGCTGTGGCCCCGAACCGAAGGGCGAGAGCGTGGCCAGCTACGAACAGCGGCGCGCGGAAGCGGCGCGCAAGAACCCGACGCCGACACCCGCGGGCAAGAAGGGTGAAGTCGCGAAGGCGCCCGACGCCGCGACCTTCGGCGGTTCAGGCGAGGGCTTCACGTACAAGGCGGAAGGTCGTCGCGATCCCTTCCGTTCGTTCGTGCTCGACCAGGCGCGGGAGCGCCGTGGCGAGCGGGGTCCGCTGGAACAGTTCGACCTGTCGCAGCTCTCGCTGGTGGCCGTGGTCTGGAACACCGACAAGCCGCGCGCTCTCGTGCTCGATCCGTCGGGACGGGCCTACATCGTCTCCGAGGGCACGATGATCGGGAAGAACGACGGCGCGGTTCAGCGGATCAGCGACAACACGATGATCGTGCGCGAGGCCTACGTGGATTACGTGGGTGAGCGGACCGAGAAAGAGATCGAGATGCACGTGCGGCAGAGCCAGGGGGGGTGAGCCAGATGTTCCAGAACGACAACGATCGAAGCAGCGGGATGCCGGGCCGGGTCCGGAACTCCCTTCTGGTCGCGATGGTGCTGGCGATGGTCGCCGGAATCGCGGCGGCGGTCGACGGAAGCGCGCCGGGTGCGCTTTCGGACGTCCGCATCGAACGAGCGGGGGATGCCACGCTGGTGACACTGGTGGGTGTCAGGGCGGAGGGCATCGCGAGCCGTGAAGAATCGGCTCCGCGACGGCTCGTGATCGAGCTTCCGGGCGTTCGCGCAGAGCGGCTCGCGGACCAGGTGTCGGTGCGAGAGGGCGGGATCGAGCAGATCGCGATCGCCTCGACCAGCGACGCGATGGGTGCGGCGGGCACGCGTGTCGAACTCGGTCTCGCCGACGGTGCGCGCTACGACGTGGCATCGCGCGACGGCGGGCTCGAGATCGCCGTGCGCACCGACGTCGCGAACGCCGCGCAGGGCGGGACGGCAGCCGCCATCCCGACGCGCGCCGCGGCGACGCGACTGCTCGCCGTGGAACCGAAGACCGGACCGGACGGCACCACGCTTCTGCTGCGTGCCGACGGCACGATCGAAGGCGCGAAGTCGTTCACGCTCGATCATCCCGCGCGTCTGGTGGTGGACCTCGCGGGCGTGCGCAACGCCGTTCCGGCTCCGCGCATCGACGTCGGAAGCGCCGACGTGGCGCGGGTGCGAGTCGCTCAGCACGACGATCGAACGCGCGTGGTGATCGATGCCGGGAGCGCGGAGCGGCCGTTCGAAGGTCGCGAGATCGTGTCCGCCGAGCAGGGGCTGGTGGTGGCACTCGGTGCCGGCGCGAGCACGCTGGCGGCGACGGCCGCCGGGACGACGGCGACTGCGACGGGCGAGCCCGCGACGGTCGCCGTTGCGGTGGAGTCTCGAGAAGAGGCGGCGAGCGCTGCCTCGCCGGTCGACGTGGCTGCGCTGTTCTCGGTGAGCGACATGACGACAGCGGACTTCGAGGTGCCGAACCGGGCGCCGATCGACGATCCGATGGCGGTCGGGAATCAGATCGCGACGCTGGCCGAAACGCCGGCGGCGGTTCCGATCACGATGCCTGCGGTGAGCGCCGAGCCGGTGGTGACGCCGGAGGTGTCCGCGGGTGGGAGTGTGGCCGCCGTCGAGGCGGTGACGCCGGCACCGGGCCGCGTGTTGCGCGGCATCGAACTCGATGCACAGGCTTCGCGCGACCGGCTGGTGCTCGTGAGCGACGATCCGATCGATTTCGAACTGACCGAGCCCACGTCCGACACCGTCGTGATTCGTGTGCACGGGACCACGATCGATCCGGCCGCGCAGCTCCGCATCACGCCCGATTCGCCGGGCGTGATCGAAGGGGTGTCGGCCTTCGAGCAGCCGGGCGAGACGCCGGAAGCGCGCGTGCTCGTGCAGCGAAGCAAGGGTGCGAAGGCCGAGGTCGTGCAGCGCGGCTCGATCGTGATCATCGACTTCGCCCGCGGCGCGAAGGCAGCGGAGCAGGCGAGCGCTCTTCCGCTGCTGACGGCGGCGGAGATGCAGGTGGCGAGCGGCAAGTCGATCGGCAGCACGGAGCCGGCAGCCCTCGGCGGGTCGGGTGCGAAGGCGGCGGCCGGCGCGAAGGGCGCCGGCGGTGAGAGCGGGATTCTGCGTGAAGGCGGACTGGTCGCCGGCAAGCAGTACACCGGTCGCCGGATCTCGCTCGACCTCAAGTCGGTCGAGATCGACGATGTGCTGCGCCTGATCGCCGAAGTCTCGGATTTGAACGTGATCGCGGGCGACGACGTCGTCGGCAAAGTCACGATTCGACTGGTCGACGTGCCCTGGGATCAGGCGCTCGACGTGATTCTGCTGACCAAGGGGCTCGGCTTCGTGCGCGTCGGCAGCGTGCTGCGAATCGCACCGGCGAACATGCTCCAGCAGGAGGAGGAGGCGCGGCTGCAGGAAAAGCGCGCCAAGGAGAAGCTCGAAGATCTCGAAGTGCGCCTCGTGCCGGTGAACTACGCGAGCGTCGATGAAGTCGAGAAACTGGTCAAGCGACTGCTCACGGCGCGCGGCGTGGTGAACATCGACAAGCGGACGAGCACGCTGATCCTGAAGGACATCCCGGGTGTGATCCGTGAGGCGACGTCGCTGGTGCAGGCGATCGATTCGCAGACGCCGCAGGTGTTGATCGAGGCGAAGGTGGTCGAGGCAAACCTCGACTTCTCGCGCGAGCTCGGCACCGAGTGGGCGCTGGGCTCGAATCCCGAAGACGGCGATGGCGACACGCAGGGTGACCTCTCGGTGGCCGGCACCGAGTACATCACCTCGGGCGCGTCGACCTGGCCGTTTCAGACCGCGAACAACATCGTCTCTTCGAATCCGATCACGAGCGTCGCCAACGGACTGCTGAATCTCTCGGGCTTCGTGCTCGACGAACGATTCAACGTCGCGCTGCAACTGCAGGCGGCCGAGAGCACGGGCGAGGGCAAGGTGATCTCCAGCCCGCGCATCGTGACGCTCGACAACCGGGAGGCGAAGATCGAACAGGGCGTGTCGATCCCGTTCCAGACCTTCGAAAACGGCGACGCACAGCTCGAGTTCATCGACGCCGTGCTCTCGCTGAAGGTGACGCCGCACATCACGTCCGATCGCAGCATCATCATGAAGATCGAGGTGACGAAGAACGCACCGGACGACAGCGTCGACACGCCGACCGGCTCGCCGGCCATCGCCAAGAACCAGGCGAAGACCGAGACGCTGGTCAAGAACGGGCAGACGCTGGTGCTCGGTGGCATTTACGTGGTGGACCAGTCGGACAACGAGTCGCGGATTCCGTATCTGCACAGCATTCCGCTCGTCGGCTGGGCGTTCAAGAGCCACGAAGTGCGCGATCGTCGCAAGGAGCTGTTGCTCTTCGTGACTCCGCGCATCGTCGAGTCCACGTTGCCGAAGGTGGCGGCTGCACCCAAAGCGGGGTAGCCGGCGTTTTCGGTGAGCATCGAGAGGGGGAGTCTCCGTGGGAGGCTCCCCCTCGTCGCATATACTGGTCGCGATGAACGAACCCGCGAAGAAGAGTCGCCGCGCGACGCCTCGGTCCCGCGCGGTCGCGTCGTGCGGCGGCGGCCCGCGCACGAGCGCGACTTCGCGGCGCGATCGTCCGGGGACGATCTGGCTGGTGGGCATGATGGGCGCCGGCAAGTCGACCGTGGGCCCGGCTCTCGCCGCGCGACTCGGTCGGTCCTTCGTCGACACCGATGGCGAGATCGAACGCAGTGCGGGCTGCAGCGTGGCCGAGTGCTTCGCGCGCGAGGGCGAGTCGGGGTTTCGGGCACGCGAGCGCGCGGCGATCGCGCGCGTGGCCGGGACGGGGGTGGTGGTCGCGCTCGGTGGTGGCGCGATCGCGCAGCCCGGAGCACCGGCGTGGCTCGCATCCGCCGGCACCGTGATCCATCTTCGCGCCCGACCCGAGACGCTGCTCGGGCGGATTGGCGACGGTGCGGACCGGCCACTCTTGCGTGACCTCGATTTCGCCTCGCGTCGCGCACGGCTCGAAGCGCTGATGCAGGAGCGACGCAGCGCTCACGAGACGGCATCGATCGTGGTCGACGTCGACGAGCGGTCGGTGGAGGACGTGGTGAAACAGGTCGAATCGCGCCTGCGCGCACTCGGGGGCGGCGGCCTTCCCATCCTGCGCCGTGTGGTCGAGGTCGATCTCGGCGAGCGCAGCTATGCGGTCGAGATCGGCGCGGATTCGCTGGCCGATGCCGGTGCCGCGATCGCCGGTCGCTGCAAGGCGACGCGTGCCGTGCTGGTGGAGGCGCCGAGCGTGGCAACGCGCTTTGGTGCCGTGCTCGCGCGCGGGCTTCGAGCGGCCGGTCTCGCGACGACCCGGATCACGATGCCCGACGGAGACGCGAAGAAGACCCTGCGCGCCGCGGCCACGCTCTACGAAGCCTTCCTCGATGCAGGTGCCGATCGGTCGAGCGTCGTGGTCGCGCTCGGTGGCGGGGTGATCGGCGATCTCGCGGGGTTTGCCGCGGCAACCTACCTGCGCGGCGTTCCGTTCGTACAGGTGCCGACGACGGTGCTCGCGATGGTCGACGCGAGCATCGGCGGCAAGGTCGGCGTGAATCTTCCGCGCGGCAAGAATCTCGTCGGTGCCTTCCATCAACCCCGTCTGGTCTGGATCGACGTCACCACGCTGCGCACGCTGTCGCGACGCCAGCGCGCAGCGGGCATGGCCGAAGTCGTCAAGGCGGCGGCGATCCGTGACGCCGAGTTCTTCGAGACGCTCGAGTCACTCGGCGAACGGCTGCTCGGCGATGATCCCGCGATCCTCGTTCCGGTGATCGAACGCGCGGTCGCGATCAAGGCCGGGGTGGTGGCGGCGGACGAGCGTGAGGCCGGGCTCCGGATGCTGCTCAACTTCGGCCACACCGTCGGCCACGCGATCGAAACGCTTTCGGGCTACCGCCGCATTCTTCATGGCGAGGCGGTTTCGCTCGGCATGGTCCATGCGGCCCGGCTGTCGGAAGCGCTCACCCTCGCGCCCGCCGGAACGGCCGCGCGCCTCGCCACCCTGCTCGGGCGCCTCGGGCTTCCGATCGAGGGCCAGCCCTTCGCGCGTTCGGCTCAGCTTCGGGCGCTGCGCGTCGATAAGAAGCGGCAGGACGCGCGCATCCACTACGTCGTGCTGCGCGCGATCGGGCATGCGGAGACCGTTCCGCTGCTTCCCGAAGAGATCGTTCCCGCCCGGCGGCGGGTGCGGAACGCGTGAGCGATCGGAGACCGTCGATGGATCCCGCGGCCGTACAGGCGCTGATCGAACGCGAACGCGAACGGCTCGAACGCTGTGGTGCGCTCGGCGACGGCGCGGCCGCATGGGCTGCACTCGCGGAACAGCATCGCCGTGCCGGGCGGCTCGAGGCGGCCGAGGCGCTGGCCCGGGAAGCCCTCGCGGCCGCACCCGACGCGTCGGCCTCGTGGATGGCGCTCTGCCTCGCCCTGCTCGAACAGGGCAGGATCGCCGAGGCCCGCGACGAACTCGCGCGCGGGCTCGCGGCGACGCCGTCCGTGGTTCTTGCCCGGGAGCGAATCGTCGAATGGCCCGCGGCGGCGGCGCTCGCCGAGTTGCCCGATGAAGAGGAAGCGATCTGCGTCGACGCGGTGACGCGAGAAGAACCCGAGCCTTTCACGCTCGACGATGCGCCGGAAGCGTTGATCGCGTTCGCCGACGACGATGCGGATGCCTTCGCGACCTCCGCCGCGATCGAAGAAGACGCTTCGATCGAGGCCGATCCCGCGGCGAGCGAGGACGAGGGAGCTGCCGACGAGGCCGATTCATTGCTGCTCGCCGGTCGCGGCACCTTCGCGACGCAGACGGTGGCGGCATTGCTCGAACGACAGGGGCTCGCGGACGAGGCGCGGCGATTGCGCGAGCGCATCTCCGAAGACGCGGCGCGTGCCGGTGCGTTCGACGTCGTCGAGCCTGCGGCGGGAGAGCCGTTCACGATCGGTCGCGAGCGTTTCGCAGGGGATGAAATCAGCGAGGCGGAGGTGCGCGCAGCCCATCGTGCCCGCGTACTTTCCACGCTCGAGCAGTGGCTCGGGAATCTTCGAAAGGGCGTCGCATGAGTTTCGCGTCGATCCTCCGGA
>CAZDHU010000024.1:0-23449 GCA_964505355.1 uncultured Myxococcaceae bacterium | reverse complement strand
ATTCGGTGACGGCGCACTTCGATCCCCTGCAACTGATCTTTTCGACGTCGCCGGGCGGGCTGTCGCTCACGATCGACGGTAGTCCGGTGCCGACGCCCCGGCTCGTGCAGTGGGCCGCGGGCTCGATGCACTCGCTCTCCGCACCGGAGTCGATCGATCTCGATCCATCCGATCCCATGCTGCTCGTCTTCGAGCGCTGGAGCGACTTCCTTCCCCGCGAGCACGACTTCGAAATGAGAAGCGAGACCTATACGGCGGACGTCTCCGCCCACTTCCTGCCGGTCGTGCCGTTGGTCGGCGTGCCGGCCGGCGGTGTGCAGCGGGTGACGACGACGGGCACGCGCTCGTCGCGACGAGAGCTCGCGCTGCAGTTCGTTCCGGTCGACGGAGGGCGCGCGCTGCCCGGGGTTCAGTTTCTTCGGTCCGCGTACGGAGGGAGCCTGTCGAGCGAGCTCGCCCTCTCGCGCGATCGAGCGACGACGCGCGTTCATGCCTTCGTCGAGGGGACCGTGCTGCCGGCGCTCGGCGGGCTGCGCGGGGACGGCCGGATTCGGCGGACGCGCCTCGTCTTTCACAACCCGGGCGAGGGCCCGGCGACGATCGATCTCGTGCTTCACGACGTCGATGGCAGCGCGCTCGCCGGTTCGGCCGGTGTGCTCGAAGTGCCTGCCCGCGCGAGCCGCGTCGCGATGCTGGACGAGGTGCTCGGTCTCGGGGCGGTGTATCGCGGCGTGCTCTCGATCGACAGCAGTGCGCCGCTCGTGACGGGTGTCTTTGCGGTGAGCGAAAATCTGCGCGAGCTGAACTTCACCGATCCTCTGCTCTGGCACGCATTCGATGAATCGGACGACGGGGTTCCGCAGACGGCGAGCAGCCAGGTGTTGCTGATCACGCCCGACACGCGACACCGCGTGGTGTTGATCAATCCCGATCCGCGCGTGATCGGCGGCGAGCTGCGGCTGCTCGACGCGAGCGGGGCCGCACTGGTGGCCGAGATCGACGGCGTGGCGAGCGATCGCGTGTCGTATTCGCTCGGTGCCGGGGCGTGGCGCGAGCTCGTGCTGCGCTTTGCGTCCGGGGTACCGGGCTCCGACCCGCTGGCACACGCGCGGATCGCCGTCTCGCCGAATGCCGGTGACCCGGCGCCCCGGCTGCGCTGTACCGAAGAGGCGACCGTCGGCAGCTCGCGCGACGGAGCGCTTCTGCTGCCGCGGGGCGTTCCTGCCTCGCGCGCCGTCTCCACGCTCCGCATTCCGGTCGACCGCGCGCGCCGCGAGAGCGGGCTCGTGCTGACGAATCCGTCTTCCGTGTCGAACGCGATCGATCTCGAACTGCGCGACGCGCAGGGAACGCCGGTCGCGACGGCGCAGCTCGCGCTCGCGGCGGGTGCCCAGCGCTTGCTGACGGTGGGTTCGCTCTTTCCGGCGGCGAGCGCGGAGTTCTACGGGCAGCTCGTCGCCGCGGCCGGCGATCCGTTCGAAGCGATCGCGATCGGGCGCGCGAGCAGCGGTCGCGGAGAAACGCTGCTGACGGCGTATCCCGTTCCCAACACGGACGGCGGATCCGAAGAACCGTCGGCGAGCCACGTTCACGCGATCGACGGCGACACCTGGTCTTCCGAGTTCTGGCTGCTCGGCGACGAGACGACGCCGCGCGAGATGCGGCTCGACCTGCGCGATGCGACGGGTTCTGCCGCGCATCTGCCGATGGAGGCGCCGGGAACGCCATGAACCGCGGGCGGATCGCCATCGCGGCCCTCGCGGGTGCGCTGCTCTTCGGCCCGGCGTGGCTCACCGGGACGGGCTGCCGCGCCGTTCATCGCAGCAGCGTGACGGTCGACTTCCAGTCCAACCAGCGCGTGGTGCCGCCGTTCCTGTTCGGACAGAACCTGCAGACGATCGAGAACGGAGAGCAGGTGATCGCCGCCGACGGCGGGCTCGACGGCGAAATCGTCGCCACGCTGACCGAGGCGCGGATCACGACGCTGCGTTTTCCGGGCGGCACGAACGCGGATCACTTCATCTGGTGGCAGGCCCTCGGGCCGCCCTCGCGTCGTGCACTGCAGGGCAGTGGCAACCTCGACGAACTCTACAAGCCCGTGATCGGTCCGGAGGAGTTCATCGATCTCGCGAAGGCGCTGCGCGCCGTGCCGTTCATCACGGCCAATACCGGCAGTGGTTCGGCCGCGCTGGCGCGTGCGTTCGCGCACTACTTCAACTCGGTCGGTTTCCCGGCCTTCTACTGGGAAATCGGCAACGAGCCGTACTTCAGCGGCATCAACGAATCCGGCGTGCTCGGTTTGACCCCCGACGCGTATGCCGCGAAGGTGATCGAATACGCGAGCGCGATTCGGGCGGAGGTTCCGAACGCGCAGATCTTCGCGGCCGGCGTGATCGGCCCGGCCGACGAGCAGAGCTACTGGAACTCGATCGTGCTCGGGCTCGCCGGCGCGTACATCGATGGCCTCAGCCTGCACAACGCCTACGCACCGCTCTATGGCTACACGCCGGGCGCGAACCCCGTGGTGCCGCGCGACGACGAGCTGTATCTCGCGATGATGGGTTCGACGAAGAGCTTCGAACGGTCGCTCGGCATCGTTCGCGACGAACTCGCCCGCAACGGCCGGACGATTCCCCTCTTCATCACCGAATACGACGGCGTCTTCTTTCCAGACGAAGCGATCGAAGATCCCGCGAAGACCGTGGCCCGCAATCCGACCCTCGACTGCGCGCTCTACAACGCCAGCGTGCTGCAGGTGATGATGCGCAACGACCGCGTCTTCGGCGCGCACCACATGTCCCTCGCCGGCAGCGGGCGCGGCAGCCTGGTGGGGGTCGACGGAGACGTGCGGGTGCGCAACCCGCAGTTCTACGTGCACCGCGAGTACGCGCGAGAAGCCGATCACGTGGTGGTGAAGACGACGCTCGATCCGAAGACGGCGGTCTTCGACAGCATCAGCCTGCGCGAGCGGCCGGGTCAGAGCGCGGTGCCGATGCTCGATGTGATCGCGACGCGGGACGTCACCGGGAAGCAGTTCGCGCTCTTCGTCATCAACCGCCATCTCTTCACGCCGGTCGAAACGACGGTGAGCACCAACCTTCCCGCCGGAGCGACGGGGACGCGCACCGTCCTCACCGGGCCGGAACACGACTCGCGGAATGACGCGAGCGACCCGTTTCGGGTCGCGCCGCAGACGACTCCGTGGAACGGGGACGCCGACTTCGCGGCCTCGTACCCGCCGCATTCGCTGACGATCTACCGCTGGACGCTGCCGTAGCTTCGAGGGGAGGGGACGGGACGGGCGCGTCGCGCTCCGTTCGCGCCGCGAGCGGGCCCGCGGCAGCCGGGGCCGGGTTTCGGGAAATGGCGATTCGCGTACGCTGGCCGTCGTATCGAGGGGCGAGGGAACGCAGTGCCCGCGCGCGGCGTCTTCGCCATCGTTCCTGTCGGTCGCGCGGACGAGAAAGGCGAATCCCATGCAGACGGCCAGTGCCACCTCTTTTCTTCGCCGCAGCGCGCTCACAGGGGCGCTGCTCTTCGGCTTCAGTGGCGCGTCCGCGTGGGCTGCACCGCAGACGCTGACGGTTGATCCGGCAGCCACGAAGATCGAGTTCGTGCTCGGAGCGACGCTGCACAGCGCGGACGGAAGCATCCGCTGTACGCGCGGCACGATCACGTTCGACGACGAGACGGGTGCCGCGTCGGGCGAACTCGTGATCGACGCCACCAGCGCGACCACGCAGCAGGAAAGCCGTGATGCGAACATGCACGCGGACGTACTCGAAAGCGCACGATTCCCGGAAATCGTCTTTCGTCCCGAGCGGATCACCGTGCTCCGGCGCGGCACGAGCGAGGCGGAGATCGAGCTGTCCGGAACGCTCGACATGCACGGACAGACGCACCCTCTCGTGCTGCCGGCGAACCTGGTCGGCAGCGGCGCGAAGCTCGCGATCACGACGAAGTTTCGCGTGCCCTACGTCGACTGGGGAATGCGCGACTACAGCAACTTTCTCCTCCGCGTCGATCGCTTCGTCGACGTGACGGTGACGAGCGAAGGTCTGCTCGGGACGCCGTGAACCGCCGCGCGGCCCGCGATCGTCACGGCGACGGCGCGTCGTGCGAGCGGCCCGTTCGATTCGCCGCGTCTTCGGCCGTGCGCAACTGCGGCAGCGCGTCGAGCAGCGTGTCGAGCGCGGGGCCAGCGGCGTGAAACGAATCGCCGGCAATCACGCGCATGTTCGTGCGGACGTAGTCGCGGGCGAGGTCGAGCGTCGCGAGCGTTTCGCGCGGACCGTCCGGTAGCTCGCCCTCGCGCGGCGGGGCGTTGCGGAAGGTCCCCACCGCGACCCCCGAATCCGACGCTCCGAGGATGAACTCGATCCACATCGACTGGCGACGATCGTCGGTTCGTACGTCGCGCAGCAATCGCTGCCAGATCTCCTTCTGCGCGGCGGTGATCGCGGCGACGTACCGCATCGAGTCGTCGTGACCCAGACGGCTTTCGGGCCACGCGGCCAGCTCTTTGCGGCGGATCTCGCCCACCGCACGGCTCAGCACCTTCGTGTAGAGAACGGTTTGGACGACGTCGCGCGAGCCGCGCCGGACGAGCCGCACCTCGCCGACCTTTTGTGCGGTCGATGGGACGTCGACCGCGTGCAGTCGCTCGTCGTGCGATGCGTCGAGCAGGGGTGTGGCGATGGGGCCGGGATCGGATTCGGCACGCGCGCTGACCGCACCCGCGAAGATCAGCAGAGCGACCGAACGGGCACGATGCCTCATTGCGCGAGCCTCCGGCGGCGGTCGAGCACCATCAGGCAGGCCGGCGTGACGAAGAGATCGCAGACCAGCGCCGTGATCATGGTGACCCCCGAGAGCAGCGAGAAGTAGATCGTGGGCTTGAAGCTGCCGAAGCAGCCGACCCAGAACCCGAGGACGAGCACGAGATTGTTGACCAGAAGCGGTGCACCGACTTCGCGGGTGGTGGCGAGGACGGCCGCACGAACGTCGCCACGAAACTCGCTCCGATAGCGCGCGAGGTAGTGGATCGTGTCGTCGACCACGAGTCCGATCACGGACGAGGCGATCATCGCGGTGCCGGTGCTGAGGTCGATCGAACAGAAACCCATCAGGCCGCCGGTCCATGCGACCGGCATCACGTTCGGAACCAGCGCGACCAGCGTGAGTCGCGGTGAACGAAAGAGCAGACCGATCGCGACGAAGACGAGCAAGAGCGCGCTCGAAAAGCCGCTCACCTGCGACCGCACCAGGCGATTCGAATCCTGCGCGACGTCGTAGAAGGCACCGGTCACGTCGAGACGAAACGCGTCGCCGAAGATCTGCCGCCCTTCGGCGAGGATCGTCTCCGCGAGCGGCGCGGCGACGGTGCTGCCGACGAAATGAATCCGAACGTGAAATCGCGCGACCTCGAACGCCGGGGTCACCAGTTTGTGGAGCAGCGCGGGATCCGGGGCCGCTTCGAGAAGATCGAAGGCGGCCGAGGTCGCGCGTTCGTCGCCCGGAAGGCGGAGCGCGTCGCCGCCCGATTCCGCGCGTTCGATCTGGCGCAGCACGGCGAGCACGCTGACGACGTGCGTCACTTCGGGGTGCGCGGCGATCGAACGCTCCATGGCGGCCATCCGCGCCACGGCATCGAATGTGACGAGTGGCGTGCCGTCACGGCGCGCGAGCACGAACTCGAGCGCGCTGGTGCCGGTTAGCCGCGCATCGATCAGGGTCGTGTCGCGGTACAGCGGGGCGTCGCGTTTCAAGAACCGCACGAGATCGGTGTTGTTCTTCACCCGCGGAAGCCCGCCGAGACTCAGCGCGGTGATGGCCAGGAAGATCGCGAGGACGCGCCATGGGCGGCGCGTCGAAACGTCGGCGGACCATTCGAGAAATCGCATCGAGACGAGATGCTGCGGACCCGTGCGCGATGCGGTCGGTGGAGCGAGAAACGAAAGGCAGACGGGGACGAGCGTCATTCCGACGCCGAACGAGACGAGAACGCCAAACGCGGCGAAGGCGCCGAACTGTCGCACGGCGGGCATTTCGCTGGTCAGCAGCGAAGCGAAGCCGAGGGCCGTGGTCAGCGTGCAAAAGAAGCAGGGAAAGAGCAGGCGGCGCACGACGGAGAGGATGCGCGCGACGCGATCGCTCCCGGCCTCGGGTGCGTCGAGCCAGCCCTGCACGAGATGCACGCTGACGGCGAGCGAGAGCACCATCAGCACGGGTGGCAGCAGCGCGGTGATGGCGTTCACCTCGAGTCCGGCGAGGCGGTATGCGCCGAGGGTCGAGGCGACCGTCACGCCGGTCACCGCGAGCGGCAGGGCGACGCCGTGTGCGCTGCGAAAGAAAAGCGCGAGCACGAAACTCAGCACGACGACCGAGAGCGGCATCAGCCAGCGACGATCGCGCTCGATGAACCGGCTCACGTCGTGCTTTTGCACCGCGATGCCGGTCAAGTGCAGCGAGACGCCGGGCTCGCGCCCGGATTCCGCCATCAGCGCGCGGATCTCGTCGATCAGCGCGGTGCGGTACGCGGTCTCGCCCGGACGATCCTCGATCTCGATCAGGACTCCGGCCATCCGGCGGTCGGCCGAGAGCAGGAGCGCGGTAGATTCGGGGTTGCGATCGAGCGCTTCGCGGAGGCGGTCGGCGAACTCCGGCGCGTCGAAGGGCAGAGGGAGCAGCGCCGCCAGTTCGCTCCCGGCGTCTCCCGAGAGGATCTGCTGCGCGTTCGTCAGATCTCGTATCTCGCGCACGCCGTCGAGCGCGGCGATCCGCCGGTGAAGTCCGGTGAGAAATCGCAGGCCGTCGGCTTCGAGCAATCGGGGATGGCCGACGGCGAGCAGCAGATCCTCGTCGTTCCCGAAGTGCGCGCGGAAGCGGGTGCGGGCCTCCACCTGCTCGGCGTTTCGGCTTTCGAGCGAAGCGTTGCTGGTTTCGGTTCCGACCTGTGCGGCGAGGCTCGCGAGCGCGGCAGTCATCGCGGCGAGCAAGAGCAGGAAGGGCCACCGGCCTCGTTCGAGCAGCCACTTCATGGCCACGCAGTCTATCGAGCCGCGCACCGAACGGGGTGAAACGCCGCTCGCGCGAGAGGACGCTCTCGGCGATCGTTCGTTCATGCCCTCGCCGATCACGTCCTCCCTGCTCGGCCTCGCCGCGGGCGATTGTCTCGGGGCCGCGGTCGAGAACTGGTCTCCCGGGCGCATCGCGCAGCGTCATCCCGGTGGCGTTCGTGATTTTCAGTTTGCGGCGCCGTTCTGGACCGACGACACACAGCAGGCGCTGGTGCTGCTCGATAGCGTACTGCGACACGGGCGCCTCGATCCCGCGTGGATCGGCGAGCGGTTCGTCGAGATGAGCTGGCCGCGCGCGGAGGGAGAGTTCGGCTGTCATCGCGGGTACGGGCCGGGTTTTCGCGCGGCGGTCATCGCCTTCGAACAGGATCGTGACTGGCGAACGTCGGGCGGCCCCGACCGCCCGGGCAACGGTGCGGCGATGCGCATCGCGCCGGCCGCCGTCGCGCTCTGCTGGCGAGCGAACGGAGCGTCGCCCGCTGGATCCGCGGCGATCCCCGCGCTCGACTCCGAGAGCGAGGCGTTTTCGCGCGCGATCGTCGAAGCGTCGCTGGTCACGCATCGCGAATCACGTGCCCTCGCCGGTGCGCTCGCGGTGGCACGACTCGCCGTGCAGCTCGCGGGGGAGGGCGTCTTCCCGCTGGCGCGTGCGCGAGCCCGCGATCTGCTTTGCGCGCTCGCGGGCTGGTTGCGCGAGCGCGAGATCTGGCTCGCGGAGGCGTATCCCGAGACGGCGCCGTTCGCGGGCGAGCGCCACGATGTCTCCGATCTGCTGGCGCGTCTGGTCGATCGACTCGGCGGCGGCTGGGACGCCTGCGCGACCGAAATCGTGCAGCAGGCGCGCGTGCGGCTCGGCACGCCACCGCTCGCGACTGATGGCTACGTGCTGTGCAGCGTGGTGACGGCGATCGCGCTCGTCCTGCTCGCGGAAGACTCGTTCGAGGAGATGCTGGTGCGCGCGGTCGGTCTCGGTGGTGACACCGATACGACGGCGGCGATGGCGGGCGGAATCGCGGGCGCAGCCGCCGGGGTCGAGGCGATCCCCGAGCGCTGGCAGCGATTCGCCGGCGCCGACCTCCTCGCTCGCCGGGCCGAAGCGGTCGCGATGCATCTACGGCAGCCAGGGAGCGTCGATCTCGCAGCGCTTCCAGACGTCGTCGCCTTCGAGCGTGCGGTGAGTGCCACGCTCAGCACGCGCCGCGTCTGACTGGTCGCACTCAGATCCCGAGGCTCGCCAGCGCGTCGAGAAAGCGTCCGACCGCATCGGCGAGTGCGGGATGCTCGCCTTCCACACGTCGCGCCGCGTCGCGCAGGCGCTCGACGAGCAGGCCGGGTTCGGCCGCGAGCGAGGCGTGCGGGTCGCTCGGCGCGAGCGCGAGGCGAATCTCGCGGACGGCGGATTCGAGCAGCGCGCGGGATTCGGTGTCGAGCGCGTTCGCTCCGGAGAGTTCGTCGTGCAGCTCGGCGAGCGTGCTGCGGAGTCGTTCGGTCCGATCGGTCATCTCACTCCCCGTGGTTCACGTCGATTCGAGGATCGCACAGCGTTCGCCCGTTCAGACCGTTCGTGCATGACAGGCCCGGACGATCGCCGACGTGAGCGAGGCCATCTCGTGACTCTCGCAAACGGGCAGGTCTGCGGGCTGACCGCTGTCCGCCATACGTTCGATCTGTCGCGTGATGTCGCGCAGCGGATCGACGAGCCCGCGGCGCACGAACCACCAGACGGCGGCCGAGAAGGCGGCCGAGCCCCCGCAAACCGCGACGATCAGATCGATGATCAGGCGGACCGAGTCGCGCTTGAGCGGCGACAGATCGAAGTGCATGGTCGCCATCCAGGTTCCGCCGCGTCCGTCGAGAATGGGCGGCGCGGCCCACGTCAGATCGGTTCCCTTCAGTTCGCTCGAACCGCGGTTGTGAATGCCGGCGCGTTCGGTTTCGCCGGCATCGAGTCGCTGCAAGGTGATCTCGAGCCCGGCGACGCCCTGCAGCCGGTTGATCAGATCGGTCACGTCGTCGCTTTCACGCAGCGCCTGCGCGAGCGAGACGTGAAGCAAACTCGCCATCCGGTTCGCGTTCACCTGCGCGAGCCGGATGTCGCGTTCGTAGAGGCGGTAGGGAACGATGGCGACGACGCCGGCCACCGCGACGGCGGCGATCACGGCGAGCATCCAGAGCAGGCGACGTTCGACGCTGGGTCGATCGGACATGGTGGCCCTCCGAAGGTGTTCCGGCCGTTCGCAGCCGGTGCGTTGGAACATCCTACGCCGCCGGCGCGCGGGTTGCGCAGGAAGTCGCGTGCCGTGGGCGGAGGGCGTCGCGGTGAGGCCAGACCGGGCGGGCTCGGAGCCATCACGGGGGGCCGGTCGCAGTCGCGGCGCTCCCCCGATGAGCCGCCCAGACGGTGAGCTGTCGGCTGTCTCGATCGTAGAGGTCGGTTCGCCATTGCAGGACGCCCGCGTCGTCGACGAACGCGGTGCGGTGGACGAGGCGAACGGGGATCGAGACGGGAAGTGCGACGCGTTGTCGCTTTCCGGTGTCGATCTCGTTCGTGAGTCGCGCTTCGTTCCAGTCGCCCTCCGTCCCGAGCAGGACGAGCGCCAGCGCGCGGGGGTTCTGCACCCGCACACAGCCGTGCGAGAACGCGCGCGTCTCGCGTTCGAACAGCGAGCGTGCGGGCGTGTCGTGGAGATAGACGGAAAGCGCGTTGGGAAAGACGAACTTCAGCCGGCCGAGCGCGTTCTGCTCGCCGGGCCGCTGCCGAAGCCGGAACGGAAAGCCGCGGGTAGTTTGCCAGTCGATTTCGCGCGGATCGAGCGGCGGCCCGCCGTCGCGAGGGATCAGCTCGTAGCCGCTCTCGGCCATTCGCCCGGGATCACTGCGAAGGTCGTCCCCGTATTCCTTCTGGGCGATCGAACGCGGCACGTTCCAGGCGGGGTTGAGCTCGATCCACCCGATGCGGTCGGCGAAGATCGGGGTCGGCGTGCTTCGCTTACCGATGATCACGCGCGTGCGCAGCCGCACCCGACCGGCCTCGACGGCTTCGAGTTCGAAGGCCGGTACGTTGACGTCGACGTGAAGGCCCGATTCGGCCTCGAACCAGCGCTCGCGCTCGAGGTTCATCGCGAGCTGCTCGATGCGCCGCGCGCGCGAGATCGCGAGCGCGCCACGCGTCGCTTCGCCAGCGACGCCGTCGGCGGCGAGTCCGTGGCGTGCCTGAAAGCGGCGCACGCCGTCGGCGAGCACCGGATCGAAGAGATCGGGCGCGGCCAGACGGTCGTCGGCGACGAGGTCGCCGCGATCGATCAGCGCCGCACGCAGCGCCGGGATGCGCGGATCGCGATCACCCGGCCGAAGTGCGGGGCCCTCCGGCACGAGGGTCCACGGCGGCGCCGTCGCGTCCTCGGCACGAAATCGAGCCAGCGCTTCGCGCAGCGCGTCGATCTGCGGTCGTGCGGGCAAACGGGACGCGATTGCCGACGCCACGTCGTCGCCTTCCGCGAGCGCGGCGAGCAGGGCCTCGACGTCGATGGCCGGAGGCGTGAGCACGGCATCGGAGAAGGCTTCGCGCGGTTCGAGGCGACCTCCCGCGAGATCGCGCGCATAGCGAATCGCGAGTGCACTCGCGGCGAGCTCGGCGCGTGCGCGCTGCGCGGGATCGTCCGAGACGGCGAGCGTGCGCAGCGCGGAGAGGTCGTAGTCGGCGGCTTCGAGCCCCTCGGCGGCCGCCTCGTGCAGCGCGCGCGCGAGCGCCTTGCCGCGCGCCGTGACGCCGCCTTCGTCGACGAAGAGCGGGCGATGTCCATGTGCCGTCTGAAAGCGCGCGATCGCGGCCGCATCGGTCAGCGAGAGCCCCGCCGCGGCGATCTCCCCGCCGTCGCGAAGCGCGTCCTCGAGCGCGCTCGCGCGTGCCGGCGCGGGGTGAAAGGCGAGGGTCGATGCGACGAGCACGCCGAGGCCGATCCGAGCTTTGCGCGCGATGCGTGTGCGGTGGCGAAGTGCGACACGGCGAAGACTGGCGCGGCCGTGCATGGCGGCGACGAACGCTTCTTCGCGCTGGCGGCGGCATCGCGCGCGCGCCGCGGGACGGCAGGAATCCGCTTTCGACAACGGTGCGCGGCTCAGCGGCCGTAGCCGTTCGGATGCGCCTGCATCCAGCGCCACGCCGACGCGACGATCGCGTCGGGATCGCGATGTTGCGGCTCCCAGCCGAGCGCTTCGCGCGCGAAGGTCGGATCGGCCCAGAGGGCGACGGCGTCACCGGGGCGGCGCGGACCGAACTCGACCGGGACGGTTCGCCCCGTCACGCGTTCGGCGGCGGCGATGATCTCGCGCACCGAGAAGCCGCGCCCCGTGCCGAGATTGCAGAACAGCGCGCGCCCCGGCACGAGCCTCGTCATCGCGCGCACGTGGGCGTCGGCGAGGTCGTCGACGTGGATGTAGTCGCGAACGTTGGTGCCGTCGGGCGTCGGGTAGTCGGTGCCGAAGACGGTGATCTTCGGCCGCAGGCCGAGGATTGCCTGCAAGACGACGGGGATCAGATGCGGCTCGGGGTCGTGGTCTTCGCCGAGGCGGCCATCCATCGCGCAGCCGCAGGCGTTGAAGTATCGAAGCGCGGCGAAGGAGAACGATCGATCCGCCGCGAGCTCGTCGCGCAGGATCCGCTCCACCATCAGCTTGCTGTGGCCGTAGGGCGAGACGGGACGCTGCGGGTCGTCTTCGCGGATCGGCACCCGTTCGGGGTCGCCGAACGTGGCGCAGGTGCTGCTGAAGACGAAGCGCCGGACGCCGGCGTCGCGCATCGCGCGCAGCACGCCGATCGTGGTTGCGACGTTGTTGTCGTAGTAGAGAAGTGGCTGCTCGACGCTTTCGCCGACGTAGGCGAAGGCGGCGAAGTGCATGACCACGTCGATCGCGTGGGTGCGCAGCGTCTCGGTCAAGCGCGTGCGATCCGCGAGATCGGCGAAGACGGCCGGCACGCCGAGAATCGCGACCGTCTTTCGGTGACCCCGCGAGAGATCGTCGTAGACCACCACCTCGTGGCCGTCTTCGCTCAGGCGCTTCGCGGTATGGGAGCCGATGTAGCCGGCGCCACCCGCCACCAGCACCTTCATGCCCGTTCTCCTTCTTCTTGCGTGAGACCTGCCGCCGCCGCGGACGAGGGATAGATCAGGCGAACGCGGCGCGCGAGCACGGCGGGAGGCGAAACACAGGAGTGAGAGTCGCGATTCGGTGAGCGGGGTCACGCGCGGGACGCCGTCCGGGGGCGATCAGCGAATGAGCCGGAGGTCGCCGCCGATGTCCGCCATTCGCTTCTCGCCGTACGGATCGCTCCCCTTGCTCGGCGCGGTCGTGATCTCGTTCGCCGTGATCCGCGGAGCCGATGCCGCCGAACCGACCTTTCCGCCCGCGGTGGCGTGGACGCAGGACGTGAGCACGGCGACACGCGACGCGCATTCCGCGGAGATCATCAACTGGCTGGCCGGCAAGGGCGGCTTCGGGACCGGCGAGATGCGGATCGACTTTTCGATCGAAGTGCTCGAGGCCGACGATTCGGCGCCGTTTCTCGGCTTCACGCCGACCGCTGATTTCTATACGCCCGATTGCGATCACGTTCCGGTGCCCGTGCCGGCGGGCGGTGCGCTCGAAGGCGAGAGCGGATACGCGTGCGCGGGGGACGGCGACTGTCATCTGATCGTCTGGCACCGACCGACGCAGCGGCTCTACGAGATGTGGCGGGCCAATCTCACGGGTGGCGTCTTCGAAGGCGGCTGTCTCGCGGTCTGGAATCTCGGCATCGTGCCGCCCGCCGTCGGACGTGGCGAGCAGTGCACGAGTGCCGATGCCGCCGGGCTGCCGATCGCGCCGCTGCTCTTTTCGGCCGACGAACTCGCGGCAGGCGAGATCCGACACGCGATCCGATTCGTACTGCCGAACACGAAGATCCGGCGCCGCGCCTACGTGCGACCCGCGACCCACGCGACGGGCGCGGCCTGCGGCGCCTCGTACGCACCGCCGTACGGCGCGCGGCTTCGCCTGCGCGCCGACTTTCCGCTCGCCTCGCTGCCGAACGAGGGCGCGCGCATCGTGGCGCGCGCGATGCAGCGCTACGGGATGATCCTCGCCGACGGCGGCAACATCGCGCTCACCGCGAGAAGCGACCGCTTCACCGCGGCGAAATGGAGCGGGCGACTCGGAACCCGCGACCTCACGGCGCTGCGCGTGACCGACTTCGAGGTGCTCGACTCCGGGCCGGTCCTCTCCTTCACCGGCGATTGCCAGCGCGGCCTCTCGGCGCCGGGTCGCCCGCAAATCGCCGGCACCCCGTAGCCGCGCCACCCGGCCCGTCCCGCACGTAGCGCGGCGACCGACACCGCGCGGTGTCAGTGCGCGAAGAGCACCGACAGCAGGGCGACGAGGCCGACGCCGATCACGAAGGGAAGGGCGTGCTGCCAGCTCGCGCGATGGCGCGAATGGTGAAGCTCGGGAATCAGATCCGAGGCGGCGATGTAGATGAACATGCCGGCGGTGGCGGTCAGGCACGAGGCGACGTGCGCCTCGATCCATTCGCGAAAGGCGAAACAGAGCAGCACGCCGAGCAGCGCGGTCAGACCCGAAGCGAAGTTGAGTGCGAGTGCCCGCGCGGGGGAAAGATTGCCGCGAACGAGAATCGAGAAGTCGGCGAGTTCCTGCGGCACCTCGTGGGCCGCGACGGCGAGCGTGGTGGCGAGGCCGAGCGCCGGGCTCGCCATGAAGCTGGTCGCGATCACCACGCCGTCGACGAAGTTGTGTAGGCCGTCGCCGATCAGGATCAGCGCGCGCGAAGCGATCGCGCTGCGGTGATGATCGTGCCCCTCGTGGCCTTCGTCGTGTTCGTGAAATCCGTGGAGGAAGCGCTCGAGAAAGAAGAACGAGACCATCGCGCCGAGCGCCCAGACGAAGACGTTGCCTTCGCCCGGGCCCGCGTGCTCGACGGCCTCCGGGAGCAGTTCGAGAAAGGCCGCCGCCAGCAGCACGCCCGCCGCGAATCCGATCATCCGCAGCTCGCCGTGTTCGGTCCGCTCGACCCACGAGACGACGACGATCCCGACCAGCGAGATCGCGCTGACGGCGAATGCGGCGAGCAGGGAGAGGGCAAGCGGAGTCAATCGTCACCCCGATGAGCGGCCGATCGTGCCCGGCGCGCCCGCTTCGGGCAAGGGTCGCACCGGCGGTGTCGACGCCCGCGAACCCGCGGTTCCTTCAAAGAACGCGCCGCATCGCCGTCCGCGCTCGTCGTCGCGCTGTCTTGACCCTGCAATTGCCCTGTGCTCGACTGCGGCTGACCGGTCGTCGCACCCCGGAGGTCGTCGATGCGCGCATGGCTCTCCGACGTGCTGCTTCAGATCGTTCGCGTGCTCTACGACGGCGGTCTTTTCATCCTCGTCGGCTTTGCGATCGCGGGCGTGATTCACGTGCTGCTCGATCCCGACCGGGTCGTGCGACGCCTCGGCGGTCGCAACCTGCGCTCGGCCGTGATCGCGGCGCTCTTCGGCGCTCCGCTCCCGCTCTGCTCCTGCGGCGTGTTGCCGACTGCGCTCGCGCTGCGGCGCAAAGGAGCGAGCCGCGAAGCGACGCTCTCGTTTCTGATCACCACTCCGGAGACGGGCGTCGATTCGATCGCCGTCACCTGGGCGTTCTTTGGTCCGGTGATGGCGGTGATCCGACCGCTGGTCGCGATCGCGACGGGCATCGCCGCCGCCGTGGTCTCGCTGCGGCGTCCGGCAACCGAATCCGACGAAGAGCCGGTCGACCCCGCGGCGCCCGACCCGACACCGTGTGGTGACGGATGCGGCGAAGGCGGGTCCGTCGCCGCTGCTGACGGCTGCGCGGAGCCTCATGCGCCGCCGCCCGCGAGCGAAGCCGATTCGCGCTGGCGGCGCGCGGCTCGGTACGCCTTCGTCGAACTCTTCGACGACCTCGGTTTCTGGCTCGTCTTCGCGATCGTGCTCACGGGCCTTCTCTCCGCGCTTTTGCCCGCGCAATCGTTCGCGTGGCTCGCGCCGGGATCCCTGCTGTCGATGCTCGTGATGGTCGCGGTGGGCGTTCCGCTCTACGTCTGCGCCAGCGCGTCGACGCCGCTCGCCGCGCTCTTCGTGAGTAAAGGCGCATCGGCCGGTGCCGCGCTCGTGTTCTTGCTGGTGGGGCCGGCGACCAACGCGGCCACGATCGGCGCGATCTCGCGACTTCTCGGGCGCTCGTTCCTGCGCATCTATCTCGGCGCGATCATCGGCGTCGCGCTCGTCGCCGGGCTCGCACTCGACCTGCTCGCACCGGGACTCGGTCGCGAGGTGATGCTCGGCGGGAGTCGTGACGGCGCGCTCACGAGTCTCGCGAAAGCCGCCGGCGGCCTCGTGCTGGCGATTCTGCTGGTTGCGTCGCTGCGCCGCACGGGCCTGCGTCCGGGGCTGCGCGAGCTCGCGGGCAACGCGCGTTCTTCGCTCGGCTGGCTGGCGAGCCTGCGACTCGGGCCGTTTCTCGAAAGCCGTCTCGTGCAGGGAGCGTTGCTGCTCTGGCTGCTCGCGCAGTTCGTCCCCGGGCTGACGGCGGTGGCGCCGGGCCACGTCGCGCTCCACCAGCGTTTCGGTCGCCTCCTTGGCGCGCCGCTCGCGCCGGGTCTCGCCTACGCGTGGCCGATCGCGGATTCGATCACGCCGGTGCGCGTCGACGAGGTGCGCGCGGCGACCGTCGGCTATCGCGTCGTGGCCGGATCGCTCGCACGAACGCCCGTGCTCGAAGAGTCGATCGTGGTCACGGGTGACGAGAACGTGATCGATCTGCGCACCGAGGTGCAGTACCGGGTCGCCGACGCGGCGCGCGTTCGTCTCGGCATCGAAGACGCGGAGGCGATGCTCGCGCGGTTTGCCCGCGCGCGGCTGGTCGAGGCGATGGCGGGTCGCGCGATCGATCGCATCTACACCGACGCGCGTCGCGAGGTCGAGGCGGCACTGCTCGCGGGGGTGCGCGCCGACACCGAGTCCGTCGGACTGGGCCTCGCGGTTCTCGCCGTGCGGCTGCTCGACGTGCACGCGCCGACCGCCGTGCACGACGCGTTTCGCGACGTCGCGAGCGCGCACGAAGACCGGATCACGACACAGCATCGCGCGCGTGAATACGCGGTGGGCGTGGTTGCGCTCGCGCGCGGCGAGGCCGAACGCAGCATCGCGGAGGCGCAGGCGCAGGCGGCGACGCGCGTCGCGGCTGCGGCCGGCGCGGCGGCCGCGTTTCGTGCGCTGGCCGGAGAGCATCGGCGTGCGCCCGAGGCGCTCGAGCAACGGCTGCAGATCGAGAGCGCCGAGCGCGTGCTGCCCGGCGTGCGAAAGATCGTGCGGCCGACGCGCGGGCCGAATCCGGGCCTCGAGCTCTGGGCGCGCGACGCGGCGACGCCGTTTCCGCCGCCGAGCTCGAACGACGATCGAGAAGCCGGCGCATCACAGACGCCGGCCGCCGGCGCGCGGCCGCCGGGAAGGAGTGGTTCGTGAAGATGGGGCGATGGGGATTGCTCGCGATCGGAACGGCGCTGCTCGTACTCGCCGCATCCGCGCCGTTCGTGGTCGACGCGACCGAGACGGCCGTCGTCACGCGCTTCGGTCGTCCGGTGCGCACGGTGCTCGAGCCGGGCCTCGGGTTGCGGTTGCCGCTCGTCGATCAGGTCGTGCGACTCGACCGGCGGCTGCTGCTCGCCGAACCACCCGTCGCCGAGTATCTGACCCTCGACAAGAAGAACGTCATCACGCGCGCCTTCATCGCCTGGCGGATCGCCGATCCTTTGAAGTTCCTGCAGACGATGGTGTTGCGTGAAACCGCGGAGGCGCGGCTCGCCGCGGTCGCCGGCTCGGAGCTCGGCGCTGCGGTCGGTGCGGTGCCGTTCGAGGCGCTGGTCTCGACCGACGCGACGAAGATGCGCCTCGGCGAGATCGTGTCCGCGGTCGAGGCGCGGGTGCGCGAAACCGCGAGCCGGGAGTTCGGCATCGAGGTCGCGACGCTGCGGCTCGAGCGGCTCGCGTTCCCGCAGCAAAACGAGGCCGCGGTGTTTCAGCGCATGCGCGCCGAACGGGATCGGATCGCGCGCCAGTCTCGCAGCGAGGGCGAAGAGGAAGCGCTCAAGATCCGCGCCGAAGCCGACCGCGAGCGCGCGCGCATTCTCGCCGAGGCCGAGCGTCGCGCGGCCGAGATTCGCGGCGGAGCCGAGGCCGAAGCGGCGCGAATCTACGCCGACGCGCAGGCGAGCGACGCGGCGTTCTGGCGCTTCGTGCGCACGCTCGAATCGTACGATCGGATCATCGACGCGCAGACGACGCTTCTGCTTCCCGCCGAATCGCCTCTGATGCGCGGCCTCGTCGAAGGCCCGCCGGCAACGCGGACGCAGCCGTGAATCTCGTCCTCCGGGCACGGCGTCGTCTTGCGACACCGATCGGTGTAGCCACGCCGTCGGTCATCGCGATCGCGATCTGGGCGGCGACGGGTGTGTACACCGTGCCGGCCAGCAGCGTTGGCGTCGAACGCCTCTTCGGTCGGGTGTCGCACGCGGCGGAACCGCCCGGCGTGCACTGGTGGTGGCCGTACCCGATCGGTGCGGTCGATCGGGTGGAGGTGACGACGAGTCTGACCGCGACCATCGGCTACAGCGCGCCCGGCGAAGCGCAGGAGCGACCGGCCGGTTTCTCGGCCGGACGCTGGTTGACGGGC
Organism: uncultured Myxococcaceae bacterium; assembly: GCA_964505355.1. Classification (GTDB taxonomy): domain Bacteria; phylum Myxococcota_A; class UBA9160; order UBA9160; family UBA9160; genus CAZDHU01. Next base: position 5,645 of record CAZDHU010000024.1, on the reverse strand, counting down.
GACACCAACATCCTCGAACTGCGCGCACGCGTGACGGTGCGGATCGGCGATCCCGCCGCCTGGCTGTTTCACGGCGAGAATCCCGTCGGACTGCTGCAGCGCGTGTTGGGGGCAGCACTGACCGAGGCGAGCAGCGCGACGCCGGTCGATGACCTCCTCACCTCGGGGCGGCTCGCGCTCGTCGCGCAGGTGAAGACGCGCGCGCAGACGGCGCTCGACGAACTCGGCAGCGGCCTTCAGATCCTCGCCATCGACGTGCAGTCGATCGAGCCGCCGGCCAACGTGGTCGCCGCATTCCAGGACGTGCAGAACGCGCGCGCCGATCGCGCGCGGGCGATCTCGGATGCCGAGTCCTATCGAAACTCGCTCCTTCCGGTGGCGCGCGGCGAGGCGGACGGCCGGGTGCAGGAGGCGGGGTCGTTCCGCGAGCGCCGCCTCAACGAAGCGCACGGCCGCGCCGACGCCTTCCGCCGGCTGGCCGAAGAGCACGCGCGGCAGCCCGAGCTGCTCGAGCGCCGGCTCTACCTCGAAACGCTGGAAAAGGTCCTCCCGCGCACCCGGCGCTACGTGCTGAGCCCCGCCGGGCCGGGCTCGCCGACCCTGCGCATCATCGAGTCGGGTGGCCGCTGACCGGGGCCGGGGCGGGCCGTGCCGGTGGGCGGCGGGGTCGCGCGCGGGGACTGGAAACCGGCGTCGATCCGGGTCAATCTCCCGGCTCTTCGCGACCCGACCGGTCGCGGCGAGTTCGATCAGGCCGGCCGAGAGGAGACCGATGGCGAAGACATCTTCGATCCTGCGCGAGCAGAAGCGCCAGAAGCTGATTGCGCGCGATTCCGCGAAGCGCACGGCGCTGCGCAAGCAACTGAAGGACGTGAACGTCCCGATCGAGGACAAAGCGGGCATCGTTGCCGCCCTCGAGAAGTTGCCGAAGAACTCGTGCCCGACGCGGCAGCACACCCGCTGCCTGATCTCGGGCCGGCCGCGCGGCTTTCACCGCAAGTTCCAGCTCTCGCGCATCGCGCTGCGAGATTTCGCGCTGAAGGGCTGGCTGCCCGGCGTGCGCAAGTCGAGCTGGTGATCCCGTGAAGTCCGGCATTCATCCCGACTATCACTCCGTTCTCTTCGTCGACCTCGCGACGGGCACCGAATGGGTGTGCCGCTCGACGGCCACCTCGAACGAAACGCGCGAGGTCAACGGCGAGACGCTGCCCGTGATCAAACTCGACATCAGCGCCTACAGCCATCCCTTCTGGTCCGGTCAGTCCCGCGAGATGGACACGGCCGGCCAGATCGAACGCTTCCGCCGCCGCTACGCGAAGAAGTAGGCGCGCGCGGACGGTGGCCGGCGAACCGATCGGCGCCTCGCGATGAGCGAATCTCCGCTGCGGGTCGAGCGTGACGAGGGCATCGTCACCGTCACGCTGAACCGGCCGGCGGCGATGAACGCCCTCTCCGCGGCGCTTCGTGCCGCGCTGCGGTCGACCTTCCTCGAACTCGCGACCGATCCGGCGCTGGAGGTGGTGATCCTCACCGGCGCGGGCGATCGCGCGTTCTGCGCCGGGCTCGATCTGAAAGAACTGGGCGGAGAGACGCCGAGCGCCGAACGGATGGAGGACGCGATCGCGGGCGGCGACAATCTGGTCGCCGCGATCGAGCGTTGCCCCGCCCCGGTGATCGCCGCCGTGAACGGCGTCGCGATCACGGGCGGGTTCGAACTCGCACTGGCCTGCGACGTGCTCGTCGCCTCGACGCGGGCGCGCTTTGCCGACACGCACGCACGGGTCGGCATCCTGCCGGGCTGGGGCCTCAGCCAGAAACTCTCGCGGCTGGTCGGCATCCAGCGGGCGAAGGCGATTTCGCTGACCGGGAACTTCGTGTCGGCGGACGAAGCGCTGGCGATCGGACTCGTTTCGCGTGTGGTCGAGCCCGAGCGTTTGCTCGACACGGCCCGCGGTTTCGCGGACGACATGCGCTCCTGCGTGCCGGAGACCCTGCGTGCCTACAAGCAGGTGATCGACGAGGGATTCGCCGCCAGCTACGGCGACGCGCTGCGGCTCGAAGCGCGGGCCAATCGAGAGCACGCGAAACTTCTTCGAGCGCAAGACGTGGCGGCGCGGCGCGCCGCGATCCAGGCCCGCGGGCGCAGCCAGACCCGCTGACCGGATCGCCGAACGCGGGCCCTCGCGCCCAATCGTGGCCGCCTGCGCAGCGCCGCGGGATCACGCACTCGGCGGGAGGTAGCCCTCGGCCAGCGCACGAAACGCACGAAGCTGCTCGGCCTCGAACGCAGCGTCGCGGGCGAGCTCGCGGGCGAGCAGATGCGCCACCGCGGGCGCCGCCTCGATCGTCGCGCGGGCGTCGAGCTGCAGCGAACGCGTGCGGCGCGAGAGCACGTCGTCGAGCGTGCGCGCCATTTCGTGTCGAACCGCGTGAACGACGTGCGCCATGCTGTAGGGCAGGCGCGGATGGAGCGGTGCCGCGAACTCTGCGGACTCGCGCTCCAGGGCCTCGATCAGCGTCGCCTCGGTGCCGTGCACCTGCAGCTCTTCGCGGGCGGGAAACTCCGGCGACTCGCGCGGCATCCAGCCGTGAAGATCGAGTTGCTCGGTGCGACAGGGTCGATCTTCGAGGCCGCCGATCGACGCCGCATCGTTCACCGCGTCCTGAGCCATCTTTCGATACGTCGTCCACTTGCCGCCGATCACGGTGACGAGACCCGACGCGGACACCATCACGGTGTGGTCGCGTGAAAGCGATTTCGTTCCCTCGCTGGCGTCCGCGCGCACGAGGGGGCGCTGCCCGGCGTAGATCGACAGCACGTCCGCGAGCCGCGGCTCGCGCGCGAGATAGCCCGCGGCGTTGCGCAGGAGAAACTCGATCTCCTCGCGCAGCGGACGCGGCTCGAGCTCGGGCTGCGGGATCGCGGTGTCGGTGGTGCCGAGGATGCAGCGGCCATGCCACGGGATCACGAACAGCACGCGGCCGTCGTCGGTGTGGGGCACCATGATCGCGTTGTCACTTGGCTGAAACTCGCGCGGCAGCACGAGATGAATGCCCTGCGCGGGCTCGAGCGTCGGGCGTGCCTCCGGATCGTCCATCCGGCGCACGGCGTCGGCGAAGATCCCGGTCGCGTTGATCACCACCTTCGAGACGATCTCGTGCTCGCACCCGCGCTCGGCGTCGAGAAATCGCAGGCCCGACACGAAGCCGCTGGTTCGAACGAGCGCGATCACCTTCGCGTGGTTGAGCAGCACGGCGCCGAAATCCGCTGCGGTGCGCGCGAGCGTGATCGCCATCCGCCCGTCGTCGAATTGGCCGTCGTAGTAGAGCGTCCCGCCGAGCAGTCCTTCGGGCTCGACGTTCGGGATCGAGGCGAGCGTCTCTTCGCGCGAAAGGCGTCGCGAGGGGCCGAGGTTGAGCTTTCGCGCCAGCGCGTCGTAGACCTTGAGACCGATGCCGTAGAACGGGCCTTCCCACCAGCGATAGCTGGGGACGACGAAGGCGAGATCGCGCACGAGGTGGGGCGCGTTGCGGCGCATGAGCCCCCGCTCGCGCAGCGCTTCGAGCACCAGCGAGACGTTGCCCTGTCGCAGATAGCGCACGCCGCCGTGCACCAGCTTCGTGCTGCGGCTCGAGGTGCCCTTCGCGAAGTCGCACTGTTCGAGCAGCAGCGTGCGGTAGCCACGACTCGCGGCGTCGATCGCGATGCCGAGGCCGGTGGCCCCGCCTCCGGTCACCGTCACGTCGAAAGGGCCGTCGGCGAGTCGTTGCAGCATTTCGTCGCGCTTCATGGATCTCCTGCGGCGCGCGGCCGTTCGTGCGCGCGCGGCGGGCCGTAGGGTAGGCTGCGCTGCGATGACCGCATCCCGCGCCCTGCGCCTCGCGTTCGTCGGCTTCGAAGGCGCCGCGGCACCGCCGTGGCTCCGTCGTTCGATCGCGGATGGAAGCGTCGGCGGCATCGTTCTCTTTCGGCGCAACTTCGAAGACGCCGCGCAGGCCCGCGCGCTGATCGCGGAGCTTCACGCGCTCGCGCCGACGGACGAGCCGCTCACGATCGCGATCGACGAAGAGGGTGGACGCGTCCAGCGGCTGCGCGACTGGTGGACGGCGTGGCCGCCGATGCGCCGCCTCGGAGAGCGCGACGAGATCGAGAGCACGCGTGCGGTGGGGGCGGCGATCGGTCGCGAGCTCGCGGATCTGCGGATCGATCTCGATTTCGCGCCGGTGGTCGACGTCGACACCAACCCGGCGAATCCCGTGATCGGCGATCGCAGCTTCGGTGCGACGCCGGAGGCGGTGTCGCGACACGCGGTGGCATGGATCGACGGGCTGCAATCGGCGGGGGTTGCGGCCTGCGCGAAGCACTTCCCCGGACACGGCGACACGGATCTCGACAGCCATCACGCACTGCCGCGGCTGCGTCACGATCTCGCGCGCCTGCGGGCCGTCGAGTTCCCGCCGTTTCGTGCCGCGATCGAGGCGGGCGTGGCGAGCGTGATGACCGCGCACGTGCTGCTGCCCGCACTCGATCCCGAGCGACCGGCGACGCTGTCGAAGCCGGTGCTCGCGTCGTTGCGCGACGAACTCGGCCATCGCGGCCTCGTCTTCAGCGACGATCTCGACATGCGCGCCGTCGCCGATCGCTGGCCCGCGCGAGACGCGGCGCGGATGGCGCTCGACGCGGGGGTCGATGTCCTGCTCGCCTGTCGCGACCTCGCGGTGATCGACGAGGTGCGTGCTGCGCTGGCCGATGCGCCCGTTGCACAGGTCGCCCCGGCGCTCGCGCGGTTCGATGCCTTTCAGCGTCGCTTCGCCGGTGGCAGAAACGCGCGCGGCGGCGCACCGCCCTACGCCGCACACCTCGCACTCGCGCAACGACTCGCCTGAACTCCCGACGCCGTTGCGTGCAGACGCGCGGCGGTTTCGAACGGGCTGCGTGCAGGTCCGTGCCGTGAATGCGATGCGCAGCTTCGCATCCGTTGCTCGACCGTTTTCCGGAGGGGCGACCCGGCGAAACCGCTTCGTTCGCGCATCGCCCGCGCTGCACGGTCTCAAGCAGGTTCGCGAATGCTCCGATCGACGGGGCAAGCCCGCGCTGGCGTGCCGAGTCGGCGCGCGTCGCGATTGCACGAGGCGTGTGATGCCCCCCGACATCCTCCATCTCGACGGCCCTCTGCGTTCCGATCTCGAGCAGCTCGCGCGGATCGCACCGCCGCGGGCGGACGTCGATGCGCAGGGACAGACGGTGATCGGCGACGATGGATGGGGCGTCTCTCGCGCGCGCTGGGAGCGGCGGATTCGCTCCCCCGACGAAGCCGCCCCACGGCACTGGAACGCTTGCTGGGAGGCGATGCTGGGCACGCCCGGCGAGCTGATGCAGCCGCTGTTCGCGATCGACGGTGCGCCGATTCACGAGCCCGGTTTGCGCGCGGTCGCCGCGATTTCGGCCGTGCTGCTGCGCGACGAAGTGCGTGGCGGGATGCCGTGCCCCGAAGTGCACGAGGGCTGGAGCTTCGAGCTGCTGATCGCCGAGAGCTGGCGACCCTCGCGGATGCCCGAGCTGGTGGAAGACGTGCTGCTCGTGTTGCTCGACGCGGGCTGGCGCAACGCGCGCGGCGAGTCGCTCTGGTTCGTCGAATCCCTGC
>CAZDHU010000023.1:0-1851 GCA_964505355.1 uncultured Myxococcaceae bacterium | reverse complement strand
GCCGCCCGGCGGCGGCAGAGCCTGTTGAGGGCAATGACGCCACTGCCGCGGCTGCGTCTGGTATGGAAAGAAATATTCAGGCAGTGGTAGAAGCCGAAGTGCTTGGCAAGCTGACGATCAAAGAGAGTAAGAAGGAGGCGGTTTCAACCGCGCTTTCCAACATGATTCGCCTGGCTTCGGCCTTCCTGCGCCGCTCTCCCAGTATGCAGCTTGAGAACTCCACTACCTTCGGTTCCAGGAGAGAAGCATTCAACCAGGCGTTGCTGGATGCAGGCGTTAAGGAAGACGATGTTGCCACCGCTTCTGCGGCTGCCTTGGCAATGATTACAGAGCAGCTTAGGGCGCAGATACCGGTTGCCCCTCCTCCGCAGGTAAGGGAAGAAGACCGCCCGCTTCCGCCGCGCCCGAGGACCAACGACGACCCGGAAGCGCTGAACATTTCAGACGATCAGGTGAAGCAGGCCGTTGCCAGGGCCATGGAAGCCGGCGCCACACTGCGGCTCCCCGACGATGCGGCGCGGCAGCGGCTTGAGACCGCCCTTACTGAACTGGCTGAAAGCCGTGCGGTCATGCTGCGGCTTCCGCCCGCTAAAACCGTCGAACGCTATGAAGCGGCGGAAGCCTCTCAGGTAAAGCAGAATGCAGCGATGGCTGTGCTTAAGGAACTTAATCCCGGCCAGGCGTACGCCAACGAAGTGCTTCTGCATGATATGATCGGCGCCATGGATAAGACCATGGGCTGGGTGCGCTGACCTGCCGTCGAATTGTTAAGCCAGGTTCTTAGCGGCAAAGTCCCAGTTGACTAGTTTGTCCAGGAAGGTGCTGATGTAATCGGGCCGCCGGTTCTGGTAGTCCAGGTAATAGGCGTGCTCCCATACGTCCATCGTCAGCAGCGCCTTCTGGCCGTGCGCCATCGGCAGGTCGGCGTTGCCGGTCTTGGTCACCTTCAGCGTATCGCCGTCCAGCACCAGCCATGCCCAACCGCTGCCGAACTGCGTAACGCCGGCCTGCTTGAAGGCTTCCTTGAATTTATCCAGCCCGCCGAAATCCTTGTCTATGCGTTTGGCAAGGTCGCCCGACGGCGCGCCGCCGCCATTCGGCTTCATCGAATGCCAGTAGAAGGTATGGTTCCATACCTGAGCGGCATTGTTGAAGATACCCGCTTTCGACGGGTCTTTCGCCGAAGCCATGATGACCTCTTCCAAGGAAGAGTTGGCCAATGGCGTGTCCTTCACCAGGTTGTTGAGGTTGGTGACGTAGGCCTGGTGATGCTTGCCGTAGTGGAATGACAGCGTGTTGGCGGAGATGTGCGGCTCCAGCGCGTTCTGGGGGTAAGGCAGTGCGGGCAAGGTGAAAGGCATGGATCCTCCGGTGGCGGGTTGGGCGGTTGCGGCGAATGCTTTCGACATAAAATTCCCTCCGATGGTTATCACAGACGCCACGGCTAAGCCCTGGCAGAATTCACGTCTGGTAGTTTTCATAGGAATATTCTATCTATTCCAGTTCATGGTACAATTCAACCCATTGGTATAAATAATCCATGCGGAAGCAAGCGGAACTATCCTACACAGCGCAAATGATTCGCAATCACAGCCGCGACCGTTTTCTCGCCTGCCTGTTCGTGCCGCAACCCGCGCGCGATGGCGTATTTGCCGTCTATGCGCTGGATGCCGAACTGGCACACCTGCGCGAAGCTACGACGGAAGCATTGATGCGGCAGGTCCGCTATGCATGGTGGGAAGAAGCGCTAGCCGCCATGGCTGCCGGGCAGCCACCTAAAGAACATCCCGTGCTGGAGTCGCTGGCGAAACACAATGTGCCGCTAGCGCCGCTGGTGCAACTGGTGGCCAC
>CAZDHU010000022.1:0-15105 GCA_964505355.1 uncultured Myxococcaceae bacterium | reverse complement strand
GCGGGCTGCGCCCCGGTTCACAGCCCGAGCATTGCGCGCGCTGTCGCGGCACCGGGCAGCTCGTCTTGCAGCAAGGATTCTTTCGGATCAGCCGACCCTGCGACGCCTGCGGTGGCGACGGCGAAGTCGCGCGGGATCGCTGCACGGAATGTCGAGGGCAAGGACGCACGGAGAGCCAGCAAACCATCACCGTGCGCGTGCCGCCCGGCGTCGACGACGGCTCTCGTTTGCGTCTGGTCGGCGAGGGCGAAGCGGGGATCGCCGGTGGCCCGCCGGGTGATCTCTACGTCGTGATCTCGGTGCGCGAGCATCCGATCTTCGTGCGCGACGGAAGAGATCTGCACTGCGACGTTCCCGTGCCGTTCGTCAAGGCGGCGCTCGGAGCCGAAGTCGAGGTGCCGACGCTCGACGGCATGGTCTCGACGCAAATTTCCGAGGGCACCCAGAGCGGTCACCTGCTTCGGTTGCGCGGCAAGGGCCTGCCCGGTCTTCGCGGCGGACAGCGCGGCGATCAGATCGTGCGCATTTTCGTCGAGGTGCCGACGAGGCTGACGGATCGACAGCGCCAGCTCCTCGAACAGTTCGCGGCGGAAAGCGGGACCGAGGTGTCCCCGGAGTCGAAGGGCTTCATGGACAAGCTGCGCGATCTGTTCGGATGACGCGCGCTCGACGTGCGCTGCTCGCCGGTCTGCTCGCACTGGCCGGTTGCGCGACGCCCGAAGCCGACCGGCGGGCGCCCGAGCCGCCGGCGCCCGCACGGGATGCCGTTCCGCCTGCGCCCGCGAGTTTCGATCAGACCCTGCGCGATGCGGAACAGCGCCTCGCCGCGAGAGACGAAGCCGGCGCGATTCGGTTGCTCGCGCAGGCGATCGCGGCGCGCCCGCAGGCGGCGGGAAGTGATCTCGCGCGGCTGCGGCTCGCAGAACTCGAACGCAAGGCAGGACGCGTGGCGGCGGCGAGCACCACGCTGGCACCGCTGCGCGTCGATCGACTCGCCCCCGACGACCTCCGTCGCGCGCTTCGCCTGCAGGCTTCGCTCGCACGCGAACGCGGCGACGCGACTGGCGAGCTTTCGTGGCTCTCGCGCCTGCGATCCGAAACTGCGGACGCCGACGAACTCGCGCTGGTCGACGTCGCGATCGACGAACGCATTGCACGAATGAGCCTCGCCGAGCTCGATCAGAGCGCCGCCGAACTCGGCGAGCGCGCACCGGCTGCGCGCGTTCGTCTGCGGCAGGCGGCGCTGGCCATCGAACGACGCGCACCGGGCGTCGCGATGCTCGCGCTCGCGCAGGCCGCGCGCCTTCCGCTTTCGCCCGTCGAATCCGAGCAGCTCGACGATCTCGAGCGGCGCGTGCACGAACTCGCGCGGGCCGGCGTCGACCCGGGTCTCGGCACGGTGCTCGGCGGTTCACCCGCTTCCGATGCGATGCTTCCCGCGGCGGTCGCACCTCCCGCTGCGCCGCTGCCCGAGACCGCGGGCGCGCGCGGCGTGCTCGGCGTCGTGCTGCCGCTGACGGGTGCGATGTCGCGTCCCGGCGAAGCGAGCCTTTCGGGCATCCTGCTCGCCGCGAATCTTCCGGGGGCCGGCGAAGACGCCGAACGCGCGCTTCGCCTGCGGGTGCGTGACAGCGAGAGCACGCCGGCCGGTGCTGCCGCGGCGATCCACGAACTCGCGTCGGACCCCGAGATTCTCGCGGTGATCGGCCCGATCGCGGCGGATGAAGCAGAGGCGGCTGCCGTCGCGGCCGAAGCGGACGGGCTTCCGCTGCTCACGCTGTCGTCGCGAGAATCGGTCTCGCAGGGGCGAACGCACGTCGTGCGTCTCGGCGTGACGCCGCGGGCCGAGGCGGAAGCGCTCGCGGTTCATGCGGTGGGCGGACTCGGTCTGCGACGCATCGCGATCCTGCATCCCGACGACGCGTACGGTCGGGGGCTCGCGCCGATCTTCGAACAAACCGTGCGCGCGCTCGGCGGCGAGATCGTGGCCAGCGAATCGTACGACGTGCAGCGTGTCGATTTCGGCGAGACGCTTCGGCATCTCGCGGGCGGAAAGCTGCCGACCGACGCCGAGCCGGCGCTTCCGTTCGATGCGCTCTTCGTCCCCGAGACCCGCGAGCGACTCTCGCTGATCGCGCCGCAGATCCCCGCACATCACCTCGCCGGCGTGCGTTTGCTCGTGCCGCGCGGAGGCGTGACCGACGCGGCGCTGCGCGCGAACGCACGTGCGCTCGAAGGGGCGATCGTGGCCGAGCCGTTCGATCCGGGAGGCGGGAGTAGTCTGGTCGAGGATTTCGTTCGCCGTCATCGCGAGGCGTTCGGGCGCGATCCCGATCTGCTCGCGGCGCAGGCCTACGATGCAGCGGTGCTCGCACTCGCCGAACTCGCGCGTGGCGCGACCGACCGCGAGTCGCTGCTCCGCGGTCTGATGTCCGTTTCCGAGAGCCCCGGCGTCGCCGGCGCGACCACCGTGTTGCCCGATGGAAACTCGCAGAAGCGCAGCTCGCTGCTCGCGGTGCGAGAGGGGGCGTTCGTGCGCCTCGGCTCGGGCGTGGGTCGGTAGTCCCACCGAGATCGCACGTAGCAACGCCGCCACCCCGGGGAACGGCGGAGAGTCGGCTCCTGCGCTGCTGCCTCTTCGCACCCGCGCGCGTCGACCGCGCTGCGTGCGAGACGCTGCGTGCGCCTCAAGTGGGCTCGGGCGAGGGTCGATGCGGGGGACGTGATCAACGCGTCCCTTCCTCGATTCGAGATGCCGGACGAGCTCCCGCTGCTTCCGCTGCGCGAGTACGTCGTCTTCCCGTACATGGTGCTGCCGCTCTTCGTCGGACGCGAAGCGTCGATCGCGGCGGTCGACGATGCGCTCGCCGCGGATCGACTGATCCTGCTGGTCGCGCAGCGCGACGGCGAGATCGACGACCCGGGCGTCGAGGATCTGCATCGCGTCGGAACGGTCGCGATGGTGATGCGCACCATGCGCCTGCCGGACGGTCGGGTGAAGGTGCTGGTGCAGGGGCTCGCGAAGGCATCGATCGAGGGCTTCGTCGAAGACGACCTCGCGCTTCGTGCTCGCGTGCGCGCGATCGAAACCGATCCCGAACCGGAGTGGAACGTCGAATCCGAAGCGTTGATCCGCGCCGTGCGCTCGCGCGTCGAAGAGCTGTTGCCGCTCAAACATCTGCCGCCCGAGGTGGCGACGGTGATCGCCGCGGTCAACGAGCCCGGCCGGCTGGCGGATCTGGTCGCCTCGCATCTTCGCCTGCGCCTCGCCGAGGCTCAGGAGGTGCTGGAGACGCGCGACCCCGTGGCGCGCCTGCGCCGCGTGGACGTCTTCTTGCGTCGCGAACTCGAAGTGACCGCGATGCAGGCCGAGATTCAGTCGCAGGCGAAGGAGGAGATGTCGCGCGGCCAGCGCGAGCACTTCCTGCGCGAACAACTGCGCGCGATTCAGGCCGAACTCGGCGAAGCCGAGAGCCGCGGCGGCGAGGTCGACGAATACCGGCAGAAGCTCGACGACGCGGGCCTGCCCGAGGAGGCGCTCGCCGAAGCGCTGCGCCAGTTGCGGCGTCTCGAACGCATGCATCCCGACGGGCCCGAGGCACAGGTGGTGCGAGGCTATCTCGACTGGATGTGCGATCTGCCCTGGTCGGCGGCCTCGCCCGAAGAGCTCGACCTGCGGGAGGCGCGAACGATTCTCGATCGCGATCACGCACATCTCGACGGGATCAAGGACCGCATTCTCGAACACCTTTCGGTGCGCAAGCTGCGCCCCGATTCGCGCGGGCCGATCCTCTGCTTCGTCGGTCCGCCGGGGGTCGGCAAGACGTCGCTCGGTCGCTCGATCGCGCGTGCGATGGGCCGCGAGTTCGTGCGCATCTCGCTCGGCGGCGTGCGCGACGAGGCCGAGGTTCGCGGGCATCGGCGCACCTACGTCGGTGCGCTGCCGGGGCGCATCTTGCAGAGCCTGAAGACGGCCGGCACGAACAACCCCGTGCTCATGCTCGACGAGCTCGACAAACTGGGCAACGACTTCCGGGGCGATCCCGCGTCCGCTCTGCTCGAAGTGCTCGATCCCGAGCAGAACTCGCGCTTCAGCGATCACTACCTGAACGTGCCTTTCGATCTGTCTCGCGTCTTCTTCATCGCGACCGCGAACGTGCTCGACACCATCCCGAGCCCGCTGCGCGATCGGATGGAGGTGATCCGGCTCTCGGGTTACACGCCCGAAGAGAAGGTGGCGATCGCGCGCACGTATCTGATTCCGCGACAGATGGAGCAGTGCGGGCTTCCGCCGGACCGGATCCGCTGGACGCCGGCGGTCGTGCAGCGAATCGTGACCGGCTGGACCCGCGAGGCCGGCGTGCGAAATCTCGATCGGCGGATCGCCACGATCTGCCGGAAGCTCGCGCGACGAGCCGCCGAAGGTGACACCGCGGCGCTGTCGCTGGCGCCGCGAGGGCTCGAGCGCTGGCTCGGCCCGGCGACCCATCTCGACGATCTGGTGGCCGAGCCCGATACGGTCGGCGTCGTCAACGGACTCGCCTGGACCGAGGCCGGCGGCGACGTCTTGCGGCTCGAAGCCGTGATGACGCGCGGCCGGGGGCTCGTGCTGACCGGACAGCTCGGCGACGTGATGAAAGAGTCGGGAGCGGCGGCGCTGACCTTCGTGCGCTCGCGGCTGGGCGACGCCGGTCTGGAGGATTCCGTGCTCTCGCGGCGCGAGATTCACGTGCACGTGCCGGCAGGCGCGATTCCGAAAGACGGACCGTCCGCGGGCGTGACGATGGCGACCGCGATGTTCTCCCTCGCGACCGGGATCGCCGTGCGCGGCGACACCGCGATGACCGGTGAAGTGACGCTGCGCGGTCGCGTGCTGCCCGTGGGCGGCATTCGCGAGAAGACGCTCGCCGCGCTGCGCGCCGGCATTCGCCGCGTGATCGTGCCGCGCAAGAACGTGCCCGATCTCGAAGAGGTGCCGGCCGAACTCAAGAAGCGAATCACCTTCGTCCCGGTGAGCGACATGGAAGAGGTGCTCGCCGCCGCGCTCGAGGCACCGCCGCCGCGCGTGAAGGCGAAGCCTGGTGCTCCCACGCGTCGCCGCGCACCCCGGGGTTCGCGGCAGTCGCCCCGCGTCGTCGCGAGCGCGAAGGCCCGCTGATCCCGAAGAGCGTCGCCGGGGCCGAGCACATCGAGAAGGATCGAGGGGCGGGGCCGCCGGGCCGGGCCTCGCGCTGCTCGCGCGGTGCGCGACCCGGGCCGGCAATCTAGCGTCCGGCCATGCGGCTTCGTGACGTCGGCGAGTTCGGTTTCATCGACGAAATCGCGCGTGCGGTGACACGCGCCGGTGTCGGATCGCGCGAGCTCGTGCGCGGAATCGGCGATGACGCCGCGATCCTCCGGCCGCGATCCGGCGAGGATCTCGTCGTCTCGACCGACGCGCTGGTCGAGGCGGCGCATTTTCGCTTCGAAACCCAGTCGGCACCGACGATCGGGCAACGCGCGCTTCGCGTGGCCTTGTCGGATCTCTCGGCGATGGGTGCGCGTCCCCTTGGCGCGACGGTGGCGCTCGCTGTGCCCGCTTCGCTCCCGCTCGTTCGTGCGCGCGGTCTCCTGCGCGGACTGGTGGCGGCGAGCCGGGCAGCGTCCTGTCCGATCGTCGGTGGCAATCTCGCGCGTGGCGCGACGGTTTCGCTCACCGTCACGGTGCTCGGCGCCGTGCGTCGCGCGCGTGCGCTTCTGCGCAGCGCGGCGAAACCAGGAGACGCGATCTTCGTCACCGGGACGCTCGGCGGCGCGGCACTCGCGGTCGAATGCGCGCGCCGCGGCGACACGCGGGTGCGTCATCTGCCACCGATTCGACTCGCCGCGGGCCGCGCGCTCGCGCGGCTTCGCGCGACGGGCGCGTGCATCGACGTGTCCGATGGCCTGCTCGCCGATCTCTCCCATCTGCTCGAAGCCTCGGGAACGGGGGCACGCATCGACGCGTCCGCCGTGCCCGTGCCGCCCGGATTCGCCGGCCGCTGCGCGCGCATCGGATGCGACCCGCGTGCGCTCGCGCTCGGTGGCGGCGAAGACTACGAGCTTCTCTTCACGGCTCGCGGGCCGAGCGCATCGGCGTCCTCGCTCTCGCGCCGCCTCGGCGTGGCCGTGACCGCGATCGGACGAATCGAGCGAGGCAGCAAGCTGGAGGTGATCGGCGCGCCGGCTGGCCGGCGTTCTGCGGGCTGGCGGCACTTCTGAACGGACGGCGAGGGCGGTGGCCGCGCACGGGATCGTGGGTGCGCACATGCCGCCAGGCCTCACGCCTGAAACGAGTCACCGAACGCTGGCGAGCCATCACGACGATGCGCGTGCGGCGACGCCACCGGCGCCTCGGGCGATCCCTTCCCGGCTGCTTCCGGTGTTCACACCCCGTGCTTCGCCGGGGAGCGTGTCGTCAAGCGCCCACGCCTGCGCGCCGATACAACCGGCGTGCGACTCCCTCTTTCGTACAAGTTCGTCCTCGGCTCGCTTCTCGTGGCAGGAGCGGTCGGCGTCTTTCCGCTGCTCGTCGAGCATGCGGGCGTCGACGTCGCTCCGTGGGTGTCGCCGTTCGTCGCCCTCGGCGTCGGCGCCGGACTCGGCTTCTTCCTCTCGCGTTCGCTCGCGCACGACTTCCAGACGCTTCAGCGCGCGACCGAACGCATCCGCCAGGGAGATCTCTCGACCCGGATCGAACTCGCCAGCCGCCCGCGATTTCCGGACGAAACACACGAACTCGCGCGGGGCCTCGACGGCATGGTGACGAGCCTCCGCGACCTCGCCGGACATCTTCAGCGCGGCGCCGAGCAGGTGAAGACGGCGGCGGCCGACGTGTCTCGATCGGCCTGTGATCTCGATGCCGGCCACGAGAAGACCCGCGAGCGGCTCTCGCGCGTGGCCGACGGCGTCGCGCGCCAGCAGCAGATGCTCGACGGCGCTGCGACGCTCATGCGCGACATCGCCTCGGCGATCGAGCTGACCGCCTCGCGCGCGCGCGAGGCGTTCGGCTTCTCGGCCGAAGCGAGCCAGAAGGCGAACACCGGCGTCGACGTGTCGCGGCTCGCGCTCGAAAAGATGCGCAGCGTGTTCGTCCGCGTGGAGCAGGCGGGCGAGCGCGTCTTCCGGCTCGAGTCGAAGACCGAACACGTGCATCAGATCATCGAGATGATCACCAGCGTCGCCCATCGAACGAATCTGCTTTCGCTCAACGCATCGATCGAGGCCGCGCGCGCCGGTGAGGCGGGGCGCGGGTTCGCGGTGGTCGCCGACGAAATCCGCAAGCTCGCCGAAAGCGCCGGGCGCAGCGCCGACGAGATCTCGAAGCTCGTACACGAGATCCAGTCCGAGACGCACGGAGTCGCCGACGAGATGCGGCAGTCCGGGCAGGTGATCGGAGAAGGGCGCGAAGACGTCAACACGATCGCGGTCTCGCTGGAGCAGATTCGCGCGGCCGTCAGCGAAGCCGCGACGCGTGCAGAAGAAATCTTCATGGAAGCCGACGCGCAGGCGCGTGACGCCGAGCGCATGGTGGAGGCGGTGACCGAAATCGCGCGCGTGGGCGGCGAGCACGCCGCCGCCGTCGACGAAGCGAGCGGCATCGCGTCGGCGCAGCATGCGCAGACCGCCGCCATGGTCGAGTCGTCGAGGCAGCTCGCCGAGCTCTCCGACTCGCTCGACGGAGTGCTGCGTGACTTTCGCGACGGCCCCGTGCGCAGCCGCGGAGACTCACGATGAGCGGCGCGGACGCAGATCGGCTGGTCACCTTCGAGGTCGGTTCGACGGTCTACGGGCTTCCGATCGCGGACGTGGTCGAGGTCGCGGAGGTCGAAGAGATGTCGTTCGTGCCGACGCTTCCCGTCTCGCTGGTCGGTGTCGTCAACCACCACGGAGATGCGCTGCCGGTGGTCTGCCGGGGCGTCGTCTTCGACACCGACGAAGCGGCGCTTCCCGCGCCGCGCCATCTGCTGGTGATCGGCACCGAAGCGGCGGACAGCGCACGTCTCGGGCTTCCGGTCGACCGGGTGCTCGGTCTGCTCGATGCACCCGCGCGCGTCCCGCGGCCCGGGAACGAGCTGATCAGCGAACATCGTCCGGTCGAGGGTCGTCTCGTGCACGTGTTGTCCCGTCCACGGCTGCTGGCGCGAGTCGTCGATGCCGTCGGGCGAGCGGTGGATCCAGCGTTCGGCCGCGTCGAAGCGGGCCAGGGAGGCGAGTGATGAAAGGTCGTGTGCTGATCGCGGACGACGCGGCGTTCATGCGTCAGATGTTGCGTGAGATCCTCGAGAACGAAGGACTCGAAGTGATCGGAGAAGCCGTCGACGGCATCGAAGCCGTCGAGCGATTTCGCGAACTCTCGCCGGATCTCGTCACGATGGACATCGTGATGCCGCGCTGCTCGGGGATCGATGCCGTGCGACGGATCCGAGAAATCGATCCGAAGGTTCCGGTCGTCATGTGCAGTGCACTCGGGCAGGAGACGCTGGTCGCCGAGGCGATGCAGGCGGGCGCGCAGGACTTCATCGTGAAGCCCTTCAAGCCCGAGGGCGTCACGGTCACGCTCTCGAAGCTGCTCGGGCAGTAGCCGACGGAACGCGCGAGCAGAGGCATGGACCTCGCGCGCTATCGGGCGCTCTTTCTCGAGGAGGCACACGACCACCTCGCGCAGATGAGCGACGCGCTGTTGCACCTCGAGAAAGAACCGGGTGCGCGCGAGTCGATCGATCTCGTCTTCCGGATGGCGCACTCGGTCAAGAGCATGGCTGCATCGCTCGACTACGATGCGATCACCACGCTCGCGCATGCGATCGAAGACCGAATGGAGCGCGTGCGAGCCGCCGGGCGCGTCGCGCCGGGGCTCGAGCTCTCGTTGCTCTTTCGGGGTCTCGAGGGGCTCGAACGCGGCGTCGCATGCGTCGCCGCGAATACGCCGATCGACGCGCCGGATCCGCAACTGCTCGGCGCGCTCGCGGCCGAAGGTCCGGCCGCCGAACGATCGGGGGCGGGAGAGTCGTCGGCCGCAGCGAAGAGCGGTGACGCGGCGAACACGGCGGACGAGGCGCCAGCGGCACGCTCCGGAAGCGAACCCGCGCCAGAGCCGAAAGCGGACGTGGCTTCCAGAGCCGAAGCTCCGCGCAGCAGCAGCGCGGCCCCGTTGCCGTCGGTGAGGGTGCGAACCGAAACGCTCGATCGCTTCTTGTCCGCGGTCGGCGAAGTGATTCTCGTCTCTGGCCAGGTGCGCACGGCCTCGGGCGGCCCGGTGCTCCCGGGGCCCGCACTCGTCGGCGGTCTCGATCGCATGGACCGGATGGTCGGCGAGCTGCAACGCCGCGTGCTCGAACTGCGAACCGCGCCGCTGCTTCGCATCCTCGAACAGATGCCGCGGCTCGCCCGCGAAGTCGCGCAACAACTCGGCAAGCGCGTCGAAGTCGAACTGCGCGGCGCCGAGCTCGAGCTGGATCGCGCGATTCTCGACCGGCTGGGCGATCCGATCGTTCATCTGCTGCGCAACGCGATCGATCATGGCCTCGAATCGAGCGCAGACCGCAGCGCCTCCGGAAAGCCCGAGGCGGGCCGCATCGTGATCGATGCGCGGCGCGAGAAGGACGAGGTGCGGATCGCCGTGCGCGACGACGGGCGCGGGATCGATCTCGATGCGGTTCGCGCGCGCGCGGTGGCGCGCGGGCTCGTCCCCGCCGCGCTCGCCGACGACCTTCCGGCGGCCGATCTCGCGGCGCTGATCTTTCAGCCCGGGCTCTCGACGGCCGCGGCCATCACCGAGGTGTCGGGGCGCGGCGTCGGCATGGATGCCGTGCGCTCGACGATCGAAGCGCTCGGTGGCCGGGTCGAGCTCGAGACCGGGCGAGGCCTCGGTACCACCACCACGCTGATCGTGCCGATCACGGCCGCGGTGCAGCGCGTGCTGCTGCTCGGCGTCGGCGGTGCGATCGTGGCGGTTCCGATCTCGAAGATCGAGCGCATCCTCGAAGTCTCCGCGGACGCGATCGAGCGCAGCGGATCGGAAGCGTTCGCGCTGATCGACGACGAACCGGTGCCGGTCTTCATGCTCTCGAAACGGCTCGCGCTCGCGTCTGCGCCCGTGCCGCGGATGGTGACCCTGGCGATCGCCGACGTGCGCGGCGCACGCGTCGGGCTGGTGGTCGAGCGACTGGTGGGTCAGCAGGAGATCTACGTGAAGCCGCTGCCGCCATTGCTGGCGGCGGCGCGGGCGCTGTCGGGGTTGACCGTACTCGGCGACGGGAGCGTGGTGTTCCTGCTCGACCTGAATCAGTTGCCATGAGCGCGGCGCATCCGCTGCCCGACTGGCCCGCCGCACGGGCCGACGATCGCCTGCGAGAGCTGGCGAGCATCGGCGCCGGACACGCGGCGAACGCACTGGCCGCGATGATCCGCGACACCGTGCGCATCGACGTGCCACGGCTGATCGAACATCTCCGCGCGCGCGATCTGTCGGTCGCATCTCGCGCGCCGTACAGCGCACTGACCTTCGAAATCGAGGGCGGTGCAGGCGGGCGCATCGTCATGCTCTTCGGCGGCGCGGACGTCGACGCCCTCGCGACACGATTTGGTGTCGACCCGACCTGCGACGCCGCGCGCCGAAGTCTGCTGGCCGAGATCGGAAACATTCTCGTCTCGCGTCTCGTGTCCGCGATCGCCGACGTGCTGCGAACGCGCGTGCTGCCGTCGACTCCGCAGGTCGACGAACGCGCGGCGATGGCGACGGCGATCGATGCCGTGCGCTGCGCCTCGCGGGCCGGCTCGCCGTCGGCGCTCGTGCGCTTGCGTGCGGACCGTGAATCGCTGAACGCGTGGATCGTCGTCTCTCCCGCGCACGCCGGCCGGATCTCCACTTCGACCTGATCCTTCCGTTCGGTTACCGTCGCCGCGTGAATCGGGACGAGCTTCGATCTCTACTCGACGATGTGCGCACGGGGTCGCTCGACGTCGCGGCGGCACTCGAGCGCCTCGCGCGACTGCCGTTCGTCGATCTTCCGCACGCGCGTGTCGACACGCATCGCGCCCTGCGACACGGCCTGCCCGAAGTGATCTACGGGCCGGGAAAGACCGCCACTCAGATCGTCGCGATCGCGCGCGCGCTGCGCGAAAGCGGCCAGTCCGTGCTGGCGACGCGGGTCGAGCCGTCGATTGCGCGCGAGGTGCGCGAAGCGATTCCCGAAGCGGAGTACGACGAAATCGCACGGCTACTCCAGATCGGGCCCGCCGAGACGCCGGAACGCGGCGGCGGAACGATCCTCGTGGTGGCGGCGGGCACCAGCGACGTTCCCGTCGCGATGGAGGCGGCCGGCGTCGCGCGCCGCTTCGGCAATCGCGTCGAGACGCTGATCGACGTGGGCGTCGCCGGGCTGCACCGGCTCTTCGCATCGAGCGAACAGCTTCGTGCCGCGCGCGTGGTGATCGCGGTGGCGGGCATGGAAGGCGCGCTGCCCTCGGTGGTGGGAGGGCTGGTCGATCGACCGGTGATCGCCGTGCCGACGAGCGTGGGCTACGGCGCGGCCTTCGGTGGCATCACGGCCCTGCTCGGCATGCTGACGAGCTGCGCCTCGAACGTGACGGTGGTCAACATCGACAACGGATTCGGAGCGGCGTATGTCGCAACGCTCATCAACCGCGCGTAGCACGAAGCGCGTCTCGGGGGCGAAGAAGCAGGGGCGCGTGCCGGCGACGCCGCGCAACGAGATGGCGCCGCGCGGCTGGCTTCATCTCGACGCCTTTTCCGGTGCGGCGGGCAACATGCTGCTCGGTGCGCTGCTCGATGCCGGTCTTTCGCGCCGCGAGCTGGAGCGCGAGCTCGGCGGACTTGGTGTGGCGCATCGACTGCGCGTTCGAAGCGTTCGGCGCGGCGCTCTCGGTGCGCTCTACCTCGATGTCTGCGTGCCCGCCGCCGGATCTCGTGGCCCGCGCTGGGTGTCGGCCGACGAGACGCTCGGGCTCGCGGGCGAGTCGCACCGGGACACACGCGCGAGACACGCGCACGGTTCGCAGTCCGGCAGTGCGCGCGACCACGACCACGTGCATTCGCACGAACACGAGGCCACGCACGCGCAGGCTGCTCCGCGCGCGCGCAAGGACGCGCACCCTTCCGGTGCGCATGCGACACGGCCGCACGGTGCGCGCGCGCGGGCCAACACCGGGGCCGTCGTTGCGACCCGCGCGCACGGTCACGGCGGCCGCAGCTTCGCTTCGATCCGCCGGCAGCTTCTCGGCGCAAAGCTCGCCCCCGAAGTTCGCGCGCGCGCGATCGAGATCTTCGAGGCGCTCGCGCGGGCCGAAGCGCGCGTACACCGATCGACGATCGACGCCGTGCACTTTCACGAGGTGGGCGCGGTCGATGCGCTGGTCGACATCACCGGGGCGGCGATCGCACTGACACTTCTCGGTGTGGACGGCGTGAGCTGTTCGCCGATCGCGCTGGGACACGGCATGGTCGAGATGCAGCACGGCTGCCTGCCCCTGCCCGCGCCGGCCACGCTCGAGCTGCTGCGGGGCGTGCCGACGGTTCCCGCGCACGTCGGCTTCGAAACCGTGACGCCGACCGGCGCCGCGATTCTGCGCTGCCTCGTCGGCGAGTTCGGCGCGATGCCGGCGCTGACGCCTCTGTCGATCGGACACGGCGCCGGGCGCGATCGGCCGGGTCCGGTGCCGAACGTGTTGCGCGCGATTCTCGGCCGGCGCGAGGGCTGGCTGCGCGATCGCGTGGTGTCACTGGAGGCGAACCTCGACGATCTCGTGCCCGAGCAGTTCGAGTTCGTGATGGAGCGCCTGCTCGAAGCCGGAGCGCTCGACGTCTCGCTCGTGCACGCGCAAATGAAGAAGAACCGGCCGGGGTTCTGGCTGCGCGTGCTGGCGCGACCGCAGGACCGCGTTGCGCTCTCGCACTCGATCGCGCGCGAAACCGGAACTCTCGGCGTGCGCGCCGTCGAACTCGATCGTCTGGTGCTCGAACGAGAGTCGCTGCGCGTGCCGACTGCGTTCGGGGTGATTCGCGTCAAGCGATCGCGCGATCCGGAGGGGCACGTCGAAGTCTCGGCCGAGTACGACGATTGCCGTCGCGCGGCCCGCCGAAGCGGGGCGCCCCTGCGCGAGGTCGTGCGCAGCGCCGAAGACGCGGCGCGGAGTCGTTCGTGAAGCGCGATGCGGCGGGCGTCGAGGCCGGCCCGTTCGCGTTCGGCGCGGATCTCGCCGGCGCGACCGCCGTACTCTGCCTGCACGGATTGACCGGAACTCCGTACGAAGTGCGCCCGCTCGGCGAAGGGCTCGCCGCGGCGGGGTTCGCGACGGCGGGCCCCGCGCTGCCCGGTCATCTCACGCGCCCCGAAGACCTCGCGGCGATCGGCTCGTGGCGAGACTGGCTCGATGCCGCGCGGGACGCGGCGCGACGGCTGCGCGAGCGACACCGTTCGGTGTACGTCGCCGGCCTCTCGATGGGCGGACTGCTGTCGCTCGCACTCGCCGCCGAGGGGGAAGTCGATGCGATCGCTGCGATCGGAACCCCGCTGCGACTCTCGCTGCCCGTGCGGCTGGCCGTTCCCTTGCTCTGGCGCGTCCGGCCTCATCTCGCGAAACGCGGCGGATCGGACATTCGCGACGACGCCGCACGCGCCCGCCATCCCGGCTACTCCGTGATGCCACTTCGCGCGGTGCACGAACTCGTTCGATTGCAGCGTCACGTGGAGTCGGTGTTGCCGCGTGTGCAGCAGCCGATTCTGGTCGCGCACGGTGCGCTCGACGCGACCGCTCGCCCCGCGGATGCCGACGAAATCGCGCGCCGGGTGCGCTCGACCGAGCGCATCGTCCACCGCTACGAGCGCTCGGGGCACGTCGTGCCGGTCGACTTCGACGGCGCGGCACTGGTCGCCGACGTGGTGCGTTTCTTTCGCCTCCGGCGCGACGAGGCACGAACGGGTTGACGGGGTCGCAGCGCCGCTCCTAGGATGGACCGGCACTCGTCCCGCGCCGGGCGAGCAGCGTGAGACGAGAGGGGAATGAATGAGTGACCTTCCGAACGCGGTGGTGAAGCGATTGATCACGAAGACGGCCGGAAATCTGCGGATCTCGGGATCGGCCATCGATCTCGCGGTAGCGGCTGCCGAGGACTACATCACACGGCTCGCGCGCCAGGCCGAGGCTTCGGCGCTCGCCGACAAGCGCAAGACGATCATGGACAGCGACGTTCAGAAGGCGACCGAAGAGCTGCGCCGGGGTCACTGACCCAACCGGCGGGTCACGCCTTCAATCGAGCGCTGCGCGTGTTTCTTCGCGCAGTCGCGCCAGCCAGGACAGCAGTCTCGCCGCTCCGTCGCCTGCGAAGCGGCGGAAGCGCAGCCCGAACCCCTGGCGGCCTTCGCCGGGGCGCGAGCGTCGGTGCACGGTCGTGGCCTCGACTTCGACGGGTTCGCCCGCGCATGGCAGCCGGACCGTCCAGCGATCGACGTCTGCCACCGGAATCCCGTCCTCGCTCCAGACCAACATCCCACCGCGGCCGAGATCGGAGGTCGTGCCCATCGCGCCGTTCGAGGCCGCCTGCACGTGGAGGCGCAGGGGAAGGCGCGTGAAGCGTCGTCGTCGCGGCCGTCGGACCTGTTCGGCGAGAGCCGCGGCGAAGCGCGGCGGATCGAGCGGGCGAACCAGATAGCCGCCCGCACCCGCCCTGCGCGCCGTCTCGCGCAACTCGGGTCGCGCACGATCGTCGAGCAGCGCCACCGGGACATCCTCGATGCCGGGCAGCGCGCGCAGCGCGTGGATCAACTCGATGCCTTCGAAGCGGTCGAGCCGCGCTTCCGTCAGCACGAACTCCGGCGAGCGCGTATCGAAGACGCGAAGCGCTTCGTTGGCACCGCGGGCGAGGATCACGTCGAGGCCGCGCAGTCGAAGCGATTCGTGCAGCGCGGTTTCCAGCACGAGTTTGGCGCCGACCAGCAGGATGCGTCGGGGGTCGTCGGCATCCGATTTGCGCAGCGTGCTGGTGCCGGTGTTCGCGGGCGCAGTCGTCGCCGCGGCCGCCGCGCGCGCTTCCCGTGCGTTCTCTCGTGCAAGCCGCGCGTCGAG
>CAZDHU010000021.1:0-5950 GCA_964505355.1 uncultured Myxococcaceae bacterium | reverse complement strand
TTCATCTTCTCCGCCAAACCCTTCGACGCCTGACGCTGCGTGATCGCCGCCGTCAACGTCGTCTTGCCGTGGTCCACGTGTCCAATCGTCCCCACGTTCACGTGCGGCTTCGTCCGCTCGAACTTCGACTTCGCCATCGCTCGTCTCTCCTGCCGATGATCTGTCCATCCGGCGGACCGCCTGTCCGACGGACTATCTGGAGCCCACGACCGGAATCGAACCGGTGACCTCGTCCTTACCAAGGACGTGCTCTACCGACTGAGCTACGTGGGCCCGGTTTTCCGTTCCCCATCCGACACCACGCCGTCGTCCGATGCGCGCCGCGGTCGCGCGTGGAGCGGGAAACGGGATTCGAACCCGCGACCCCGAGCTTGGAAGGCTCGTGCTCTAGCCAGCTGAGCTATTCCCGCTCGAACACGCTTCAACCGTGAACTCGCTCCGCGCGAGCGAACCCACCGGTCTCGCCTCGCCGTCGGCGCATCCTGATTCGCGCTCCCCCTGCCCCTGCTCCGATGCGTGCACCGCGTCGGATCGAACGTTTGTCGCTCCCCGCATCCAGCCCGGCCCGTGACGCGTCCGTGGTGGAGAGGGGAGGATTCGAACCTCCGAAGGCGTGAGCCAGCAGATTTACAGTCTGCCCCGTTTGGCCGCTTCGGTACCTCTCCAGACCGGACGTGCCCTCGACGAGATCCTCCGCCTGCTGGCCGGCCCCACCGCTTCGCGCATCCCGATTCGCCGAATTCGCTCGCACTGCTCCGCAGACGAAAAGCGTACAAGGCTCCACACCCCTGTTTTCGATTGCTCATGCAATCGATGACGGAGCGGAGTCTGCCCGGGATCGACTCACGACGAGAGGCGTGATCCGATGCCCCATCCAACCTTTTCGACTGCGGCCGATTCCGGCTGCCGGAAGCAAAATCTTCGTCCACGGAGCTGGCGAGGGGACTCGAACCCTTAACCTGCTGATTACAAATCAGCTGCTCTACCAGTTGAGCTACGCCAGCGCGCGCAGAGGAACGCGGCGCAGGATAGACGGGTGATTTGCGAGCGGCAACCGCGAATCCGACGAGAACGAGCGTTCCGCAGTGAGCGGGGCGCCCCGCGACGCGGGCCCGTGAACGACGGGGCGCCAATTCCTCGGACTCAGGGGTTGCCGAAGACAACGTGACGCCGCGCCGGCAAGGGCCACACGGAGCGGAAGTCACGCGCCGCCGCGGCCGAGAGGCCGCGGCGAGCCACGGCGCGCAGCGTGGCCCTTGCCGGCGCCGGCTCCGCATCTCGTGAATCACAGTTTCGGTGCCCCTGTCAGGGGCTTCCGACGGGCGCGCCGGGCCTCGCGCGGCGCCGACAAAGCTCGAAGAGAGCCACCGCCGCTGCCGTCGCCACGTTGAGCGACCCGACGTGCCCCTGCATCGGGATCCGGACCCGGTGATCGAGAACCGGAGCCAGCCCGGGTCGCAGCCCGCGCCCTTCCGCCCCGAGTACGACCACGAGATCACCGCGGACCACGGGATCCGGAAGGCCGAAGAGGTCGATCCCCAGACCCGAGTCGAGCCCGAGCGTCCAGAAGCCCATTTCTTTCAGGCGTTCGAGTCCCTGCCGGAGATTGCCGATCCGCGCGATCGGCAGGTGTTCGATCGCCCCCGCGCTCGCCCTCGAGGCGGCTGAACTCGCCGGAGCAGCACGGCGTTCGGTGAGAATCAGACCGCCCGCGCCCGCGGCGTCGACGACCCGCGCGATGGCCCCGAGATTCTGCGGGTCTTCGATCCCGTCGAGCGCCACGAGCAAGCGCTGCCCCGCGTCGCCGTGACCGGCGAGGTCCGCCAGCGGAACGCCCGGCAGCGCACCGGCATCGAGCCCGACTCCATAGGCGCGCTCGCCCTCGGGAAGCATCCGCAGCGCGCCCTTCGAGACTTCGACCACCGGCACACTTCGCGCGTCGGCCAGTTCGATCAGCTCGACCCGCGGCGCTGCCTCGACCCCGGGGGCGAGGAGCAGCCCGTAGAGCGGCCTTCTTCCGGCACGCAGCGCCTCCCGAACGCAGTGCCAGCCCGACAGCAGCTCGCCTCGAAGCTCGATCCGCTCTTCCGCGGGCGCGGGCTTCGTGACGGCGGGCGGACTCCCTTCGGCCGTTTCGGCCCGGCGGTGCGGTGAGCCGCGCCTGCCCTGCGGCGCTCCCGGTTGCTGCGCGCCGGCCGGTCGATTCGCGCCCGTACGCTTGCGCCCACCCGATGCCGGACCGCGATCTCGCCGATCGCGCGCCGTCACCGTGCAGACCCGAGTGAGGTCGCGATCTCTGCGACGACGTGGCGTGTCGCGGTCGCTGGATCGACGGCGCGGGTGATCGGCCGTCCCACGACGAGCAAGTCGGCACCGGCTGCGATGGCCTCCGCGGGCGTCGCAAACCGCGCCTGATCGTCCGCCGCCGACCCCGTCGGGCGCACGCCCGGCGTCACGATGCGAAAGCCAGGGCCGGTTCGCGCGCGAATCGATGCGGCCTCCTGAGGCGCGCAAACGACCCCGTCGAGTCCGGCCCGCTGCGCGAGATCGACCAGGCGAAGAACGTGATCGCGCACCCCGCCCGAGACCCCGAGCGCGGGAAGATCGGCAGCGCCGAGACTCGTCAGCAGCGTGACGCCGACCAGCAGCGGGCGCTCGCGCCCGCTCGCTGCGGCCGCCTCGCAGGCGCCGTCACGGGCGGCCTCGAGCATCGAGAGACCACCGCCCACGTGCACCGTCAGAAGCGAAACGCCGAGGCGCGCTGCCGACGCGACGGCGCGTGCGACGGTGACGGGAATGTCGTGCAGCTTCAGATCGAGAAAGACGCGACTCTGCTTCGCGGCCGCTTCGACTGCGGCCGGTCCGCACGCGATGAAGAGTTCGAGCCCGACTTTGGTCCACGCGCTCTCGCCCGCGAGGCGCGCGAGCAAATCGGTTTGGTGCGCGAGATCGGGAACGTCGAGTGCGACGGCGAGCCGTTCGCGCGGCGTGTCGAACATCGAATCCCCGACACCGGATCGTGTCAGCCGAAGAGCGCCGCGTGGCCTGCGCGGCGATCACTTCCCGTCGATTCGCGATCCGCGGTGCGTGCGCGACGGGCGGCGACGCGTACCCCGGATCGTGCGCGTCAGAGTCCGAAGCTAGCGCGAAGATCGGCCGCTGCGTCGAGGACCGACTCGGCATTCGAGACCGCGGGATGGTTGCGCAGCTCGAAGGCCAGATACGACGCGAGCTCTTCGAAGGCGGCGTCGACCTGATCTTCGGCCGCGTCGGCCAGCGCGACCGCTCGCTGCGCCAGTGCCTCGGGGTCGAAACTCGCGCCCGGACCGGGCGCGACGCCGCGCAACAAGTCGGGGAAACGAGCCGCGAGTTCCTCGACCGCGCGGCCGAGTCGCTCGCGAAGCGGCGCATCGCCCTCGGCGGCGACGATCGGCGCGGCCAGCATGGACAGCAACTTCGAGTAACCGGTGACGCGTTCGCGCACCGCCTCTTCGTCGTGCACCACGAGGTCTTCTTCGCCGAAGTAGGCGGTGGCCTCGCGCGCGCGCACGAGTCGCACCGCGCCGGCAAGACGGAGCAGATGAATCCAGCGCGCTGCGGTCACGGCGTCGAGCCCGGCACGTTCACGTGCCGCGCGGAACGAACTTTCGCTGCCGAGTGCGCTCCAGAGCACGCGTTCGTTCGCCGCCAGATTCGGCTCCGCCTCGGGCACGCTCGCGATTCGCACCCGATCGTCGTCGAGCATTCGAACGAGGCGTTGCACTTCGTCGCGACGCGCGATGCCTTCGCTGATCAGACGCGGAAGCGGGAGTGCGAGTCGCACGACGTTGTCTGCCTGAAGGGGCCCCTGCCAGAGCCAGAGTCGCGCCCGTTCGTAGAGAAAGAGCGAGCGCACGATTTCTTCGACCTGATACTTGACGCCATGCCAGAGTTCGCGCGGCGTCAGAAGACCTCGCTCGACGAGCGCCTTGCCGAAGCGCTGGCCGCTCGCGAAGGCTCGCTCGGCTTCGCGCAACTGTTCGAGCGTGAGCACACCCGCGCGGACCAGACTCTCTCCCAGTCGGTCGAGCGGCTGATTCGAAGTGGCGAAGACCACCTCGCCACCATGGAGATGGAGCGACTTCGCGTGTTCGCCTGCGGTCACGTGCAGCAGCCCGGACAGACGCGACTCACCGACCGTGCGCAAGAGATCGGCGAGGGGAAGCATCGACAGATCGGCCGCGAGCACCAGGCCATCGACGACTGGCTCGCCGAGGCGCTCCCGGCCGAGCAGCAGCGTGTGCGAGCTGCCCGCGAGCAGTCGCACCCGCTCGCCGGGCTCGAGCCCGAGTCTCGCCGCCGAGGGAGATTCGAGTTCGAAGGCGTCATCCAGCGTCCGCTCGGTCGTGTCGTCCATCGCGTCTCCGTCCTCCTGCCCTCGGCGGTTGCATCGACGGGTCCACCGACCGCCTTGAGGGGATTGGGAGGCACTCGCGATCCCGCACATCCACTCAAGCCGGATCGGCGTTTCGACCGATGGGGGGCTCGGGAGGGAAACCACCATGTACGCGAGTGCCGCCGACCGACGAAGACACGAACGCGTTCCCGTGCGCGCGCCGGTGCGCATTTCGACGATCGATCCTGAAACCGACCGCTTCACCGGGCGATCGTTCTTTCGCGCATCGCGCGAATGGTGCGCAAACGTCTCGCGGGGCGGGATCTACGTGCGCACGACCGAACCGTACGCTCCCGGACGCCGATTGCTGCTCGAGATGACGCTGCCGTCCGGGGAAAGCGTGGAAGCCGCCGGCCGGGTCAAATGGTCGACGCGCGTGATCGGTGCCGCGGCAACCGCCGATGCGAACGTCGGCGTCGGCATCGAGTTTCTCGGGGGTGAGCCGGCCGTACTCGATCGGCTCGACGAATGGCTGCGCGCGCAGCCGACGCGCTCGCGCGCACGCTGATCAGGAACGATTCGCTTGATCCCTTCGCGGCGAGGCGGGTATGCTCGCGCGGCCATGGCGTCGTCGCGTCCGAACCGAACGGGCATGTACAAGATCTCGAGCCGCGAACGCAGCCTCGAGTTCGCGCTACCGCCCGCCCTGCGCACCGCGCGACGCGTGCATCGGATCGTCGACTCGCTGCGCGACCAGATACTGCGAGGCGAAGCGGGTTCGTTTCGCATCCGCTGCGTGCTGCGCGATCCGCGCGAGATCTATCGGCTCGAACTCGAGCTGCCGGAGTTCGGGTGTCAGCGCATGACGCTGCTCGACCGCACGACCCTCGACGCACTGCTCGCCTGTACGGAAGTCCGCGCCCGCCTGCGTCTGCCGGCGCCGATCGATCGATGAACCGAGGGTGCCCGGGGCAGGACTCGAACCTGCATGACCAGAGGCCAGGCGATTTTAAGTCGCCCGCGTTTACCATTTCGCCACCCGGGCGGGCCTCCACGCGGCACGCTTCCGGCCGAGCATAACAGGACACCGCATGTTCCACGGCAAGAAGATCGTCGTCGTGATGCCCGCATACAACGCGGCCAGGACCCTCGAGCGCACCGTTCGCGAGATCCCTCTCGACATCGTCGACGAGGTGGTCGTGACGGACGATGCGAGCCGCGACGACACCGTCGAGGTCGCACGCCGTCTGGGTCTGCGCACGCTGGTGCACGAGCGAAATCGTGGATACGGCGGCAACCAGAAGACGTGCTACGCGGAAGCTCTTCGACTCGGCGCCGACGTCGTCGTCATGCTGCACCCGGACTATCAGTACTCACCGCGGCTGATCGCGCCGATGGTCAGCATGATCACCGACGGCCCCTACGACGCCGTGCTCGGATCGCGCATCCTCGGCGGCACGGCCCGCAGCGGCGGCATGCCGGCCTACAAATACATTGCCAACCGCTTTCTCACCGCGGTACAGAACGCCCTCTGTGGCGCGAAGCTCTCCGAATATCACACCGGCTATCGCGCCT
>CAZDHU010000020.1:0-20266 GCA_964505355.1 uncultured Myxococcaceae bacterium | reverse complement strand
GCGCAAACCGCCCGGGCGGTGCGATCAGCGGTGCTCTCGGGGTTCATCATCGCGCCGGGCATTCATACCAGCGCGCGGAACGCTCCGCCGCGTCCGCGTGCCGCGCAGGCCGGTGCGACCGTCGTCCCCTCCGGGCATCGACCGAGTACGGAGCGCCCGCGCCGATGCGGCGGACCGGCGCCCGCAGCCCCGCCCGCGACACCTCGCGCGCGAAACGAGCCACTACCGGTGAAAGGAGGAGACCTCCGATGCGTTCTCCGCTCGCCGCCTCGCTGCTGATGCTGTTGCTGTTGCTTCCGGCCGTGAGCCACGCCGGCGACGGCGTGCTCGAGATCAATCAAAGCTGTGCGCTCGCTGCCGGCGGCTGTTTTGCCGGGGATTCGGCCGGCTTCCCGGTGACGATCACAGGTTCGGCTCCGGCGCGCAGCTTCCGGCTGACCGGCGACCTCGGGCCGATCGCACCGGGCGACTCCGCGATCGCCGTCAGCACCGGCCCCGTGACGATCGATCTCGGCGGCTTCCGCATTTTCGGTGTCGTCGCCTGCAGCGGCGTACCCGCGTCGTGCGCGCCCGCCGGCAGCGGCTCCGGGATCACCGGCGGTTCGGATGTGACGGTGCGCAACGGTGCGATCCACGGCATGGGCAGCGACGGCGTGCACCTCGCGTGGTCGAGCAAAGTGGAAGACATGAGCCTCTATCACAACGGCGGCGATGCGATCGAGCTCACCGGCGAGGGCCTCGTGCGCGGCAACGTGATCACGAGCAACGGCGGCGACGGCATTCACTGCGGCGCCCAGTGTGCGATTCACGACAACACTTCGACCGGAAACGGCGGCGACGGCATCGAGGTGACCTCGGGCTCGGCGACCGGAAACACCGCGGCGCTGAACGGCGCACGAGGTGGACGGTTTGGCGCCGAGGTCGCCTTTGCGAGCAATCAGTTCGCGGGAAACGTCGCTCCCGACCTCGACGGCGGCCACGCCACGGCCGGCAACGCGTGCGCCGACGGAAGCTGTTCGCGTCGCGGTGCGCGCCGCTACTACGTGACCCAGACCGCCGTCCAGGGAGACGCCGCGCTCGCCGCGTGCGCGACCGGCTTTCACATGGCGCACCTCGCCGAGCTGCACACGATCTCGGTGCTCGAATACGACTCGGCGCGCGGCGCGTCGATCGCGGACGCCGGCGCAGGCCCGCCGCTGTACCAGGGCTGGATCCGCACCGGCTTCGGCACGAGCGACACCGGAACCCTCAGCAACTGCAATGTCTGGACGACGAGCGCGGCCAGTTCGACGGGATCGACCGCCGTCTGGGCAGACCTGTGGAGCGGCAGCAGCGCCACCCGAACCTCCCCATGGACCGTTGGCGTCGCCTCCTGTTCGGTGGCGTACCGCGCCTGGTGCGTCGAGGACTGACGGCATTCGAGGCGGGTTCCCGGGCCCGCACGGCGATCACGAACGGGCGCGATTCGCGGAGACGGGATCGAGTTCGCCGCTGCGCGGGGAACCCGGCGCCGGGGAAATCGAATGCGCCACTTCCGATCATCCTGACACTCCAAAGTGCATGTTTCGACGTGCTCTGCACCTGTCGAAGAACCCGACCGAGTCGTTCTTCCGCTGGGGCCCGCGCCAGGCGGGCGAGAGTTCGCTCCTCGGTGCGTCGTACCCGAATGCCACCTGGGTGGATCTGCTGCGCACGGACGACTTTCTCCGATATCAGGCGAGGCCCGCTCTGTTCCGCGAGGAGCTCCTCGATGCACCGCGCGGCCATCTGGTCGTGATCGACGAAATCCAGAAGGTTCCCGCGCTGCTCGACGAGGTGCACGGATTGATCGAGAACCGCGGCCTGCGCTTCGCACTTTGCGAATCGAGCGCGCGATTCGCGAAGCGGCTCTGGCTGGGAGATCTGCTGGCAACGTGAGACCGGCCGTGCGCGCGAACGGTCGCTGCCGTTCTCGGGCGCGCGATGCGGCGCCCTTGCCGGACAGCCGACCGGGCTTCGTCGAAGGCGGAAAAGAACGCGGCCCGGAGTTCCCGGGCATCGACACATGCCCGGCAGGGCCGCGGCGCGCGTATGATGCGTTCATGCTCCGTCGCTTCGCCTCGGTTCTCGTGCTGCTCTTCGCGGTGGGCGCGGTCGCCCACTGGTCCGGGAATCAGCCGCGGCTCGACGCGGTCGAGTTCGCTCGCCGCGAGACGGGACTCGCGCTCGAACGCGATCGCATCGCGGTCGGAGCGATCACGCTGCACGTGGTGCGTGCCGGGCCAGCCGCGGGCCCGCCGGTCGTGTTGCTGCACGGCTTCCCGGAGTTCTGGTTCGCGTGGAAAGACGTGATTGGGCCGCTCGCCCGCGCCGGTTTTCGCGTGATCGTGCCGGATCAGCGCGGCGCGGGCGATTCGGACCGGCCTCACGAGATCGAATCGTTTCGCATCGATCAGCTCGGCGACGACATCGCGTCGCTGATCGCGGCCCTCGGCCTCGAGAACGCGTTCGTGGCCGGACACGATTGGGGCGGGGCCGTGGCCTGGAACCTCGCGATCCGCCATCCCGAGCGGGTCCGCCGGCTCGTGGTCCTCGGCACGCCGCATCCCGACGTGCGGCCTTCCGCTCCGGCGCGAAGTGCGTCGATCTCGTGGTATCGAACGTTCTTCCGGATTCCGTGGCTGCCGGAAGAATCGGCGCGCTGGGGCAACTGGGGCGTGCTCTCGAAGATTCTTCGCGACACCGCGGAACCCGGCGCGTTCCCCGACGCGAAGCTCGACGTCTATCGTTCGGCATGGGATCGAGATGGCGCTTTCGGCGCCATGGTCGACTGGTATCGCGCCGCGTTCCGCCATCCCGTCGTGGCGAGCGGCGAGCGACGCGTTCGGGTTCCGACGCAGATCCTCGTCGCGGCGCGCGATGCCTTCATTCCCGCCGAGTCGACCCGCGCGAGCGCCGCCTTTTGCGACGATGCACACGTGATCGAGCTCGGAATCGGAACGCACTGGGTGATTCAAGAACAGCCAGAGCGGATCGCGCGATCGATCGCCGCGTTCTTCGGTCCCGTGCACGACGCCGCCCCGGCGCCGATCACTCACTGAACGCGTCGACCTCGCGACACAGCGTGGCCCAGCCGAGCCGGAGTCGATGCCCGCCGCAGGCGATCTCGACCTCGTCGGACGGAAAGTCGGCCCGTGCATACGGCGTGTCCCAGCGCGCGAACTCGCGAAGCGGGACGTCGCGTCCTTCGTGGCGCAGCGGACCTCGCCAGCCGAACGAGATCGTCCCCCGCGCGGGCGATCGGTAACGCACGCGGCGACGACCAAAGACGATCTCCGCCTCCGCGATTCGATCCACGAAGCGCTCGAAGGATCCGGCCGTCGCACGGCGTCCTGTTTCGCAGACCCAGACGTTGTCGCGCCCCTCGGCGACGAGTTCGCGTCCGGCATCTTCGCCGACCGCGTCGCTCCAGCGAGCGGGGCGCTGCGAGCGCAGGGCGAGAAACCCGTCTTCGCGTCGCGCGAAGAACCAGCCCGCGCGTTCGACCACCTCGTCGAAGCGATCGCGCGGAAACCAGGCGTGAGTGAATCGATTCCGATTGGGATAGAGAAAGAACGGACGGCGCGGGATCGAGTAGATCGCGATCAGCACGTCGTCGACCTGCCCCACGCGCGGCAGCGTCGCGCTGCCCGTCCAGTGGCCCGGAGAGCGCGCACGGCGGGGGCCGGGATGCGTCGTGAAACACACCGCGTCGGGGCCGAGCGTCGCCTGCCAGACGTGCTGCTGATCGCCACCCGATCCGGGCCGCCAGTCGAGAGCGGAGGAGAGCTGCGTGTCGGGCGTGCGATGGGTCAAGAGGTTCACTTCGGGGCGTGCGTTGCGGGACGCGTCGGCCGCGAGACACCGAAACGCGAACCGCAACAGCCCCAATCGTCGCAGAACGGTGATCAGCGGACGCACGCGCGCGAAGGGCCGAAAGAACTCGTTCTGCCACCAGCCGAAGCGATCGAGCAATCGCACGAAGCCCTCGATCGTCGCGGGATGCGCGTACGCTTCGAGCGACAGCAGCACCATCATGTCTTCGGAATCGAGCGGATCGAGTCCCCATTGCGCGAGTCGGTCGAGACGAATCCCCATCCGCTGTCGTACGCGCACCTCGTCCCGCTCGACGTCCGCCGCGACGGCGGCGATCGCCGCCGGGAGTCGGTATCGCGAGAGTGCGAAGCAAATCGCGCTCATGTTCTCGCGCCGCGCGAACGACCCGGTCCCGAACAGCAGCCGGCTCGTGTCGGTGGTGCTTTCTTCCGCGGCCCATTTCTTCGAGTTTTCGTACGACCGGCCGTGCGTCGACGCGAAGACGCCTCGGAATTGATGGAGTGCGAGATCGAAGAGCACGAGATCCGTCACCATCTCCGCGCGCCGACGGATCTCGTCGTCCTGCGCGAAATCGACCAGCGCCAGCAACGCGACGAGATCTTCGTCGTAGTACACGTTCGAGAGCCACTCGCTGAATCCGGTCCGAAAGCGCAGATCGAGCCAGCGCAAGACGCGCGCTCGTGCTCGATCCCGCTTCATCGAGCCCGGCTCGCCGTCGTTCGTGAAACGAGCGTCGGGCCAGCGCTCGCCGGCGATCAGTGCAGCCGAGGCGAATAGAATCTCGTGATTCTCGGTCCAGCTGCACATCGAATCGTGGCCCGGCTCGTCGGGCCAGTACTTGAAGCCGAGAATCGTTCGCCGGGCACGATCGACGAGCGGGCGAGGAAGGCGCTCGTCGTCGCCGAACTGAAGGACGAGCCGAAACACGCCGTGGAGGACGAAGTCCGCACAATCGAGCCGTGCCTCGACGTAGTCGAGAGCGGCTTCGAAGAGGCCGAGGTGCGCGGGCCCGCCGGCGAGCAGGCGCCCGATTTCGTGGAAGAGCGCCGAGACGTGTCGCGGCGGCGGCGTCTCGCGAATCCGTGCGAGCAGCCCGGCGGTTCGCTGCGCACGGGTGGCACGGATCGGCCGTTCGCAGTGGGAATCGTCGCTGCGAACGAGCGGCACGCCCGCGGGCGCGGCGCGGGTCGGCTCGAGCACGTACGGCGCGAAGGGGTTCGGTGTCGCTGCGTGCGGATCGAACGCGCGCGACGCCGGATCAGACGAGGGACACATGCGAAATCGCGACGGACGACGGCGGCGCGCGCCACCGCTCCGATCCGAAGGACCGGCGGCGCGCACTCGCTTCAGCGCGCGCGCTGATAACGGCCGCGCCCGAGCTTCTTGAAGTGTTTGTCCTTCGCGAGCGCGTTCGCGACGATCATGCCGAAGTTCGCGCTCGAGCTCTTGTATCCCGCCTTCTTCGCGGCGAGCGCCGCCTGCGCGGGAGAGACCGTCACGCCCACCGCGACGTGCTTCATGATCGCCTGCGGCAGCGTCATGTCGTTCTTTGCTCGCTTGCGCCCGGCGCCTTTTGCAGCGCCGCGCTTCCCCGCGCCCACGCTCCGGAGAGACGCGGCGGCAATCCCGAACTCCGCGAGCTCTTCGTCGATGGCCGCGATGCGCTTCGCGAGTGCAGCGCGCTGAACCTGAAGCTTCTTGACGCCGGACTGGCGGCGATCGAGTTCGCGCCGAAGATCGCGCGTGGAAAGAGACTGAAGAGCCATGAATGACCTCATTCGGTGAAGAGGGACCGCTCGGTCGCACACCCGGCGAGCCCGACCACGGTGATCCATCGATTCGTTCCGGGCATTGTGAGTGCGACCTTTCGACCGAGCAACGGCGGATGCTCCCCGATTTCGTGTAGAAAACCCTGGTTCGGCCGCATCGCGCCAGACTAAATGACCCGGCGGCGAATCACAATTCTTCGTCCCGCGCTCGTCGTCGAGGCCGGACGCGCGACGGAGCTTCGAAGTCGAGGGGGCTCTCGGCGAGAACTCGATCGAAGCGCGCGGTGTGTCGCCCGAGTGCGATTCCCCGGTTCTCGACCGGCGCTCACCGATCCCCGCTCTCGCACGTGCATCGAAGTTCTCGGCGAGCATCCGCCGTGAGCGTCCTCACGCGGTCCGGCCGCGCATCGCCCGAGCAGTGGAGTGATCGTGTGCCGAATTCGGCTCGCCCCCGGAATGGAGAGTGCATGGAAATTGCGACAACTCGATTCGCGATCGGGTGCATGCAGTTCCGGGTTGCATCCGCCCAATCGGGGGGTGTACAAGGGCAGGCGCGAGGTTCTCGGCCCATGACGCGGCTTTCGATCCTGCTCACGTTCGTCTGGCTCGCGACGGTTCCGTTGGCCACGGCGGCTCCGTTCGAGTTCGGCGGCGGAGGGGGCACGGGAACGGATTGCCTTTCGGTGTTCTTCGGCGAAGCCAACTTCCCCTCGACCGCGCCCAGACACTTCCGCTGTGCAGACGGGGACACCTGCGATGCGGACGGAGTGGTGAACGGTCGCTGCACGTTTCCGGTCGCAGTCTGCCTGAATGACACCTTCGCTCCCACCGTCTGCGACATGAACGGGGTGGCGGCCGTGTCGGTCGCTCATGCGATCGACGACGGAGACCCGAAGTTCGACCCCGAGTTTCAGGCCCTGCAAACCCGCATCAACGGGCTCGACCTCCCGTCGACGATTCCCGATGCCTGTACGCTCGCCACGAACTTCACGGTTTCGGTGAAGGGTCCCTTCTTCGCGAACCTTTGTTTCTCGGGCACGAAGACGCTCCGGCTCGAGGCCACCTCCACGCCGCGTATGGGGCGCGTATTCGAAGATGCGGACACGGTCCGTCTCCGCTGCGACCCCTCCCCCGTCGCGGGCTGCGACCCCTTGCTGTTCTTTGGCAGCACCTTCGATCGAATCCAGCGCCAGATCTTCGATCAGTCGTGTGCGCTTTCCGGATGTCACGATTCCCAGTCGCGCGCCGCCGGTTTGCTGCTCGAGAGCGGTGCCGCGTTCGCGAATCTCGTCGGTGTCGTGCCGACCAACGCCGCAGCACTCGCCGCGGGCTGGAACCGGGTCACGCCGGGCGATCCCGCTGCCAGCCTTCTTCATCGAAAGCTGATGACGCTTCCGAGCACCGCGTATGGGGCCCGGATGCCCCGCGGAAAGCCGCGTCTCAATCACGCGCTCGTCACCGTGATCGAACGCTGGATCGAGGCGGGCGCACCCGAGACGGGCTGGGTGCCCGGCACGTTCTGATTCGACGGCGACGAAACGCGGCCGTCGCCGCAGCGAGATTCGAGGTCCTGCCAGATCGTCCCGCGCGGACGTGGAGTCGAGAATGGGCGGAGCGAACACGATCCTCACCCGGGGCGATGCCGAGCACCTGCTGCGCCGCGTCGGCTTTGGGGCCAAACCGGCGGACGTCACGAAGCTCGTCGGAAAGTCGCGTGGCACCGCCGCCGACGAACTGCTCGGATTCAAGACGGCGAGCTTCAAACCGTCGGGCCGGTACGTCGAGAACCTGCACGACAGCTGGCTCAAGTACATGATTCGCGCGGCGCATCCCGTGCAAGAAAAGCTGACGCTCTTCTGGCACGACCACTTCGCGACCAGCTTCGACAAGGTGAACAGCACGAAGCTGATGGGCAACCAGAACAAGACGCTGCGCCTGCATTCGAAGGGGAATTTCCGTTCGCTGCTGCTCGCGATCAATTCCGACGCGGCGATGATCGAATTCCTCGACACGGTCCGAAATCGAAAGGCCGTACCGAACGAGAACTACGGACGCGAACTGATGGAGTTGTTCACGCTCGGCGTGTTCGACTTCGCCGGCCAGCCGAACTATTTGCAGAGCGACGTGGTTCAGGTCGCACGCGCGTTCACCGGTTGGACCTACGACTGGCGCAGCGGAAAACCGATCTTCGACGCGAACGAGCACGACTTCACCGCCGAGTTTCCCGAACGCGGACCGAAGGTGATCTTCACGGTGCGCGGCGGATTCGGTGTCGCGGGCCGATCGTTCGTGCCGATCGCCGGCGAGGGCGCGGGCGAAGCCGCCGAAGTCGTGAACGTCCTGCTCGCGCACACGGACTCGGAAGGCCACAACACGGTCGCGCGTCGCATCACCCGGCGCCTGCTCGAGTTCTTCTGCCACGATGGATTTTCGATCGTCACCCCGGCGGTCAAGACCGTGGTCGACGGCATCGTCGCGGCCAGCGGCTTCGCGTCGAGCTGGGAGATCACGCCGCTCCTGCGCGAAATCTTCGTCCACGACGCGTTCTTCGAGTACGCCGCCGCTCCCGTCTCGCTGAAGTGGCCGATCGACTACGTGGTGAGCACGTTTCGGTTGCTCGGGATGAAGCCGAAGGGGCAGTGGGCGTACGTCGACGGCGGCGACTATCGCTCCGTACGCGACTTGCTGGCCGACATGGGACAGACGGTGATCCAGCCACCGTCGGTCTTCGGCTGGGACTGGGAAGGTTCGTGGGTGAACAGCGCGAGCCTGCTGGCCCGATACGACTTCGCGCGCGACGTCGCCGCCGCGCGCGGCAAGACCAGCTACCAGCTTCGCCCCGAGAAGTTGATCGACCTCGCGCTGACCGATCCCACGGCGATCGTCGACGCGGTGACGGGAGTCCTCGGAATCAGAGACACGGTGTCGATCGCCGAGCGCAACGCACTGATCTCGTACCTGACGGACGGCGGCGCCGTGTCGAGCCTCGATCTCTTCGACTTCGACGTACGCAACCGAAAACTGCACGGTCTGTTTTCGCTCTTGCTCCAATCGCCGACCTACCAGCTCCACTAGGAGTCCTCTGATGGCCATCTCGCGACGCCAGTTCTTGAAGCGCAGCGGTCTCGTCGCCGGCGGATCGTTTCTCGGCAGCGGCCTGCTCTCGGGTCCGTTCGCGCAGCGAGCGCTCGCCGACTCGCTCGGCGACCGATTCCTCGTCGTGATCTGCCTCGGCGGCGGAAACGACGGCCTCAACACCGTGGTTCCGTACGCCAACGGTGCGGGAACCCTGCGCACGGATTACGAGTCCGCGCGGTTTTCGTCGGCGAACGGAGGCGTCCGAATCACGCCCGCGCAGTTGCAGAACACACTGCTCGGCACCGATCCCGGAACGGGCGGGACGCTCGCCCTGCACCCCGGCCTCGCCGGTCTGTGGCGCCTGCAGAACGCGTACGGCGCCGTGGCCACGATTCAGGGCTGCGGATACCCGGACTGGAGCCTCTCGCACGACGAAAGCCGAAACGTGTTCGAGACCGGGTCTCCGATCGGGTCCACCGTGTCGACGGGATGGCTGGGACGCGTGCTCGCGAGCCAGTTCGGCGCGACCGACGTCCCGGCGGTCAACATTCGCGACAGCGTCGCCGGCGAGTTCGTACAGAACACGACCAGCGTGCTCTCGGTCTCGCGTCTCGCCGACTTCGAATTTCCGTACGACGACTGGTACGACGACGACAAGGCGGCGAAGCGCACGGCCTTCGCGGCGCTGCACGGGATCGCCGCCGGCGCGTCCGGACGCAAGCGCGAAGTGGGCAACACGGGAGCCGCAGCGCTCGCGAGCACCGAGAGCCATCAGCCGCTGCACGCGCTCTACGTGGCCGATCGCCCGTCGTGGAACAGCCAGTACTCCGCGCTCGACACGGGATTCGCGCGCCGCCTGCGCGAAGTCGCGAAGGTGATTTACGGCGTCCACACCGGACAGCCGGGCGTCGAGGCTCGCTACTTCGAGGTCGAGAAGGGCGGTTTCGACACGCACTCCGATCAGGGTGGCGCCGACCCGAACGGCCAGCACCACCAGCTCCTCGCGGAGGTCGGAGACGCGATCGAAGTCTTCTACGAAGAGCTGCGCGATCTCGGCATCGCGCAGAAGGTCTGCATGCTGGTCTGGAGCGAGTTTTCGCGTCGGATCGAGCAGAACGAAAACGGAACCGATCACGGTTCGCAGGGCCCGATGTTCGTGATCGGCGGCACGGTGAACGGCGGCCTCTACGGCAACCACCCGAACATTCATCCCGCCTCACTGTTCGACGACGGCAACACCGCGTACTCGCAAAACCCGGCCGATCCGTTCCGCTCGACCGACATCCGCGACGTGTACGGAACGATTCTCCAGCACTGGGTGAACGTCTCGCCGACCCCGGGTGTGCTGGTCCCGGACACGGGCGATCCGAACCTCTACTGGACGAATCCGAACTTCGATCTCCCGTTCCTGCCCTGACCGGAGCCGCCGGCGTCGCGAGCGGGGGCGAGTCGAATCGCCCTGGCGCGGAGACGATCGGGCCTTCGGGCGAAAATCTTTCTGCGGCGCATGTCCAATCGACCGGCGCGCTGGTATCCGTCTGCCCCGAGGGAGGGCTCCCGTTGCTTCGTCGCCTGCTTCCAAAGCGCCCCGTGTTCTTCGAACTCTTTTCCCGGCACGCCGCGCTCTGCGTGGATGGCGCGGATCTGCTCCGCGAACTGCTCGGCAACCTGGGAGCGGGTTCGACCGCCGATCGGGTGGCGCGCATCCATGCGGTCGAGCACGAAGCCGACGCGATCTGTCAGGAGACGATGGAAGCGCTGCATCGTTCGTTCGTGACGCCGATCGAACGCAGCGACATCCACTGCATCAGCAGTCAGATCGACGACGTTCTCGACCACATCGAAGCCGTGGCGCAGCGGATCGAACTCTATGGCGTCGTCACGCCGACGCCGGAAATCGCGCCGATGGCCGCGCACCTCGTAGAGATCGTCGAGGCGCTGAAGAAGACGGTCGATGCGCTGGGCCAGAAGGTCGACGGCGCGGGGATCCGCCGGCTTTGCGGCACCGTGAAGCGGGTCGAAAAGGAGAACGATCGGCTGCTGCGCCGCGCGACCGCACGCCTCTTTCGCGAAGAGAACGATCCAAAGATGCTGATCAAGTGGAAAGAGATCTACGAAAACCTCGAGGATGCCATCGATCGCTGCGAAGACGTGGCGAACGTGATCGAAGGCGTGGTGCTCGAGAACGCCTGATGGATCCCTTCCTCCTCGCGGTCGTCGCGATCGCGTTGATCTTCGACTTCACCAACGGCTTCCACGACGCCGCCAACGCCGTCGCGACGTCGATCTCGACGCGCGCGATCCCGCCGGGCATCGCCCTCGCAGGCGCGGCGGTCCTGAACGTCTTCGGGGCTCTGATCTCGACCCACGTCGCGGCCACGCTTGCGAGCGGAATCGTCGATCCCGTGGCCGTCACGCCGGTCGTCATGCTGGGCGGACTGGTCGGGGCCATCCTCTGGAATCTGCTGACCTGGTGGTGGGCGCTGCCGTCGAGTTCGTCGCATTGCCTGGTCGGCGGAGTCGCCGGCGCGGTCTACGCCACGGCGGGTTCGGATCTCGTGCTCTGGCAGGGCATCGTGCGCAAGGTGCTGATCCCGACGGTCGCGGCTCCGCTGATCGGATTCGTGGTCGGGGTTCTCCTGATGGTCGTGATCTACTGGTCGTTTCGACGTGCGCATCCCGGTTCGGCGATGCGCGGCTTTCGCATCTCGCAAACGGTCTCCGCATCGTTCATGGCGTTCAGTCACGGCTCGAACGACGCCCAGAAGACGATGGGCGTGATCACGCTCGCGCTCTTCTCGAGCCACGCGATTCCCGACCTCACGGTTCCGCTCTGGGTGAAACTGGCATCGGCTGCGGTGATCGGCCTCGGCACGTGGTCCGGCGGTAAGCGCATCATCCGAACGCTCGGCATGCGGCTCGTGAAGCTGACACCGGCGCACGGATTCGCCGCCGAAACGGCGGCGTCGGCGGTGCTTCTCGGGACTGCGTGGTTCGGCTTTCCCGTCTCGACCACGCACGTCATCACCACGTCGGTGATGGGCGTCGGCGCGACGCAGCGACTTTCCGCCGTCCGCTGGGGCCTGACGCGAGACATCCTGCTCGCCTGGTTGCTGACACTGCCCGCGTCGGCGCTGATCGGCGGCCTCTGCGCGCGCGGAGCGGTCTGGCTCTTCGGCCGCTGAGCGCGTTCGCCCGCGGATCGCGCGGGCCTCGCGTTCGAATGGACGCGCGCCATGCCGGCGTTGCCGCGGCCGACCCGCGTCGGGTAGCCTCGGCCGTGCCGCGGTGAGACATGATCGCAGGGTCCCGGCCGATCACGAGCTTCGCGAACCCCGTCAGGTCCGGAAGGAAGCAGCGGTAACGAGGCCTCGGTTGCGGCCGGGGGCGCCCTGCGATCTCGCCTCACCGCGGGACGACGTCCGGCAGCACGCGAACGCGACCAAACCCGAGAGGACGCTCCCCCCGTGAGCTACCAGGTTCTCGCTCGAAAGTGGCGTCCGCGCGGATTCGACGAGGTCACGGGGCAGGACCACGTGACCCGCGCGCTGCGCAACGCGATCGAACTCGGCCGAGTTCCGCACGCACTGCTGCTCACGGGCCCGCGCGGTGTCGGCAAGACCACGCTCGCTCGCATCCTCGCCCGCTGTCTCAACTGCGAGCGCGGCCCGACCCCCGAGCCCTGCGGCCTCTGTGGTGCATGCCGCGACATCCTGTCGGGCACCAGCACGGACGTGCAGGAAATCGACGCGGCGAGTCGCACCAGCGTCGACGACGTCCGCGAGCTGATCGAATCGATTCGCTATGCGCCGGCGCCGGGCAAGCACCGAATCTACGTGGTCGACGAAGTCCACATGCTCTCGACGCAGGCCTTCAACGCGCTGCTGAAGACGCTCGAAGAGCCGCCGCCCCGCAGCCTCTTCGTCTTCGCCACCACCAACCCCGAAAAGATTCCGTACACGGTCGTCTCGCGCTGCCAGCGTCACGATCTGCGGCGGCTCTCGTCGGCCGAGATCGTCACGCGACTCGCCGCGATCGCGCGCGAAGAGAAGATCGACGTCGGCGAACGAAGCCTTTCGCTGATCGCGCGCGAAGGCGACGGATCGCTGCGCGACGCCCTCACGCTGCTCGATCAGGTGGTCGCCGCCTGCGGGCAGACCGTCGATCCCGCGCGCGTCGCGGAGATACTCGATCTGACCGATCGCCGCGTTCTGGTCGGCATCGTCGAAGCCTGCATCGACGCGAAACCCGCCGACGCGCTCGCCGCAGCGGCGCGCGCGAATCGAGCCGGCATCGATGCGCGTCGCCTCGCCGGCGAACTGCTCCAGTTGTTGCGTGATCTCGTCGTGCTGCGCGTCGCGGACGACGGCGCCGGACTGGTCGAGGGCGACGAAGCGGAGATCACCGAACTGCGCGCGCTCGCCGGACGCACCGAAGAGGCGCGGTTGCGGCGCATGTTTCGCGCGCTGGTTCGCGAGCAGGACGATCTCGGAATCACGCCGCAACCGTTCGCCGTGCTCGAGATGGCGCTCGTGCGTCTCGCGACGATGGCGTCGGGTGACGACGTCGCACGGCTGCTCGCGCGACTCGATGCGCTGGAGCGGCGTCTCTCGGCGGGCGACCTGCCGGAGCCGGGCCCGACGTCCGGCGGAAGGCCGGCAGGCGCCGGCGCGAGACCGCAGACCGGTTCGGCGGCTGGCCGCGCGGGAGGCCCTTCCGCGACTCCGCGAACCGAATCACGCACGGCGGCCAGCGAACCGCGCGACCCGCCGACACCGTCCGGTGTCGGCGCGCCGGAGGCACCGGCGGCGACCTCGAAAGAACCGGTGCCGGCGATCTCCGACGAGGCGCTCTTCGATCGACTGCGTGCCCTCGCGCGCGAGCAGGATCTCGCGCTCTACGGGGCCCTCGACGGGGGTCGGATTCGGCTGCGCGCGTCCGACCGACTCTGCATCGAACTCGGCGCCGATTTCGCGGCCGAGCGGCTTCGGGCCCGCACCGGCGCCCTCGAATCGCTGTGCGCGAACGTCTTCGGTCGCGCGATCCGAGTCGAGGTCACGGCCGCGCCGGTCGTGCCCTCCGGACCCGATCCAGATCGATCGATCGAGGCCGTCCGACGACGACGCAAACAGGCGCTCGACCACTCCGCCGTCAACGCGGCGATCGAGCTGCTCGCGGGTGAAATCGTCGAGATTCGCCCGCTCGGTGGCGCAATCAGGCAGACGCCGTGAGCCCGCCGGACTGGGACGAACTGCTGGCCCGCGCACAGCAGATGCAGCAACAGCTCGCGGCGGTGCAGCGCACGCTCGCCGCGCGCAGCGTCGAGGCCTCGTCGGGCGGCGGCATGGTGACGGCGCGCGTTTCGGGCGAGATGCGCGTGCTCGCGATCGAGATCGAGCCCTCGCTCGTCCCGGGCAGCGATCGCGCGCTACTGCAGGATCTGATCGGCGCGGCGGTCAATGCGGCGCTGCTCGCGGCGCAGCGCCTGATGCAGGACGAGGTCGGAAAGATGGCCGGCCCGGGCTCCGGCCCCGCGACCCCCGTCACGCCCGGCTGATGCGCACCTCGCCCCCGGTCGAGCGATTGGTCACGGCCCTGCGCCGGCTTCCGGGCATCGGAGAAAAGTCGGCCACGCGGCTCGCCTTCTATCTGCTCTCGGCACCCGACGCGGTGAGCCAGCAGCTCGCCGACGCGATCGGCCGCGTGAAGAAGGAAATCGTGCTCTGCGAGATCTGTTTCGATCTCGTGCCGGCGTCTCCCTGCGCGATCTGTTCGGATGACGCCCGCGACTCGACGCAACTCTGTGTCATCGAAGAGCCCGCCGATCTGGAGGCGATCGAGCGCAGTCAGCGGTATCGCGGCCGCTATCACGTGCTCGGCGGCGCGCTCTCCCCGCTCGACGGCATCGGTCCCGCGGAATTGCGCATCGGGGCGCTCGAAGCGCGCGTGCAGGCGGGCGGCATCCGCGAGGTGGTGCTCGCCACCAATCCCGACGCCGAGGGGGACGCGACCGCGCACTTTCTGGTCGAACGGCTGCGACCGCTCGGAGTGCGGCTCACGCGCATCGCCTGCGGCCTGCCGCTCGGAGGCGATCTCGAGTACGCCGATCACGTCACGGTGGGGCGTTCGCTCGACAACCGTCGGGAGATGGACTGAGTCGTCGCACGGCTCGCGCTCCCGAACCGCCCGCTTCTCCACCGCGCCTCAAGGACACCCCGCCCCTTACCGATGCGAGAGCGAATCGAGTGGTTGCCCGCGTTCTCTCGCGCGGGGTAGAGTGCGCTCGATCGCTCGCATCGGCCGCTCGTGCAGGATGACGGGGAAGGCGAACCGGGATGATCGACGCACCGTTCGTGCTCTACGACGAAGATCTTCGAAAGATCGAGGCCGTGATCGCGCGGCTCGGCCGCGAAGCACAGACGAAGGGCATCTTCGTCGTCGACAAGAACGGGCAGTTGCTCGCCGAATCCGGCGAGCTGCGCGGCATCGACACCACCAGCCTCGCGTCGCTGGTCGCCGGCAACATCGCCGCGACGGGCGGGCTCGCCAAACTGCTCGGCGAAGACGAGTTCCCCATCCATTTCCACCAGGGCCAGCGCGACAACCTGCACATCTCGACGGTGGGCGGACGCGTGATCCTGGCCATCGTGTTCGACGAACGAAGCTCGCTCGGTCTGGTCCGCCTGCGCGTCAAACGCGCGACGGCAGAACTGGCGAACCTCTTCGAAGAAATGCGCAAGAAGTCCGAGCGGGCACAGGCGACCGGCGCTGCGAGCCCCTTCGTCGAGATCACCGACGAAGACATCGACAACCTCTTCGCCGACTGACGCGGGACCATGGCCTTCATCAACTACGCAGCGCGCGAGATCAACTGCAAGATCGTCTACTACGGTCCCGGACTGTGCGGGAAGACGACCAACCTTCAGCACGTCTACGCGAAGACGTCGCCCGATCTGAAGGGCAAGATGATCTCGCTCGCGACCGAGACCGAGCGGACGCTCTTCTTCGACTTCCTGCCGCTCGCGCTGGGCGAGATCCGCGGCTTCAAGACGCGTTTTCATCTCTATACCGTGCCCGGACAGGTCTTCTACGACGCGAGCCGAAAGCTGATCCTGAAGGGCGTCGATGGCGTGGTCTTCGTCGCGGACAGCCAGATCGAGCGGATGGAGGCGAACGTCGAGAGCCTCGACAACCTGCGGATCAATCTCCACGAGCAGGGCTACGAGCTGGAGAAGA
The DNA here is from genome assembly GCA_964505355.1 of uncultured Myxococcaceae bacterium. Classification (GTDB taxonomy): domain Bacteria; phylum Myxococcota_A; class UBA9160; order UBA9160; family UBA9160; genus CAZDHU01. The sequence goes on along the minus strand of CAZDHU010000020.1, from coordinate 4,328 downwards.
TCCCGTGGGTGATCCAGTACAACAAACGCGATCTGCCCAATGCGGCGCCGCTCGACGAAATGCGCCGGTTGCTGAACCCCGGCGGCGTGCCGGACTTCGAAGCCGCCGCGCATCAGGGAAAAGGCGTCTTCGACACGCTGAAAGCCGTCGCGCGCGGCGTGCTCAACGATCTGAAGAAGGTCGGCAGCGGTCGCTGATCCGCGATGCACGGCGGCATCGCCGGGCGCACGCGGTTCCTCGCTTCGCATCGCATCGCGAGTCGTCGGTCATCGCCCGGGCGCGCGGTTTCGAACCCTGCGAATGCGAATCCGATCGAGTGTGGGCGCGAGAATCGGGGTGGATGCCACCGCCCGCCGGAGATGCGCGGCTTCGCGCAGCGGCTCCCCCATCGCGAGCACCCGGTTGTCGTATCCCTCGATCGCGATCTCGAGTACCGATTCGCTCCGCGCCGCCAGCCAGCGCCGGACGCGCGGCGCTTCGTCGATCGTGTTCGTCGCCAGCACGCCGCCGGGACGCAATCGTCGCAGGGCGAGCGCGAGCCCCGGCTCCGGAATCCAGTCGGGTTTGTGAACCGCGCGACCGCGACCGACGAACACGTCGTCGAGGATCAGATCGAAGCGCGCCCGACTTCGTTTCAGAAAATCGTGCGCGTCCCCGCAGACCACACGAACCCGCAGTCGGTCGAGCTCGAAGTGTGCGCGCGCGGCACGCAGCACGTCGGCGTCGAACTCGACGCCGGTGATGCGCGCCGAAGGTGCGATCGCGCGCACGAGGCGTGCGGCGCTGCCCGCCCCGAGACCGAGGATCAGCACGTCGCGTCGACGCGAGGGATCGAGCGCCAGCAGCGGCACGACCAGCGCATCCCAGACCGAACCGGTCCGCAGCGTTCCCGGCCGCCAGAGCGACGCGAAGGTGCCATCGATCCGCAACACGCGCGCCGCACCTCGCTGCTCGACGAGAACGCGGGGCGGCCCCTCGCCGCGCGATGCCGACCCCGTCGCGACGGGCGTGCGTCGGGCCGGCAACCCGGGGCGCGCCGCGCGTCGCACGTCGTTCGCGGACCTTCGCGCGCGCTGCGATCGCGGATCACGCATACACTGACCTCATGTCGCTCCCCCTCTTCGGCGCCGACGATGCCGCGCTCACGCGACGCGCGCCGCCGGTCGCGGTGGCGCGGGTCGCGATCCCGCTGCCGCTGTCCGATCCGCTCGACTACGCGATTCCGCCGGCGCTGCGTCAGGCGGCCGTTCCCGGCGCCCGGGTCCTCGTCCCGGCGGGAAGCCGCAAACTGACGGGCGTCGTCGTCGAGCGACGAGAGGATGCGGACGCGCACGCGCCGCTGCGGAGGCTGCGCCCGATCGAGCGGGTGCTCGACGCCGAACCCGCCCTGCCGCCCGATCTGCTGACCGCATTGCTGCACGCCGCCGACGACGTTCTCTGCCCGCCCGGCATTGCGCTCGCCGCTGCACTGCCGCCCGGTTCGTCCCCGCGGATGACGCGACCGCACGTGCTGACGGCGCGCGGGCGAGACCTGCTGTCGCGCGGCGTCCTCGGCGAGCACGCGCGGAGCGTGCTCGAGTCGGTCGGTGCGGGGCGGGCGATCGCGCCTCGGGCACGGGCGATCCTCCGCGCATTCGAACGTGAGGGATGGATCGCGCGCGAGACGCGCGAGTCCGCGCCGCGCGCGCGGGTACACACGGAAGTGTGGGTCACGGCGAGTCCCGGACTCGATTTCGAAACGCTCGTGCGCGGCGCTCTCGCCCGGGCGCCGGCGCAGGCGCGTGTGCTGCGCGAGATCGCCGCCGCCGGTGGCCTGCCGCTCCGAACGCTCGCGCGAGACGGCGCGGCCGTGCGCGCCCTCGAAACCCGAGGCTGGCTCCGGCGCGAATCGCGCGAACGCCCGCACGACGTCCTCGGCCGTTCGCTCGAAAGCGCCGAACCGCGACCGACGCTGACCGAGGACCAGCGCGCGGCACTCGCACCGATCGAGGCCGCGATTCGTGCGGGCGAGTCGTCGATCTTCTTGCTGCACGGCGTGACCGGAAGCGGAAAGACCGAGATCTACCTGCGCGCGGTCGAGGCGACGCTCGCGCGCGGGCGACAGGCACTCGTTCTGGTGCCGGAGATCACGCTCACGCACCAGATCCTCGCGCGGCTGCGCGGCCGATTCGGCGACGCGCTGGCCATTCAGCACAGCGGCCTCACGCCCTCGGAGCGACTCGAACAGTGGCAGCGATTGCGGCGCGGGCAGACTCCGATCGCGGTCGGCGCGCGCTCTGCTCTCTTCGCCCCGGTCGAACGACTGGGTCTGGTCGTGATCGACGAAGAACACGATGGCGCGTACAAGAGCGAGGACGGCTTCCGCTGGCACGCGCGCGACCTCGCGCGCCGGCGCGCCGAGCAGGCGGGGTGCCCGGTCGTGCTCGGCTCCGCCACGCCCTCGCTGGAGATGCGCCACGCGGCCGATCACGGCGACGTTCGGCGTCTCGAGCTTCCCTCGCGCGTCGCCGGACGCCCGCTACCCGCGGTCGAAATCGTCGATCTCGCCCGGGAGCGGGCGAGCGCACCCCGGGGTCGCAAACTGATTCTCACCGCGCCGCTTCGTCGCGCACTGACGCGGACGCTCGACGAAGGCGCGCAGGCGATCCTGTTTCTCAATCGACGCGGATTTTCGACTCGCATCCAGTGCTTCGAATGCGGGTTCGCCGAACGCTGCAAGCACTGCGACATCTCGCTCGTCTATCACGCCGCGGCCGAGCGCCTGCGTTGCCACTACTGCGGCTTCGAACTGTTGCCCCCGGCCACCTGCTCGCATTGCGGAGCGCCCGACACGGCGCTGCTCGGAATCGGCACCGAGCGGGTCGAAGAAGAAGTGCGCGCGCGGTTTCCGGCGGCACGGGTCGCGCGTCTCGACCGCGACAGCGAGCGACGGCCGGGCGGCACGGAAGCGATCCTGCGCGCGCTCCGCGAGCGCGAGATCGACGTGCTGGTCGGGACACAGATGGTCGCGAAGGGACACGACTTTCCGGGCGTTCGGCTGGTCGGTGTGGTGGCGGCCGACATCGGACTGCATCTGCCCGATTTCCGCGCGGCCGAACGAACCTTCCAGCTTCTCACGCAGGTGGCCGGGCGGGCGGGGCGCGGCGCCGTGCCCGACGAAGTCGTGCTGCAAACGTTCGTGCCGGATCACTACGCCATCCGACCGGTCGCGCAGCACGACTATGAATCGTTCTACGCCGACGAGATTCGACATCGCGAGGCACTCGGCTACCCGCCGTGTGGTGCGCTCGCGGTCGTTCTCGTCTCGGGGCCCGATCTCGAACGCGTGATGGAAGTCGCGGGGCGCCTCGCGCGCGTCGCGGCGGAAGATTCGCAAACGGGCGCCGCCCCCATTCGCGCGACGACGACGAGCGAAGGCGCTTCGCTCGAGGTACTCGGCCCGGCACCGGCACCGCTCGCCCGGCTGCGCGATCGACATCGGGTCCAGTTGCTGCTGCGAAGTCGCGATCCCGGTTCGCTGCGCGCCGGCGCACGGCGCGTGGCCGCGGCCCTCACGCGGCTTCCCGCAGGCGTTCGGGCGCACGTCGACGTCAATCCGTTTCACATGCTATGACCGTCGCATGGCGCTCCGCCCGGTCCTCACCTTCCCGGATCCGCGACTCAAACGCGTCGCGCAACCGATCGCCGAAATCACCGACGACGTGCGCGCCCTCGCCCGCGACATGCTCGACGTGATGTACGACGAACCGGGCATCGGCCTCGCCGCCCCGCAGATCGGAGAATCCGTTCGGCTGATCGTGCTCGACACCGACTGGACCGAAGACGGCGCCGAACGAAGTCCGATCGTGTTGCTGAACCCCGAGATCGTCGAACGCGAGGGCAGCATCGTTTGGACCGAAGGGTGTCTCTCGGTGCCGGACTTCACGGCCGACGTCGAACGCGCTCATCGCGTGGTGGTGCGCGGCCTCGACCTCGCCGGCCAGCCGGCCGTCCACGAGGCCGAAGAGCTTCGGGCGGTCTGCTTTCAACACGAGATCGATCATCTCGACGGCATTCTCTTCATCGACCGGCTGAGTCGCCTGAAGCGCAGCCTCTACGTGCAGAAGCGCAAGAAGCAACTCCGTCGCGACGGCGAGAACGAACCGGCTTCGGGGGCGCAGCTCTGAGCGCGACCCGACTGCGGATCGTCTTCTTCGGAACGCCCGAGTTTTCGGTACCGACGCTCGAACGACTCCTCGCCGGACCGCATCCCGTGGTCACCGTGGTCTCGCAGCCCGACCGACCGCGCGGCCGCGGACGACACGCGTCGCCCTCGCCGGTCAGCGAGG
>CAZDHU010000019.1:0-3014 GCA_964505355.1 uncultured Myxococcaceae bacterium | reverse complement strand
CAGCGACTCCGCGGCGAGGGCGGTGGCGGGAATGGCACAGGCCGCGGCGAGGGCGATGAAACGGACCGCGCGGCGCACCTCGCGCTCCCTGCGAGGTCGAGAAAAGCAAAACATCGACTGATCCTCCGATCGGGCACAGAGCCCGCGGCTCCGGACCGTGCAACCGCTGCGCCAGCATGAATCCGTTCCGTGCTCCGTCGACAACCCGTCGAGATCACGCTCGATTTCTCGAATGAAGGGCTTCGCTGGCACGGCTCGTCCGGGCGAGCGAGACAATATCAGCCCGTTCGAACCACGGCGGCGGACAGAATGCCGCAGGGCAAATTGTCGCATCTCGGCGCGCGACGGCGCGTGCTCGCACCTCGCGGTGGCGTGCCCCTTGCACGACGGGCAAGAGCGGCCGGTTCGGTTCGCGGGGAGGGGCGTGCGCATGCGAATCAAGCGAGGTCGCTCGCGTCGATCGAAGCGATTGATCGGGCGCGCTGCGCCGTGCGTCTTCAGTGCGCTGCTCGCGCTCTTCGTCGGCGGGGCCAGCGCGCGCGCCGCCGAGGATGTGGGAACGCCCGGTCGCTGCCGCTTCGAACCCGAAACGAACTGCGCGTTCGCGCGGCTCGCCGGCGCGGATCTCTCGGGGCGCGACCTGTCGGACGCGATGTTTCATGGCGCCGTTCTGGAGCAGGCGAATCTGCGCGGCGCGACGCTCGCGCGCGTCGATCTTCAGGTGAGCTCGCTCGCCGGGGCCGACCTGCGCGAAGCGAATCTGGAGAATGCCCACCTCTTCGCGATCGACGGGCGCGGGGCTCGGTTCGGCCGGGCGAATCTGCGCGGCGTCAACTTCCTCGACGCAAAACTGCAGGGCGCCGATCTGACGGGTGCCGACGTGACGGGCGCGCGATTCCTGCAGGCGAACCTGTCGGGAGCGATCTGGCCGGATGGCCGTCGCTGCGCGGAGGGCTCGATCGGCGAGTGCCGCTGATCCGTTCGTTCTCCGCGCGCATCGCCGCCGGGCCGCGCCTCAGGCGCTGCGGCGGCGAACGCAGATGCCGGAGAACCCGCCTCCCGGGCTGCGCATGTTCGTCACCTGGCCTTCGTAGACCCGTGCGCCGAGCATCAGCACCTCGCTGCGGAACGCATAGGCGCGTACGTCGAACTTCATCCGGCGCGGACCGTCGGCGGTCTCGACGTCGATCTCTCCGGGCTCGATCCGGCGCTGCGCGAGAAATCCCCCCTCCGCGATCAGCTCGTCGAAGCGCCGTCGCGAAATCTTGTCGCCGCGATAGACCGCCTTGCTGCCGTACGCCGCCGCCGGTTTGAAGACGAGATCGCGCCGCGATCGCCAGGCCTCGTCGGGATCGAGCGCGTCGAGCGGCCGGGTGTCGGGAACCACCGTCCGCAGCAGCGCGATTCGTTCCGGCGTGACGCCGAGCGCGGCGAGCTGCGCGGGGTCGGAGAAGATCGCGAGTCGCCGCTTGTTCGCCAGCAGATGGTGTTCGCGCGGCGCCGGTGTCACGACCACGGCTCTGGCGAGCAGGGCACTTCGCAGCACCGCGCTGCGCGGCGCATCGAGCAAGAAGTCGGTGTCACGCAGATAAACGAGATCGACGGCGAGTTCGCCGAGACGAAGCCTTCCGGCGTCGTCGCGCACCAGTGCGGCGGTGTCGCCGATCGCGCAGCGGATGCCGTGTCGTTCGAAGAGCGCGCGGAAGAGCGAGAACTCTTCGCGCAGAAACTGCTGCTCCGGCCGGTCGTCGACGATGGCGACCGATTCGAGCCGTGCGTCCGCGCCGCGCACCGCGCGCAGCTCGGCGACGAAGGTGTCGAGGATCCGCTGCTCCATCGTCTCGACCGAAAGAAGCCCGTCGCACAGACAGGCGAGCCGCGCCGGCTCGCAGAGCGTCGCGGTGTGCAGCCCGTTGAGCAGCGCCCCGCCCGCGTTGGTGTTGATCTCGATCAGACGCGGTCCGTCGTCGCTCAGATGAAAGTCGTATCCCATGAAGACGCCCTCGTTGCCGGGGGCGAAACGGGCGACCTCCGACGCGCCGGCGTCGACCTTCGCGGCCCATGCGGCGGAGTGTCCGATCTGGTGCAGCGCTGCGATGGTTCGCTGGATCACGTCGTAGTGATCGGGCTCGAGCCCGATCACGGTGCGTCCTGCGTAGGGAATGCCGGCGAGCGGTGTGGCGACGCTCACATTCCGTAGGCCCGTGCGAGATCGGGGTCTTTCTTCGCCAGCATCTCCGCCAGCGAGACCATCACCTTGCACTGCTTCCAGGTCGCGTCGTCCTGCATCTTCCCGTCGAGCATCAGCACGCCGCGTCCATCCGGCATCGCCTCCAGCACGCGCCGGGCGAACGCGACTTCGTCGGGCGGCGGGCTGAATACCTTCTTTGCGATCTCGATCTGGCCGGGATGCAGCGACCACGCGCCCACACATCCCATCAGGAACGCGGCGCGGAACTGCGCCTCGCATCCCGTCGCGTCGCTGATGTCGCCGAACGGGCCGTAGAACGGCAGGAGTCCGTTCGCGGTGCAGGCATCGACCATGCGCGCGATCGAGTAGTGCCAGAGATCCTGCTGAGCGGTGGCCCGGGACGCACTCGCATCGTTCCGATCGGGGTCCGCCACGACGAGGTAGCCGGGATGTCCGCCGCCGACGCGCGTCGTCTTCATGCGGCGCGACGCCGCGAGATCGGCGGGACCGAAACTCATGCCCTGCATGCGCGGACTGGCCTGCGCGATCTCTTCGACGTGCGCCACGCCCTGCGCGGTTTCGAGAATCGCGTGCACGAGAATCGGACGGCGAATACCGGCCCGGCCTTCGAGCTGCGCGAGCAGGCGATCGACGTAGTGGATGTCCCAGGGCCCCTCGACTTTTGGCACCATGATCACGTCGAGGCGATGACCGATTTCGGTCACCAGACGCAGCAGATCGTCGAGCACCCATGGACTGTCGAGCGAGTTGACCCGCGTCCAGAGCTGCGTGTCGCCGAGATCGATGCTGCCGCCGATCTTCA
>CAZDHU010000018.1:0-23853 GCA_964505355.1 uncultured Myxococcaceae bacterium | reverse complement strand
GGCAAGCGTGACGAGTTCCTCGCCTTCTCGTCCGGCGGACAGAGCGGCCAGGTGATCGTCTACGGCATTCCGTCGATGCGCATCCTCAAGTACATCGCCGTCTTCACGCCGGAGCCGTGGCAGGCCTACGGCTTCGACGAGGAATCAAAGGCGGTGCTCGCGGGCGGACGAATCAACGGCCGCGACATCACCTGGGGCGACACCCATCACCCCGCACTCTCCGAAACCGCCGGCGACTACGACGGTCAGTTTCTCTTCATCAACGACAAATCGAACCCGCGCCTCGCCGTGATCGATCTACACGACTTCGAGACCAAGCAGATCGTCACCAACCCGGTCTTCCAGAGCGAGCACGGCGGCGCCTTCGTCAGCCAGGACACGGAGTGGGTGATCGAAGCGGCGCAGTACGCCGCACCGCTCGGTGGTGCCTACGCGCCGCTCGAAGAGTTCAACGAGAAGTACCGCGGAGGCGTCACCTACTGGAAGTTCGATCGCGCGAAGGGACAGCTCGTCCCCGCACAGTCGTTCGCGATCGAGCTGCCTCCGTACAGCCAGGATCTCTCGGACTTCGGCAAGGGCCCGAGCCACGGCTGGTCGTTCACCAACTCGTTCTGCACGGAGCGCTACGTCGGCGGCATCGAGCGAGGACGACCGCCCTTCGAAGCGGGCTGTTCCGCGAAGGACACGGACTACCTGCACGTCGTCCACTGGCAGAAGGCGGCCGAGCTCGTCGCGGCGGGCAAGGCGAAGAAGATCAACGGGTTCGACGTGCTGCCGCTCGACGTGGCCGCCGCCGAAGGCGTGGTCTTCCTGATTCCCGAGCCGAAGAGCCCGCACGGCGTCGACGTGACTCCGGACGGCAAGTTCATCACCGTCTCCGGCAAGCTCGACACACACGTGTCGGTCTACAGCTTCGACAAGATTCAGGCGGCGATCGCCGCGAAGAAGTTCGTCGAGAAGGATCCGTACGGAATCCCGATCATCGACCTGAAGGAAGCCCTGCACACGCAGGTCAGCCTCGGCCTCGGCCCGCTCCACACGCAGTACGATTCGCGCAAGGGCGTCGCCTACACCTCGCTCTACGTCGATTCGATGGTGGCGAAGTGGAACTACGAGACGGGAGAACTGCTCGATCGCGTGCCGATTCACTACAACATCGGCCACATCATGGCGATGCACGGCGACACCGTGAAGCCGCGAGGCAAGTACGTGGTGGCGCTCAACAAGCTCGCGATCGACCGTTTCAACCCGGTGGGGCCGTTGCATCCGCAAAACCACCAGCTCGTCGACATTTCCAACGACAAGATGCAGGTGATCTACGACATGCCGCTGCCGCTCGGCGAGCCGCACTACGTGGTCGCCATCGAGGCGTCGTTGCTCAAGCCGCTGGTGCGTTATCCGAGCGGGACCAACAGCCGCACCGGTGAGGTGTCGCCCTTCAAGACGCGCGCGGGCGAAGAGCGAATCGTTCGAAACGGCAAGAAGGTGGAGGTCTTCGGGACCTCGATCCGCTCGCATCTCACGCCCGAGATCATGGAGGTCGAGGAAGGGGACGACGTCACCATCCACCTGACGAACCTCGAACGCGCGCAGGACCAGACGCACGGGTTCACCATCAGCAAGTACAACGTCAACGGCTCGTGGGAACCGGGCAAGACGGCGAGCGTTCACTTCGTCGCCGACACGCCCGGCGTGTTCCCCTACTACTGCACGGAGTTCTGCTCCGCGCTGCACCTCGAGATGCAGGGCTATCTGCTGGTGAAACCGAAGGGCTGGAAGGGCACGGCGGCGACCGCGAAGGCCGGCGCCGAGTACACGAAGGCAGAGTACGACAAGCAGATGGCGACGGTCGTGCAGACGCAGAAGGTGATCGACGAGGTCGTCGCCTTCATCACGGCGCGCGACTACAAGGCCTATCCGGCCGTGGCCGCGCTGATGGAAGATGCGTCCGATCAGCTCGGCAAGATGCCGGAAGCGAAAGCGAAGGCCGAGGAGTACGCCGCGAAGAGCGACTGGAACAACGCCACGCTCTGGGCCAACCAGTGGTGGCAGTACCAGGTGAAGGCGGCGGACATCGGACTTCGGGCCAAGCAGCAACTGGAGGCTGCGGGCGCCAAAGCGAAGTGATCGATTGCGAACGGGGAGGCCGCGCATGGCGCGCGGTCTCCCCGTTCCTTTTTTTTGGAGAGCACGATGACGAGTCGAACGATCCGAGCCGGAGCGATGGTGGCAGCGGGCCTGCTGGCCCTCGCCGCGCACGCTGCGCCGGCGCGTGCACAGAGCGCAGCGCCGCCGCCGGCGGCCGCCGCAGCCACCACGGCCTCCGGTGCCGACCTCTACCAGCAGCGAACCTGCGTGGCCTGTCACGGCAAAGACGCGAAAACGCCGATTCTGCCCAACTATCCTCGGCTCGCCGGACAGAGCCGGGAGTACCTCGCGCAACAGATCCGCGACATCAAGTCCGGTGCGCGCAACAATGGGCAGACGGCGGCGATGAAGGGAGTGATGCACCTCGTCTCGGAAGCGGAGATCGACGTGCTCGCGGAATATCTCGCCAACCTGAAGTAGCTGGCATCGACCGGCAGCACACGGAGAAGAACGACGATGACGTTTCGACGCACGACCGCACTGACACTCGCCCTTTGTGGCGCACTCGCCGGCGCCGCCCCCGCGCGCGCGCAGGCGCCTGCCCCGAAGGAGAAGGGCATCGAGTCCGAGGGCTACGTCTGGAACAAGATGGAAGGAGAAAAGGTCGAGGCCCTCACGCTGAAGGGCGATCCCGAAGAGGGCGAGGAAGCGTTCGAGGTGTGCTCCGCGTGTCACCTGCCGAACGGCGCCGGCCGGCCGGACGGCACCTTCCCGCAGCTCGCCGGACAGCACGCGACGGTGTTGATCAAGCAGATCGCGGACATTCGGGCCGGGCGACGCGACAATCCGATCATGTACCCGTTCGCGAAGACGCTGACCGATCCGCAGGAGCTCGCGAACGTCGCGGCATACATCCAGACGCTGCCGATCCCTTCCGACAACGGGAAAGGGCCCGGCACCGGCGTCGCCCGCGGCAAGGAACTCTTTCAGCGCGACTGCGTCACGTGCCACGGCGAACAGGGAGAGGGCAACGAACAGAAGTTCTACCCCGTACTCGCGGGACAACACTACGAGTATCTCTTTCGTCAGATCAAGGACATCGCCGAGGGCCGCCGCCGAAACGCCAATCCCGACATGGTGAAGGTGGTGAAGAACTACAAGCCCGAGGAGCTTCAGGCCGTGGTCGATTACATGGCACAGCTCAGCTGGCCGGCGCGCTCGGCGAAGAAGAACTGACCGGGGAGGCAGGAGACGGCATGTCGACCGAACGCAACCCCGGAGCAGGCGGGCGTCTTCCCGCAGCGGGCCTGACGCTGATCGGTGTCGCGCTGATGGCGGCGTCGTTCTTCGCGCCCATGTGGTGGGTATCGCTGAAGGCACCGAACTACCCCGAGCACACGTTTCCGAACGGCGTGCGGATCGTCATGCACTGGACGCACGTCGCGAACGGGTGCGACGTGCGCGCATCGCAGGAGGTCGAAGAGGACGAGCCGCTCGACTGCGTGCACGAGATGAACACGATCAACCACTACATCGGCATGCATCCGATCGAGGCCGGCGCGCAGCTCGAGTTCCGGCTCGCGCCGTGGATCTTTCTCGTGTTCGGTGCGCTCGCGCTGCTGTCTCTGGTCTACGCGGGCCCGTTCTGGTGGCTGCTGCCGTTGCCGGCAATCGCGTTGCCGATCGGATTTCTCGGCGTGTTCTCGGCCTGGCTCTACTGGTTCGGCCACAACCTGAACTCGTGGGCCGCCTTCACGGTGAAGCCGTTCATGCCGACCGTGCTCGGCGAGGGCAAGGTCGCGCAGTTCAGCACCTACGCGTATCCGCACTACGGCATGGCGCTGTCGGCCGCCTCGGCGCTCTGTCTGGCCTTCGCGATGCTCTTGCGACGCAAGTCGCTGCAGGGCGAGACGGCGGCGGGCGCGGCGCGAAGACCGGTCGAGGCTCGCGCATGACGAGACGCCGCGGCCGGGAGCGGCTCGCAAGCGCCGTGCTCTCGGCCGCGTGGATCGTCCTCACCGCGACAACCGCCGGCGCAGAGCAAGGTGCTCCCGCTCCGTTTCAGCCCCTGATCGACGCGACGCCGCTGGGAGGCGTGCTGAAGCCTTCGCCCGGCGTCTACGCCGGGCCCGCGGTGATCCGGCATCCGCTGACGATCGACGCCGGCGGCGACGTCACCATCGACGGCCTCGGCGCCGGCAGCGTGCTCAGCATCGAGGCGAGCGGCGTGATCGTTCGGGGATTGCGGCTGATCCATTCGGGCGCGAATCACGACCGGGTGGATGCCGGCATTCGAATGGAAGGCTCGGGCAACGTGATCGAGAACAACCGGATCGAGGATTGCCTGTTCGGCATCGATCTCGCGCAATCGACCGACAACCTCGTCCGCCGGAACGTGATCCACTCCAAGTCGCTCGAGATGGGCGTGCGCGGCGACGCGATCCGACTCTGGTACAGCTTTCGAAACGGAATTCTCGAAAACGAGATCAGCGACGTGCGCGACATCGTCGTCTGGTACTCGGCCGACAATCTGATTCGCGGCAATCGCGTGCAGCGGGCGCGCTACGCGCTGCACACCATGTACGCAAACCGGAACTTCGTCGAAGACAACGACTTTCGCGACGACATGACGGGCGTCTTCCTGATGTACAGCGACGGCGTCGAGCTGCGACGCAACCGGATTCAGGGTGCGCAGGGCGCGACCGGCGTCGGCATCGGCTTCAAGGAATCGAGTCGCGTGGTCGTCGAAGACAACGAGATCATCTATTGCGCGAAGGGTGTCTATCTCGACGTCTCCCCCTACGAGCCCGACACGACCAACCGGTTCGAGCGAAATCGATTCGCCTACAACGGAGTCGGCGTGGTCTTCCACACCGACTGGACGGGAAACGAGTTTCGGCAGAACGAGTTCGTCGGAAACTTCGTCACTGCCTCGGTGCGCGGCGGCGGCACCGCGATGCGCAACGTCTGGCAGCGCAATTACTTCGACGACTACGAGGGCTTCGACCGCGATGGCGACGGCACCGGTGACACGCCGTACGAGCTGCGCGCCTATGCCGATCGCATCTGGATGGAGTACGACGCCGCGCAGTTCTTTCGCGCGTCGCTGCTGCTCGAGCTGATCGACTTCCTCGATCGGCTGGCCCCGTTTTCGAACCCGACGCTGGTGATGCGAGACGACGCTCCGCGCTTCGCCCGGCCCTTCGAGGGACCTTCGTGACCGAACCTTCTTCCTCTGCGCCGGCGCGCGCGACGAAGCCCGCGCGTCCGCGGCTGTCACGCGCCGAAGAATCGCGCCGGCAGATCCTGCGCGGCGCCTTCGCCCTCTCCGGCGTCGCGCTCCTGCAACCGCTGGCGTGGATCCCGATCGCGACCGCGCGACTCGAGCGGATCCGGCCGCCCGGGGCCCTCGCCGAGCACGCGTTTCTCGGCGCCTGCATCAAGTGCGGACAGTGCGTGCAGGTGTGTCCGGTCTCGGCGATTCGCCTCGCCGACGCGGACGACGGGTTCGGTGTTGGAGCGCCGTACGTCGTGCCGCGCGAACAGGCCTGCGATTTTTCGTGTGACGCCCTCTCGTGCATCCTCGCCTGTCCGACCGGGGCGCTGTCGCATGCGCTCGGCAGCAAGGAACAGGTGACCAGTGGCGTCGCACGCCTCGCGCGGCCGGACGCGTGCCTCGCGCGGGCGCGTAAGCCGCTTCACGGCCGCGCACGTCACCCGGAGTTTCCCGGTCTGCTGCGGTACGAAGAAGTCGACCGCTGGACGCCGCAGCCCCTCGCGGATCACTCCTACGACCGGCCGATCTGCGACGTCTGCGTGCTCGAGTGCCCGATCGGTGAGCGCGCGATCGCGCTCGTTCCGCTCGACGACGGCACGGGCGCGATGACACCCGAAGTTCGCAGCGACTGCGTGGGCTGCGGCGTCTGCGAGATGATTTGCCCGGCCGATCCGCCGGCGATCGTGATCGAGGCGCGGATCACGCTCGAACGCGCGAAGGCGCGCGAACTGGACGCGACGTGAGCAGCGTTCGCGATTCGTTCCTCGAACTGTTCGGTGCGGCCCCGACTCGCCGCCCGCCGACCGACGCAGCGGCGGCGATCCACGCCGCGAAACGAGGCCGCGGCGTCAAAGGCCACGACCTGCTCGCCGAGATCGCGGAAGCGAAGGCCGATCACCGCTGGCGCAACCGGCGCCGCGCGTTTCTGATCGGCATCAACCTGCTCTTCGGCCTCTCCTACTGGATCGACGTTCAACTGCTCGAGGGTTCGCTGACGGCTTCGCGGCTCTTCGGCTTTCACCTCGCCGACCCGTATTCGAGTCTGCTGGTGACGCTTTCGGAACACCATCTGCCGGTGAATCTCGCGATCGGCGCCATCACGGCCACGCTGTTCTGGGCCCTGATCGGCGGTCGCGCGTTCTGTTCCTGGGTCTGCCCGTATCACCTCGTCGCCGAGTTCGCCGAAGCGCTGCATCTGCGGCTCGCGGCGCGCGGTCTCGTGCGGGATCACCCCCTTCACCGCGGCGCGCGTCCGCTCTTCTGGCTGCTGTTCGCGATCCTCGCCCTCGCCACCGGCCATACGCTCTTCCTGACCTTGAACCCGGTCGGCATTCTCTCGCGCGCGCTGATCTACGGGCCGAGCCTCGCGCTGGCGTGGGTGGGCCTGTTGCTCGTCTTCGAGGTCGTCTACGCACGCCGACTCTGGTGCCGCTACGTCTGCCCGATGGGCCTGACCTATGGCGTCCTCGGGGCGAAGGCGCCGATCCGCGTGACCTACGATCTCGAAGCCTGTGCGCACGAAGGCGAATGCCGGAAGGTCTGCGAAGTGCCGCACGTTCTCGATCTGACCATCAAGGGACGCGCCGCGGATGCGACGCTCGACGTGGGTCCGGACTGCACGCGCTGCGGCCTCTGCATCGACACCTGCCCGACCGGCGCGCTGCGCTACGAGTTGAAGGGCGTGAAGCGGCTGCTCTAGAACGGAACGGGATGATCGCGATCCACGACCTCACCAAGACGTTTCGCGGAACGCGTGTGCTCGACGAACTCGCGCTCACCGTCGACGCGGGCGAACGCGTGGCGCTGGTGGGCGCGAACGGAGCCGGCAAGACCACGCTGATTCGCTGTCTGCTCGGCGAATACGTGCACGCCGGCAGGCTGACGGTCGGCGGGCTCGACCCGCGAACACGGCGCCGCGACGTCTTGCAGCGGGTCGGCTTCGTGCCTCAACTGCCGCCTCCGTTGCGCATGCGCGTCGGCCGTTTGCTCGGGTTCGCGGCGGAGGTCTGCGGCGAATCGAGCGACCCGATGAACGACGTGGCCACGCGGCTCGGCCTCGACGTGCGCTCGCTCTGGCAGCGCCCGTTCGAGAAGCTCTCGGGCGGCCAGAAACAAAAGCTGCTGATCGCGATCGCGCTCGGCCGTTGCTGCGATCTGCTGATTCTCGACGAGCCGGCTGCGAACCTCGATCCGCCGGCGCGGGCCGCGTTCTTCGACCTGCTCGCGGAACGCGCCGCCGCCTCCACGCTCCTGCTGTCGAGCCATCGCATCGACGAGGTGGCCGCACTCGTGACCCGCGTGGTCGAACTCGATCGCGGGCGCGTCGTGCTCGACGATCGCGTGCGTGGCGCCAGGCGGCTCGACGCCCGATTTCGCTGTCGCGTGGTGCTGGCGGAGCGAATCGATCCCGTGGTCGCGGCGCTGCGGGGCTGGGGCCTTGCCGACGACGGCAGCGGGATGCGATTCGAAGGACTCGTTGCGGCCGCCGACCGGTTGCGTTTTCTCGGCGCACTCGCGCGCCATTCCGGCTCGCTGCGGGCGCTGCAGATCGAAGAGCAGCCGCGATCGGCCGGGGCCGACTGATGCGAACGCCGGCGTTCGTCACGTTCGCCTGTCTTCTTCTCGGACTGGTGCTCGCCTGTGGCGATCCCGGCGCCGGCCCGGTGGCGATCCACTTCGGCCGCGACGCCTGCGCCCACTGCGGCATGGTGATCGACGACCCGCGTCACGCCGCACAGATCCGCACGGCGTCGCGCGTCGAACGGTTCGACGACGCGGGATGCGCGATGAGCTGGCAAATCGGGCACCCGAACGACGTTCGCGAGTTCTGGGTCACCGACGAACACGACGGCACGTGGATCGACGCCCGAAGCGCCCGCTTTCACCTCGGTCGCCGCACGCCGATGGATTTTGGGTTCGGCGCCGTCCGCGGCGACGAATCGGGCAGCATCGATTTCGAAGCCGCGCTTCAGCGCGCAAAGGAGCGCCTCGATGACCGATCCCGCCGCCGCGCTCACTGACCCGGGCGTGCGCGCACGCGGCGCCGGCGCAGAAGTTCCGGCGCAAGCGCGTCGAGGCCCCCGGAGCGCGTGGCGCGAGCTGCTGACGGTCGCGCGGCTCGACGTCGGCGAGTCGCTTCGCGCGCGCTGGTTCGCGGGGTACGCGCTGCTCTTCGGCAGCGTGGTGGCCCTGCTCTTCGCCTTCGGCCTGACGGAATCGCGCGTGCTCGGTTTCATGGGGCTTTCGCGTCTGCTCGTCACCTACATCCAGCTCTGTCTGGCGATCCTTCCGATCTTCGTGCTGATCACGACCGTGCGTTCGGTCGCGGGCGACCGCGAGGCGGGCGTCTACGAGTACGTCCTCTCGTTGCCGGTCTCGCTCGGCGCCTGGTTCTTCGGCAAGGCGCTCGGCCGACTCGTCGTCGTCTACCTGCCCGCGCTGCTGGCGATGACCGGCGCCGCGGTCTTTGGATGGTGGCGCGAAATCCCCGTCGAATGGGAGCTGTTCGGCTCCTACGCGGCGCTGCTCGGTGGCCTCTCGGTCTGTTTCCTCGGTCTCGCGATGGGCATCTCCGCGCTCGCACGCAGCACCGACGTCGCGCAGGGAGCGGCCTTTCTCTGCTGGCTCGTGCTGGTCCTGCTGCTCGATCTCGTCTTGCTGGGCGTACTCGTGCAGCAGCACGCCTCGCCCGAACTCGTGGTCGCGATCGCGCTCGCCAACCCGCTGCAAGTCTTCCGGACTGCCGCTCTGCTCTTGTTCGACCCGCAACTCGTGCTGCTCGGCCCCGCCGCGGTCGTGATCCTCGATCGATTCGGCAACGCGGGCTATCTCACGTTCGCCGCCGCGTATCCGACGCTCCTCGGACTCGTCGCGGCCGGCCTCGGCTTCTGGCGTTTTCGTCGCGGCGATCTGCCCTGACGAACGATTCGCCGGACCGATGCCTTCCGAACAGGAGTCGGTGTTGCGTTCGTTCGTTCTCGCGTTCGTTCTACTCGCGTTCGTCGCGGGGTGCGCGCATCCCATCGAGCGTGTGGACTGGTCGGCCCGTCCCGGCGTCGACGCGGCCCTCTTTCAGCGCGACGAGTTGCCTCCTCCGTCGTTTCCGGATCCGCTCGAAGGGATCAATCGGACCGTTTCGGCCTTCAATCACGGCCTGATCGTCCTCGCCGTCGACCCGGCTGGCCGCATCTATCGCCTGGTGACGCCGCGCTGGTTCCGAGATCGCGTGCGCGACTTTTCCACCAACCTGCTCTTTCCGCGCCGATTCACGGCCAATCTGCTGCAGGGAAAGCTCGCCGGTGCCGGGAACGAGCTCGCGCGCTTCGCCGTCAACACCACCGCCGGAGTCGCCGGCTTTTTCGATCTCGCGCGCCGCTTCGGGTTCGATGCTTCCGACGAAGACTTTGGTCAGGTCTTCGCCACCTGGGGCTGGCGCCCGTCCACCTATCTCGTTCTGCCGTTCGCCGGACCGAGTTCGGTTCGCGACGCGGTGGGGTTGATCCCGGACTCGCTGCTCGACCCCGCGTCGTGGTACTTCCCGGCAGGGCCGATTCTCGCCTTCAACGAGCAGGTCGATTCACTCGACGACTATCGCCGTTTCGTCGCGACCAGCTTCGATCCGTACGAAGACGCGCGTGTCCTCTGGTCGCTCGACCGCGACGAACGGATCGAGCACGACGATGCGCGCGGCGAGGACACCGCTGCCACGCAGACGCTGCAGGCGGCCTTCCTCGCGCCGCGCGATCCCGGCTTCGTCACGCGACTGCGCACCCGGTCGATCACCGTACCCGCCACGGGGCGCCGACTGCCCTATTCCGTCCGGCTTCAGCCCGGCACCGCACCGCTCGTCTTCGTGGTTCCGGGACTCGGTGCGCACCGGGAGAGCGGCGGCGCACTCGCGCTGGCGGAGATGGCATTCGATCGCGGGTTCTCCGTCGCCATCATCAGCAGTGCGTTTTGCTTCGAGTTCATGGAGCGCGCGTCGAGCGCCGCGGTTCCCGGCCACGCACCGATCGACGCCCGCGACGTGCACGAGGTGCTCGATGCGGTCGATCGCGATCTCGCGCGCTCGGCGCCCGATCGCGTCTCGTCGCGCGTCTTGCTCGGCTACTCGCTCGGCGCCTTTCACGCCTTTTTCATTGCCGCGCGAGAGCAGGAATCCGCCGCACGGGGTCTCGTCCGCTTCGATCGCTATCTGACGCTCGACGCTCCGGTCGCGCTCTTCGGCGGAATGGCGAAGCTCGATCGCTTCTACAACGCGCCGCTCGCCTTCCCACCCGAAGCGCGCGCGAGCGAGGTGAAACGAATCCTGCGCAAAGCACTGGAAGTCGGAAAGAAAGCCCTGCGCGAGCGCGAACGACGCGAGTACGCGCGAATCGACGCGATCGATCGCGGTCACGCCAGCCTGACTCCGTCCGCCCCGGTTCCGTTCAGCAACGTCGAGGCCGAATATCTGATCGGCCTCGCGTTCCGCCGCACCCTGCGCGAGGTGCTCTGGAGCAGCCAGACCCGCGATGATCTCGGCGTCCTCCAAACACCGCGCAGTCCGTGGAATCGCGGTTCCGCCTACGCCGAGATGGGCGACTACTCGTTCATCGAGTACCTCCACGCCTTCGTCCTGCCGTGGGTGCGCGATCAGCGCCACGAAGTCGCTTCCCTCGACGAGATCGTGCAACGAAACGATCTCCGTTCGCTCGAACGCACGCTGCACGCACACCCGCGGATTCGTCATTTCGCGAACCGCAACGACTTCGTGACGAACGACGACGACGTGGCGTGGCTGACTCGCGTGCTCGGTGCCGATCACGTGCGGTTCTTTCCGACCGGCGGGCACCTCGGGAACCTCGACCGGCCCGAGGTTCAGGCCGAAGCGATGGCCACGATCGAAGACTTGCTGCCGCCCGCGCAACGCGACGAAACGGCGGGCGCGCGCTCGCGCTGACCGGTGCCTGCGCGGGCCGCGACGGCACGCCCGATCCATCGGCGCGAGTTCGATCAACGCTCGCCGGCGCGCGTCTCCACGCCGGATGGCTCGCGCCTGAACTCACCGAAATGCGCGCGCAGCTCGTGGAGCGCCGTCACCCGCGCGCGTCGTGCGAGGCGTGCGATCTCGGGCGCGACCGCGATCAGCCCGGGCGTCGCGACGACCGTCGTCCGATCGTCGATCGACACGACGGGATCGCCCGACAGCGCCCCGCGTTCGCGAACCGACGCTGCGATCCCTCGATAGGCGGTTTCGAACTCGCCAGCATCGCGAGCGCTGTCCCACCGGACGATCCAGACGAACTCCCGCCGTTCGCCACAGCGCGCGACCAGCACGCGATCGCCGTCCCAGCCCTCCCACGCGGTCGACATCGCCTCGCCGGGCGGAGTCAGATCGCGAAGCAGAATCGAGAGCGCGAGCTCTCCGATCGTGTTCTCGTCGATCACCCGGCAATCCGCCGGAAGAAGGCTCCGCGCGGGCGCGAGATCCATCGCCTCGAACGACGCGCGACGCGCCTCGGGATGCAGCACCTGTTCGGTCGAGGCAGGCGGATCGTCGAGAAGCGCCGATCCTTCGCGGTAGGAGAGCGCGTACCCCGAGACGTATGGAAAGAGAAGGGAAAGTCGAATCAACGCCGGTGCGTCCGCGAGCGCGCGAGATCTGCCCTTCTCGAGACTCGTTTCCATCGACTCTCGTACCTCGGCGGGGGGCGGAGGATTTCGTCCCGCCGCGAGCATGCCGAAGAGGGTCGCATCGCCTTCGATCGCCGCCTGCAGCGCGCCACCTGCGTCACTCTGCGTTTGCAAGAACGCTTCGAGCGCGAATAGATCCGGCCAGACCTGATGCTGCAGCGCGTGCATCAGTTCGTGACCGAGCGCGAACTGAAGCATCGCGTCTCGGCCGAGGAACCACGCGCTCATCGGCAGCCGGGGATCGCGCACCACGTACAGCGTTCGTTCGTGCGGCACGTAGAGGCCCGCCAGCTCGTCGCCCGAGACGGCCGCGTATGCATCCAGCAGATCGCGATCGGCGGGCCAGAGACCGACGCTGACGAGTGCCTCGCGATCGACGGCGATCTCTTCGGGGCTGCGGCGCTCGGCGACCACACGCCGCACGACGTCGGGCACCTCGGCGGACGACACCACCCGTGTCGCGACGTCGTGCAAGAACGGCGTTCCGCGTGCATCTTCGACGCGCTGCTGGATCCAGTGCAGCGGCTCTTCGCGCAACCGGTCGCCTTCGATCCACGTGCTCGCGCAACCGGCGAGCAGGATCGGCGGCAGCAAGAGGCCCGCGCGACGTCGCGCCGCGCGGAGAACCGTCACGCCGAGAGTTCCAGCATTCGCTCGATCGGACGCAGCGCGCGCAGCCGGATCTCTTCGGGCACCGTCACCTCCGGCGCGAGATCGCGCAGGCAGCGCCAGAGCTTCTCGAGCGTGTTGAGCCGCATGTACGGGCATCGGTTGCACGAGCAGCTCTCGTCCTCGCCGGGTGCCTGCAGGAGCGTCTTCTCGGGTACGCGTGCGGCGATCTGATGGAAGACGCCATCCTCGGTCGCGATGATCAGCGTCTTCGACGGCGACTGGACCGCGCGATCGATGATGCCGGTGGTCGAGGCCACGAAATCCGCCTGTGCGAGCACGGCCTCGTCGCATTCCGGATGAGCGAGCACTTCCGCGTCGGGATGCTTCACCTTGAGCGCGGCCAGCCCCTTCGCGCTGAACAACTCGTGCACCTGACAGCTTCCCGGCCAGACGATCAGGTCCGGCCGCCCCGCTCGCTGCGCGACCCAGCGCGCGAGATGGCGATCGGGCGCGAAGATCACCGGCCGCCCCGCGAAGTGCTGCACCATCTTCACTGCGTTGGCCGAGGTGCAAATCAGATCACTGATCGCCTTCACGGCAGCGGAGCAGTTGATGTAGCTGACCACTGCGGCGCCGGGATGCTGCGCGACGAACTCGGCGAACTCGCCGGCCGGGCAGCCATCGGCGAGCGAGCAGCCGGCCGCGAGATCGGGCACCACGACGGTTCGCGTCGGATTCAGAATCTTCGCGGTCTCGGCCATGAAGTGCACACCACAGAACACGATCACGTCGCTCTGCACCTTCTGCGCGGCGCGCGCGAGCTGGAGCGAATCGCCGACCACGTCGGCGAGGTCCTGGATCTCCGACTCCTGGTAGTAGTGCGCGAGCAGGATCGCGTTGCGCTCCTTCTTGAGGCGCACGATCTCGGCTTCGAGATCGTCCGGCGGCGGAGCGGCGGGAACGGGAACGTCGGGGGAAGCAGCGTTCGCGTGGCTCATGAACGGCAACCTAGAAAACCGCGCCGAGGATGGCACCGGCCGCGCGAACGCCGCGTCCGGCCCCGCGCCTCGTCAACCGGCCGCAGCCTCGTCCGGCCCGATCAGCAGCGTCGGCACGCCGCAGGTCCCCGTGCGCACGGTGCAGACCTGCGTTCCGGGCTTTCGGCCCGGACGGATCTCCGAAACCCCGAGGCCCTCGCGCTCGATGCGCTCGCGCACCGCGGCGAGGTTCGGCACGCGCCAGGCAAGGCCGCCGAATCGATCGACGGCCGTCGTTTCGGCGCCGGGCCGGCCCACCACCTCGACCGTCACGCCGCCGGTGCGAAAGAAGAGCATCCGAAGGCCGAGCGTCTCGAACGCGCGGTCGAGCGCGAGACGCAGACCGAGCACGTCGCCGTAGAGCGCCTTCGAAGCGTCGATTTCGCCACTTTCGATCACCACGTGATCGAGCGCCGCGATGCACGCGTTCTCACCGGCGATCGGCTGCGCGGGCGGCAGGACCTCCGGCGGCGTTTCGTGCTGGATTGCGAAGAGCACGACGCCGCGCGTGTCTTCGAGCGGAATCCGAACGTGATACCAGCGACGAAAGGCGCCGTTCTCGTCGTCTCGACCGACGCCCGGCTGCGGATCCGACGCCGCGATTCCGCGATCACGGAGCGACGCTGCAAGACCACGTGCATCCGCGGTGGCGAAGGCGAGGCCCAGCAGCCCTTCCCCTGCGTCGTCGAGACGCGCGCGCAGCGCGTCGGCGAGCGCCCCCTCTCCCACCGGCGAAAGCAGTTCGAGATAGGTGTTCGCGACGCGAAAGAGCACGTTCTCCGTGCCGAGTGCGGGATGGGTGCCGCGCCAGGACGGGGTGCGGCCGAGCAGCGCACGGTGACTGCGTGCCGCCGCCCCGAGATCGCGCACGAGAACGACGACGTGGTCGAGTCCGTCGATCATCGCGCCCGACCGTAGTCGGTCGCGCACCGGCCGTGCCAGACCCGCGACGCCGCGTTCGATGCCTCGCGCGCGCTGCTCAGAGATCCCAGAAAAAGTCCTTGTTCGACAGCGCGTCCGACTCGGCCGGCGCGGGGGCGCGCACCTCGGCGGGCAGCGGCGCCTCCGCGCCCCGCGCGATGTGCTCGACCTGTTCTTCGAGATCTCGCGTCTCGGTTTCCCAGTATTCCTCGGTGCCGAAGTGAGGAAACGCGGAGGGAAACGCGGGATCGCTCCAGCGTCGCGCGATCCAGCCCGCATAGCGCACGAACCGAAGTGCGCGCAGCGGCTCGACGAGGCGCAGTTGCCCCTCGTCGAAGGCGCGCATCGTGCGATACGCGGCGACCAGCCGATCCCGCTGGCGCGCGGCATCGGCGTCGCGGCCCGGCAGCAGCATCCAGACGTCCTGCACGGCCGGGCCGATCACGAAGTCGTCGAAGTCGAGCAGGAAGAACTCGTCGCCACCGTCCGCGGTCGGCCCGAAGAGCAGATTTCCGAAGTGACAGTCGCCGTGTATCGCGTGCACGGGAATGCCCCGGCTCCACGCGTCGTAGATCGCAGCCGCTTCGAGCGCGGCCGCGCGATACCGGCGCGCGCAGGACGACGGCACGAAGCCGCCCTGTTCGAGCAGATCGAGCGGTTCGCGCGCGAACGTGTCACCGGAAAGTGTCGGCCGGTGGCGCACGCGCAACCCCGTGCCGACGGCGTGAACGCGGGCCAGCAGCCGGCCGAGACGATCGACCGCGGCATCGGACAGCTCGGAGGGAGAGCGCCCGCCGACGCGTGGCCAGATCGCATAGTGGATTCCGCCGGCGTCGCGCAGCGTCGTTCCGTCGGCGAAGACCAGCGGCGCACAGACGGGAACCTCGGCGTCGCGCAGCGCGAGCAGAAATCGATGCTCGTCGAGCAGGGCGTCTCGGCTCCAGCGCCCGGGCCGGTAGAACTTCACGACCACGTGCGTGCCGTCTTCGAGATGCACGTCGTGCACGCGGTTTTCGAGACAGGTGAGCGCCGTGACGTGACCGGTCGGCCGCAGGCCGGCGGCCTCGACGGCGCGCAGGATCCATTCCGGACCGAGCCGTACGAATGATTCGTTCATCGCGGGCCAGCATATCGCCCGGCGCGGGATCGCGGTCGATCCTGCCGATCCCCTGCACACGGCCCCACTCCGCGGCGCTTCGATTGCCCGGCTCGCGGGCCGTCGGATACTCTCGGGGCGAACGCCCGATCGAGAGACGAGGTTCCCGATGCCCGAGCGCGACAGGCCCTGGGTTTTCCGCACGTACTCCGGCCACAGCTCGGCCCGCGCCAGCAACGCGCTCTACCGGACCAATCTCGCGCGGGGACAGACGGGCCTCTCGGTCGCCTTCGATCTGCCGACCCAGACGGGCTACGACTCGGATCATCCGCTCGCACGCGGCGAAGTCGGCAAGGTCGGCGTGCCGATCGGCCACCTCGACGACATGAGGACGCTCTTCGAGGGCATCCCGCTCGATGCGATGAACACGTCGATGACGATCAACGCCACGGCGGCGTGGCTGCTCGCGCTCTACACCGCCGCCGCCGAGCGCCAGGGCGCCGATCCGAAGCGCCTGCAGGGAACGACGCAGAACGACATCGTGAAGGAATATCTCTCGCGCGGGACCTACGTCTTTCCGCCCGAGCCCTCGATGCGGCTGATCAGCGACATGATCGCCTGGACGGTCGATGCGATTCCCAAATGGAATCCGATCAACATCTGCTCCTATCACCTGCAGGAGGCGGGGGCGACGCCGGTGCAGGAGATCGCGTATGCGATGGCGAACGCGATCGCCGTGCTCGACGCCGTGCGTGCGCGTGGCGACGTGCCGCGCGAGAAGATTCCGAGCGTCGTCTCGCGGATCTCGTTCTTTTTGAACGCGGGCATTCGGTTCGTCGAAGAGACCTGCAAGTGTCGCGCGATGAGCGAACTCTGGGACGAGATCACGCGCGATCGCTACGGCGTCACCGACCCGAAGGCACGCCTCTTCCGCTACGGCGTACAGGTGAACAGCCTCGGCCTCACGGAGGCGCAGCCCGAGAACAACGTGATCCGGATCGTGATCGAAGCGCTGGGCGTCACGCTCTCGCGCAAGGCGCGCTGTCGCGCGTTGCAACTTCCGGCGTGGAACGAAGCACTCGGCCTGCCGCGCCCGTGGGATCAGCAGTGGTCGCTGCGAATCCAGCAGATTCTCGCTTACGAAACCGATCTGCTCGAGTTCGGCGATCTCTTCGACGGCTCACCCGTGGTGGCGCACAAAGTCGCCGAGCTGAAAGAAGGCGCAAAGGCCGAACTCGAAAAAGTGCTGGCGATGGGCGGCGCGGTGGCGGCGGTCGAGAACGCGTACATGAAGCAGCGCCTCGTCGAATCGCATACCGCGCGCGTGCGCGCGATCGAAACCGGCGAGCTGCAGGTGGTCGGTCTCAACTGTTTCGAGACGGGTGAACCTTCCCCGCTGACCACGGGTGACGGGCAATCGATTCTGAAGGTGGACGAAGCGGCGGAGCGCGAGCAGATCGAGCGGCTGCGCGCATTCCGCGCGAAGCGAAACGCAGCCGAGGTCGAGGCCGCGAAGACCGGGCTGCGTGATGCGCTCGCGAACGGCGAGAACGTGATGCCGCCCTCGATCCGCGCGGCGCACGCGGGCCTGACGACCGGTGAGTGGGCCGACACGCTGCGTGCTCTCTTCGGTGAATACCGCGCGCCGACGGGCGTTGGCGGGCGGCCGATCCAGCTCGGCGCCGCGACCGAGGCGACCGAACGCGTGCGCGCACGGGTACGCGAGCTGGCCGATCGTCTCGGCCGGCCGCTCAAGATTCTGATCGCGAAGCCGGGTCTCGACGGACACAGCAACGGCGCCGAGCAGGTCGCGGTCAAGGCGCGCGACGTCGGCATGGAAGTGGTCTACGAGGGCATTCGCCTCACGCCCGACGAGATCGTCCAATCCGCGCGCGACGAGGGCGTGCACGTGATCGGCCTTTCGATTCTCTCGGGCTCGCACGGCGTTCTGGTGATCGACGTGGTGGAGAAACTGCGCGAGGCAGGGCTCTGGCAGGTGCCGGTGGTCGTCGGCGGCATCATCCCCGACGAAGACGCGGCCACGCTGCGCGCCGCCGGCGTGCGCCGCATCTACACGCCGAAGGACTTCGACCTCGCCCGCATCATGACCGAGATCGCCGACGTGGTGGCGGAGTCGCGCGCTGCCGCCTGACCTCGCGCAGCGCCTGCTGGCACGCGATCGCGATGCGGTGGCCGAGGCGCTGAACCTCGTCGACGACGCGCGACCGGGGCGGCGCGACGAAGCGCTGCAACTGCTCGATGCCCTCGAACGCGCAACGCCGGCGCCCGGCGCGCAGCGGATCGGCGTCACCGGCGCGCCGGGGGCCGGCAAGTCGTCGCTGCTCGACGCGCTGGTCCGCGGATGGCGCGCGCGCGGCGAGACGATCGGCATCATCGCGGTCGATCCGTCGAGCCGTCGCACCGGCGGTGCCCTGCTCGGCGATCGCATGCGCGTGCGTTCGGGCACCGGCGATGCCGGCGTCTTCTTCCGCTCGATGGCGGCACGCGACCGGCTCGGCGGCATCGCCGATGCGACACAGGCCGGTGTCACCGTGCTGGCCAGCGTCTTCGACCGCGTGCTGGTCGAAACCGTCGGCGTGGGGCAATCGGAAACCGACGTGGCGACGCTGGTCGACACGCTGCTCTACGTCGCGCAGCCCGGTGCAGGCGACCTTCTCCAGTTCATGAAGGCCGGCATCCTCGAAGTGCCGGACCTCTTCGTGGTCAACAAAGCCGACATGGGACCGCTGGCGGTGCGCACGGCCGGCGAACTCTCGGCCGGCCTCGGCCTCGGCGAGCGACCCGACGCCGGGCCCCGGGGATGGACGCCCCCGGTGCTGATGGTGTCCGCGCGAGACGGCACGGGGATCGACGAGCTGCTGCGCGCGATCGACGCGCACCGGCGCTTTCTCGAAGACAGCGGCGCGCGTGCGGTGCGACGACTGCGCGCGCGCGACGCCTTCGTGCGCGAGAGCCTGTTGCGACGGTACGGTGTGCACGGCATCGAGGCGATCGGCGGCGACGCCGGACTCGCCGCGAGACTGCGCGACGCGCGCGCCGCCTCGGCCTTCGACCTCTCGCTGCGCCTCGGTCGCGAGATCGAGGATGCGCTCGGAAAGCCGCGATGAACGTGATCGAAGAACGAAGCCCGTCCCTCGCCCACCGCGCCGTCTCCTGGATTGGCCGCGCCATCTGGGGAACGCTGCTCGCCCTGCTGCTTTCGCTGCTGCTCGGCTTCCTCGTCGGTCTCTTCTTGCGCAGCCGCCTCGAACGTCCGGTTCAGTACATCGGCGCCGTGGCACCGGACGCCGGGCCGGAGATGTCGATCCCCGGTCTCGCGCGAGAGTCCGACGCGCCCTGCCCGACCCGAGACGCGTGACGAGATTCTGGGAACGGGCCGGAATCGCGGGCTGAGAACTGTGTTCGTGGAATCGGGTCGGAGTCCGGGTCGCTCGCCGCGTCCTCGCGTCCGTCAGGCGGCCCTGGCCGGCGGATGTGCTCGCCGGCCGCGCCACGCGAGCAGGATGGCGCCGGCGACGATCACCTGCGCGCCGGCTGCGAACACAATCAGAATGTTGCGGCCATCGATCAGGACGAGCGTGTCGAGCGGAACGGTTCCGGTCTGCCAGAACGTCCATTCACCGCCGATTTCTCTCGCGAGCGTGCTCGAACCGGTTTCGAGAACGATGATGCCGTCGCCGTCGGCGAGATCGATGCGCGCGGTGGTGTTGATCGCCGGATCGTTGCCGCCGTCGTGGCCGGTGACGTAGCCGCCGGCGCGGTCGCGTGCGTAGAGCGCCTCACCCAGCCCCCACACCGGCAGGCCGTACAGAAACGCGTGCGGTGTGCGCATGGCTTCCAGAGTCGCCGGTGTGAGGATGCCGCGCCCGGGCGGAGCGCCGTCGGAGCCCTGCAGTTGCGCCTGCAGAAAGCGCGTCAAATCCGCCGCCGAGGTGTAGAGCGACGCCGCTCCGAGGGCAGTGAATCGCTGGTGAGGCGCGATCGATCCGTCCGGCGCGAAACACTCGACAAGATGCGCGGGGTCGGGATCGACGAAGGTCGATTGCGACATGCCCAGCGGCCACAGCACGGCGCGCCGCATGTAGGCGTCGAACGGTTCGTATGTCACTTCCTCGATCAGAAGCTGCAGGATGAGATAACCGCCGCCGGAATAGCGCCAGTCCGACCCCGGCGGCGCGCCCACGCGCACCAACCCGCTCGCTCCCGGCCACACATCCGCCGTGTGCGTGAGTTCCTGCTCGATCGTGGGCAGGGCCTGGCCTTCCGCGAAGCCGCGAAAGCCGAGGCCATCCGTCAGCCCCGCCGTATGGCTGAGCAACCTGCGCACGGTGACAGCGTCATTGTCATATTGGGTTGGTGGCAAACGCCAGCGCGTGAGGTAGCGCGAAACGGGCGCATCGAGATCGATGCGATGCTGCTCGACCAGCGTCATCACGCCCCACGCCGTGACCCACTTGCTGAGCGAAGCGACCTGAAACAGCGCTCGGTCGTCCACCGCGCGGCCGTGCGATTCAAAATGAGTCCCCGCGATGCGGCCTCGGTCGAGCAGCACAATTGCAATGTTGCCACGAGACCCTGCTGCGTAACGGTTCTCCGACCAGCGGAGAAAGCCGGCCGTGTCGCCTCTCTCGGCGGGCATCGGACGCAACCAGCCTTCCCTCGCGCCGAAGGCGACGAGAGCCGTCCAGCACGAGAGCATGACGAGAGCGCCTATGCCGATGCCGAGAAACCGCTTCACTCACACCCCTCTCGAGTGGTCACGCAGGCGTAGGCCGTGGCCGCGCCACTCTCGTGCTGCTCGAAGACGAGGCGGCCGTTTCGGTCGTAGGCCCGCGTCGTCTTCGTGCCGTTGAAGTCGACCGACTCGATCTGCTGGCCTGCGGCGTCGTAGCTGCGCGTCGACCGCTCGCCCTGAGGTCTTGCTTCGGCGATCTGTCGGCCGAGGCCGTCGTACTCGAAGCTGCGACGTCTCCCGAGCGCGTCGATCATCGCCGTGCGATTGCCGAGCGCGTCGTATTCGAAGCGCGTCTCACCGCCGAGCGCATCGCGCACCAGGGTCAGGCGCCCGACGGCGTCGTAGCCAAACCCGGTGCGCGTCCCGGCCGGGTCGATCTCGGCCGTGACTCTTCCGAGCACGTCGTACTCCGTGCGCGAGATCGTGCCGTCGGGGTGGGTCGTGCTCGTGAGCCGGCCCACCGCGTCGTAGCCGAAGCTCGTCGTGTGGCAGTTCGCGTCCGTCACGCTCGTGCGGCGGCCGGCCGGATCGTAGGCGGTCGTGCTCTCGTGCGTGAGCGCGTCGCGGACCAGCGTCTGTCTTCCCGCGAGGTCGTAGCCGAAGACGGTCTCGAAGCCTCGCCGGTCGCGCACCCTCGTAAGCCGCCCCGCCGCGTCGTAGCCCGAGACGCTCTCCGTGCCGTCGATGTACCGCGTGCGCGTCGGCTTGCCGGTGCCGTCGTAGAAGAGCTGCGTCGCGCGGCCGGCGGCGTCGATCCGATCGGTGATGCGGTCCTCGGCGTCGTAGGCGATGAGCCATTCTTGGCCGTCGCGATCGAGCTGGCGCGCGACGTTGCCGCCCGCGTCGTACTGCACGAGTACGAGTGACTTCAGTACGGCGACATCATCCGAGAGCGCGGTCGACGCGAGATCCATCGCGAGCCGTTATACCAGCATGCGTTGAATCCCGGGAAGAGCGTTCTTCCTTCTTCCATTCGATTTTGAATCTGCCCCGATTCCGCGGACACATTTCTTATGCCGCGGTCCCAGGTTTCTCCTGGCCGCGCTCGTTCACACGTGATCTCGGGGGTGCGGGGGCGGAGCCCCCGCTTCCCTTCTTTCCGCGCTTCGCGCGAAACTGCTGCTCGAACACGATCGGGCTCACGCGTCCGATCGTCGAGTGGCGGCGCTCGGGATTGTAGAAGCCGTCGATGTACTCGCGCACTGCCTTCTCCACCTCGACTCGCGACTGGAGCCCTGTCTCTTCTCCGATCTCGCGCTTGAGCGTCGAGAAGAAGCTCTCGGCCACCGCGTTGTCGTAACAATCTCCGCGACGGCTCATGCTCGCGCAGGCGCCGTTCTCCTTCAGCAGCTTCTGGTAGTCCGTGCTCGCGTAGGGCCCGGGTTCAAGGGTTCGTCGCAACACTGCCTTGTTGGGCTGAGCGTAGGTGATCCTCGAGAACTTCGGCTGGTGACTTCCAGTTGAGGGTCTTGCGGGGGCGGCCATTCAGGGCAGCGGCGACGGCGTCGAGATCGTCGCGAGTGTGCTTCGTCAGGTCGGTGCCCTTCGGGAAGTACTGACGCAGCAGGCCGTTGGTGTTCTCGTTCGTGCCGCGTTGCCAGGGGCTGCGCGGGTCGCAGAAGTAGATGGCCAGGCCGGTGTCGATGCGGAGCTGGGCGTGTTGAGCCATCTCCGCGCCCTGATCCCATGTCACCGACCGACGAAGTTGCTCCGGCAGCGTCGTGATCGACGACGCGATCGCGTCTCGGACGGCTTCGGCGCCGTGCCCAGCCAGCGCCGGGCCGTTCTTGATCCGGGTTTGTCCGTGCTCTTCCATTCGGGGCAGGTGCAGCAACATTGTGAACCGGGTGCTGCGCTCGACCAGCGTTCCGATCGCGGAGCTGCCCAGCCCGAGGATCAGGTCTCCTTCCCAATGCCCCGGCACCGCCCGGTCGCTTGCCTCGGCGGGCCGCTTGCTGATCATGATCTCAGAACAGACGAACTTCTTTCCGCGTCCACGGGTGCGTGCTCTCGGCACGCGCAGCGCACGCCCGGTGCGCAAGCACGCGACGAGTTCGCGGCGCAGGGCGCCACGGCCTTGCACGTAGAGCGCCTGATAGATGGCCTCGTGAGAGATCCGCATCGACTCGTCATCGGGATAGTCGACCCGGACTCGGTTCGCGATCTGCTCGGGACTCCACGAAGTCGCCCAACGCCGGTCCTGCCGGCGCCCGTGCCGTCGACCGATCCAGCGCACCTGCGGGCCAGGCGCGGCCGCGCCGTCCGCTGTTCTGATCACGCCTGCGAGTCGGTCCTGAACGTACTGCCTCAACGCATCGTTCGCGGCGAGCTTTGCGACCTTCGGTCGCTCGGATCGCCGATCGGCGTGCCACTGCGCGGTCGTCGCTCGGTACTCCAAACCGCCCCCACGGGTTGCCGCGTTGCGGCGAAGCTCACGCGAGATCGTCGACGGAGAACGACCGACCCGCTGAGCGATCGCACGAACCCCACGCTTCTGGGCGTACAGGATCGCGATCTCTTCCCGTTCCGTGAACGACAAGTAGCGGCCCGACAGCGGGGCCAGACGGATCGACGGCATGCCGCCACTCTCGCGGAACCACCTCGTTCCGACCGCAGGGGACACACCGGCGACCACACCAGCGTCCTCGCTCGCCAGCCCGCGCGCGATGGCCTCCCAGAACCGCTGCCGATGCTCGCGCCGCCCCACCGGCGGCCGACCAGGTGAACGCATCGGCCCACGTCGCGCACGATCGGCCCGTCGACGCTTGCTTGCTCCCATCGCAACTCCTCTCTCTTGAGGTGTTGCGACAACCACTTGAATTCACCGGGACTGCCGCGATCCGTGTGGTGCACGAGACCGCGGCGCGGCCGACGCAGCACCAGCGCGCGGCGCAGCGCCTCGATCGCAAGCTCGTGATCGTTTCGTTCCGAGAGCGCGTAGCCCACCACCCGCCGTGAAAACAGATCCAGCAGTACCGCGAGGTACAGCCAGCCTTCCCGCGTCCGCAGGTACGTCACGTCGCCGACCCACGCGACGTTCGGCGCCGCCGTCCGAAAGTTCCGCGCCAGCAGGTTCTTTGCCACCGGCTGCCCGTGCCGCGAGTCCGTCGTGCGCGGGATCCTGCGCCGCCCCGAGCGCGCTACGAGGCCGCGAACTGTCATCAGCCGTGCGACGCGCTTGCGCGAAACCCGCTCGCCGCGCTCGCTCAGCTCGTCATGCACCCGCGGACTCCCGTAGCGCCGGCGTTTCTCCTGAAAAATCGCCGCCACCGCGATCCCCAGACGTTGATCCTCGAGTGCACGCGGGCTCGGCCCGCGGCCGCTCCACCCGTAATAGCCAGCTCGCGACACCGCCAGACATCGACACAGTACCCGCACCGGGTACCTGGCC
>CAZDHU010000017.1:0-7483 GCA_964505355.1 uncultured Myxococcaceae bacterium | reverse complement strand
AAGCCTCGAAGCGAACGACGTCGACGAACGCGATCCCGAGACCCGCGATCGGCATCGGTCAGGCCGCGCTGCCGAGTGCGCGCACGAGTCGGTCGGCGAGATCGTGCGCGAACTCTTTGACGCGCGATTCGTCCTCGCCTTCGACCATGATCCTTGCTTTCGGTTCGGTTCCCGAATAGCGGATCAGCACGCGTCCGGCCCCGGCGAGCTCGTCTTCGACCTTTCGAATCGCGTCCTGCATCTCGGCGAGGCTCTCGAGCGGACGCTTCTTCGCCACCCGCACGTTGACGAGCACCTGCGGGTAGCGGACGAACTCCGCCACCAGCTCGGACAGCGGCCGCTCCTTGCGACGCATCACGGCCAGCGTCTGCAGCGCAGTGATCAGGCCGTCCCCCGTCGTGTTGTGATCGAGAAAGACGACGTGCCCGGACTGTTCGCCGCCGAGGTTGTATCCGCCGGAGCGCATGGCCTCGACCACGTACCGGTCACCGACCTGCGTTCGAACGAGGCCCACGCCGTGACGCGCGAGTGCGCGTTCGAGGCCGAGATTGCTCATCACCGTCGCGACGACCGCACCCCCGCGCAGCGCACCGCGTTCGATCATGTGCTCTGCCGCGAGTGCGAGCACGGCGTCGCCGTCGATCACCTCGCCTTTCTCGCAGACGAGGACGCATCGATCAGCGTCGCCGTCGAGCGCGATTCCCACGTCGGCACGAACTTCGCGCACCTTCGCAGCGAGCCGTTCGGGATAGAGCGATCCGACGCCGTCGTTGATGTTCCGGCCGTTCGGCTCGACCCCGATCTTGAACACCTCGGCACCGAGTTCGGTCAGCGCCGTCGGGCCCACCTTGTATCCCGCACCGTTCGCGCAATCGAGTACGACGCGAAGCCCGTCGAGCGTCAGGTCGATCGGAAACGTCTTCTTCAGAAAGACGACGTAGCGACCTTCGGCGTCCGCGATGCGCCGGGCCTGGCCGACTTCGTCGGGGCTCGCGCGAACCGCGTCGAGCTCGCCCGTACCGATCAGGACTTCGATCCGATCCTCGAGTTCGTCGGGCAGCTTGAAGCCGTCGTGCGAAAAGAACTTGATGCCGTTGTCCTGATAGGGATTGTGGCTCGCCGAGATCATCACGCCGGCCGCGCAGCGCATGTCGGCGGTGAGAAAGGCCATCCCGGGCGTCGGGATCGGCCCCACCTGCAACACGTCGACGCCCATCGAACAGATGCCGGCCGCGAGTGCGTCCTCGAACATGTACCCGGACAGGCGCGTGTCCTTGCCGATGATGATGCGACGGCGTTCGTCCGAGCGCCGTCGCTGGAAGACGTGCGCGATCGCGCGGCCCAGCAAGAGCGCCATCTCGGCCGTCATGGGATGGACGTTCGCCGTCCCGCGCACGCCGTCGGTTCCGAACAGTCGCTGCCGCTCGCTCATCCCGCGTCTCCCTGCCGTGGTGTGTTCGTCGCGGACGCCTTCGGCACGATCTCGATCCGCACCTGCGTCGCTCCGGGATCATCCAGCCAGACGTGCTTTCCGGCGACCAGAGGCCGTCCCTCGCGTTCGACGGACTCCGACAGACCGGTCACGTCGATCGCATCGGTCACCACCTCGTTCAACCGGAGCACCTCGCTGCGCGCGCCCGACACGCGAACGCGCGGCGGGATCACCTCGACCCGTCCGACCTCGAACCCCTCCGCCGGCTCTCCCTCGAGTTCTGGCCGGATTCGAACGCTCTTCGATCCGCGCGCTTCGAGGCTCAGCGAGATCCGGGTCGGTGACCGCGAGACCACGCGCATGCCGCGGGGCAGTTCGATCGACGAAAGATCCACCTCGTAGTCGACGCCGCCCGGTTTGCGCGCCGTCACCTCCAGCGGGTATTCGAGCTTGTTCTCGGCGAGATTGCGCAGCGCCGCGCGCGAGCCGAGCACACGCACGTTGACGGCATCCGCGTTCTGCTCGGTGATCACGAGATCGGGCGGCAGGCCGCGCAGCACGATCGGGATGTCGAAGCCGCGCTCGATCGACGACGAGCCGTGCGCCACCGTCCAGAGAAAGAGTGAAATCATCAGCGCGAGCGCCTTGTACCCGACGGTCGACGTCCCTCGTGTCGCCACGGTTCAGCCTCCCGCCCGACCGGCCGCGTCGGCCGCTTCGACCGGGGTTCGTGCCGGCACGCTCTGCGCCGCCTGCGCCTCCTCGCCGTCAGCGCCCGGCTCTTCACCGTCGTCGAGCATCACCTTGCGCAGCACCGAGCGCAGGCGCGGACCATCGAGTCCGCCCGTCATCTCACCGCCCACCACCAGCGAGATCGTTCCCGACTCTTCGGAGACCACGACCACCACGGCATCGGTCTCCTCGGTCACCCCGAGCGCCGCGCGATGACGCGTACCGAGACCTTCCGGCAGGTCCTGGCGCAACGAGAGCGGCAGCACGCAGCTCGCCTGTGCGATCCGCCCGTTCTCGATCACGACCGCGCCATCGTGCAGCGGCGAATAGGGCAAGAAGATCGCGGTCAGCAGTTCTTTGGAAACGATCGCGTCGACCGCCGGTCCGTATTCGATCTGACCTTCCAGACTGGTTTCGCGCACCAGCACCATCAGCGCCCCCACGCGCTTCTGCACCAGCGCCGAGGCGGCGCGCACCACCTCCTCGAGCATTTGCGATTCCTGCCGCTCGGCGACCGACGGAAAGAATCCGCGCCCGACGCGCGCCAGCGCACGCCGAATGTCGTGCTGAAAGAGCACGATCACGATCAACACCGCCGAGCCGAGAAAGTGATCGAGGATCCACGACAGCGTGGCGAGCTCGAAGAGCTGCGACGCCGTGCTCGCCGCGAGCAGCAGCAGCAGACCGACCAGCATCTGAACCGCGCGCGTGCCGCGGATCA
This sequence comes from uncultured Myxococcaceae bacterium, assembly GCA_964505355.1. Taxonomy (GTDB): domain Bacteria; phylum Myxococcota_A; class UBA9160; order UBA9160; family UBA9160; genus CAZDHU01. Next base: position 4,598 of record CAZDHU010000017.1, on the reverse strand, counting down.
ACAAGAGCAGCCAGTAGACCCCGAGCGCCACCACGAGCACGTCGATCGTGTCCTGCACGGGATCGAAGTTCGCGGCCAGGAACGCGCCGAACTCGCCGAGCAGCCCCCAGAGGTACTCGATCACCCCACCGTCTCCCGGCGATCGCTCGCGCACGAGCGTGCGTTGCGCAGTGCGAGACCGACCTGCACTGCACGCCGGCCGCCGGCGACGTCGTGCACGCGCACGGCGTCGGCACCGGAGAACACGGCGACGCTGCAGGCAGCGATCGTCGCCCGATCGCGATCCGTCACGGGATCACCGGTGAGATCGCCGAGAAAAGCCTTTCTCGATGGCCCCACGAGAAGCGGAAGCCCCAGCCGCTCGCGCAATCGGCCCGCATTCGCGAGCAGCGCGAGATTGTGTTCGAGATGCTTGCCGAACCCGATCCCGGGATCGACGACGATCCGCTCCCGCGCGACCCCCGCCCGCTCCGCGCGCGCGATCGACGTCGCCAGTTCGTCTTCCACTTCTTGCAGCACGTCGTCGAACCGAATCGCGTGCTGCATCGTCGCCGGCTCGCCCCGCAGATGCCCGAGCACGAGGAACGCGGCGCGGCGCGCGACGATCGCGGCGAGATCCGGATCGCTGCCCAGCCCCGAAACGTCGTTGACGATCTGCGCTCCGGCGTCGAGCGCCGCTTCGACGACGGCGGCGCGACGACTGTCGATCGAGATCGGCACGGCGCTTCGCTTGCGAATGGCGGCGATCAGCGGTGCGGTGCGCGCGATCTCTTCGTCCACCGCCACCGGCGAAGCACCGGGACGGGTCGACTCTCCACCGACGTCGATCACGTCGGCACCGTCACGAGCGAGATCGAGGGCCGCCGACACGGCCGCGTCGAGGTCGAGCCGATCGCCGGCCGCGCGGAAGAACCGCGCGCCGTCGGAGAACGAGTCCGGGGTCGCGTTCAGCACCCCGAAGATCGTCACTCGGCCCGGCGCGAAGAGCGGCTCGGCCACCTCGCTCCCCCTCAGCCCGGCAGCGGCTCCGGGTCCGGCACGCGATCGCCCGGCAGGTCGGTCTTTCGATCCGGCCGCATCCGGCGAGACTCCGCGCGCACCGGCGCCGGCTCGGGAGCCGGCATCGGCGGCAGGGGCTGCCCTGCCACGATCAGGTCGAGATCACGCTTGTCGAGCGTCTCACGCTCGAGCAGCGCTTCGGCGACGCGGTCGAGCGTCTCGCGGTGGTCGAGCAGACACTGCTTCGCCGCGCCGTAGAGCGAATGGAGCATGGACGAGACTTCTTCGTCGATCTGTTCGGACTTCTTCTCGCTGTAGTCCTTGCGCGAGACGAAATCGCGACCGAGAAAGACGTCGGCGTCGTCGTCGCCGAAGCTGACCGGGCCGATCGCGTCACTCATCCCGTACTTGCACACCATGCGGCGCGCGAGATCGGTGGCCTGCTTGAGATCGTTCGAGGCGCCGGTCGAGAGCTGCGAAAAGACGACCTCTTCCGCTGCTCGACCGCCCATCGCGTGCCGGATCATCGCGAGCATTTGATCGCGCGTCAGGTTGTATCGATCTTCGGCGGGCAGCGTTTGCGTGAGGCCGAGCGCCATGCCGCGCGGGATGATCGTCACCTTGTGCACGGGATCCGAGTGCGGATTGAGCAGCGCGACCAGCGCGTGACCGGCCTCGTGATAGGCCGTCGTGCGCTTGTCCTCGTCGCTCATGATCATGCTCTTGCGTTCCGCGCCGAGCAGCACCTTGTCCTTGGCCCGCTCGATGTCCAGCATCGCGACCCGCGGCGCATCGCGCCGCGCGGCCAGCAGCGCCGCTTCGTTGACCAGGTTCTGCAGGTCGGCGCCGACGAAGCCCGGAGTCCCGCGCGCGATCACTTCGAGATCGACGTCGTCGGCGAGCGGGACGCGTCGCGTGTGCACCTTGAGGATCGCGAGCCGACCGCGCAGGTCGGGCCGCGGCACCACGACCCGCCGGTCGAAGCGACCGGGTCGCAGCAGCGCGGGATCGAGCACGTCGGGACGATTGGTCGCCGCGATCAGGATCACGCCTTCGTTCGACTCGAAGCCGTCCATCTCGACCAGCAACTGATTGAGCGTCTGTTCGCGCTCGTCGTGACCGCCGCCGAGCCCGGCGCCGCGGTGCCGTCCCACGGCATCGATCTCGTCGATGAAAATGATGCAAGGCGCGTGCTTCTTGCCCTGCAAGAAGAGATCTCGAACACGCGAGGCGCCCACGCCGACGAACATCTCGACGAAGTCGGAGCCCGAGATCGAGAAGAACGGCACGCCCGCCTCGCCGGCGACCGCGCGCGCGAGCAGCGTCTTGCCGGTACCAGGCGGTCCGACCAGCAGCACGCCCTTCGGGATGCGCCCGCCAAGACGCGTGAACTTCTTCGGTTCGCGCAAGAACGCGATGATTTCTTCGAGCTCGGCCTTCGATTCCTCGACGCCGGCCACGTCGTCGAAGGTGACGCGCTGCTGATTCTCGGTCAGCAGTCGCGCGCGGGCCTTGCCGAAACTCATCGCCTTGCCGCCTCCTGCCTGCATTTGCCGCAGGAAGAAGACCCAGAGCCCGATGAAGAGCAGGAACGGGAACCAGTAGATGAGGAGGGTCTGCCAGATCGGCGACTCTCGGGCCGGCCGCGCGGCGACTTCGACTCCCTTGCTCGAAAGGCGCTCGAGCAGCGTCTCGGTCACGGCCGGAACGTACGTGGTGAACTCGCCCTGCGACTGCAAGCGGCCCGTGATTCGATTCTCTTCGATCGTGATCGACCGGATTTCGCCGGCATCGACGCGGGTCAAGAACTCGCTGTACGGAACGTCGAGCGGCGCGGTCTGGCTTTGCTTCAACAGCGTGACGAGCAGCAGCACCATGAGCAGGATGACCACCCACAGCGCGCCGGTCTTGTAGTACTGCTGATTCACCGTCCCCCCCGCGCCGGGCCCGCTTTCCCGATCCCAGCGGCTCCGGCTCTTTCCGGTTCGACCCTAGCACGCACCCGCGGCCCCGCGGCCGCAGTGCGCGAGCCGAAAACCACCCGCGTCACAGCGCAAAACGAGGGATCCCGGCAGTTCGAGAACGGTTCCGCTGCGGGGTCGCCGGAGCTGCCCGAGCATGCGACCGAGATGCACCCGACTGACGTCGCGACCAGATCCCGCCAGCTGAAGCGCGTGCCGCGCGAGACGGCGCGCGAGCGCTTCGGGCAGTTCGTCCCATCCGTCCCGCTCGAGCCGAAGCCCGTTCTCTTCACGCCGAATCAACCGCGCCGCCGCACTCGCCACCTCGCCCGCGATCCATTCCGTGTCCCTGCGCTGCGCTTCGGCAAGGTCGGCGATTCGCTGTAGGAGCCCGGGAGCGAAGGCCGCATCGAGCGCGGGCAGCCAGTCGTGGCGAACGCGGTTGCGGGCGAAGGCGCGATCGAAGTTGCTGGCATCCTCTCGCCAGCGAAGACCGGCCGCGCGGGCATACGCCTCGATCGCCGAACGCGGGACGGCGAGCAGTGGCCGGACGACCGCGCGATCCGGCGATCGCTCCGCGATTCCGCCGAGCCCGTCGGGCCCGCTCCCGCGCAGCAGCCGCAGCAGCACCGTCTCGGCCTGATCATCCGCATGATGGGCGGTCGCGATCACGTCCGCGCCCAGCTCCGCGCAGAACTTCCGCAACGCTTCTGCACGCAAGCGCCGCGCCGCCTCTTCGAGCGTCGGCCGTTGCCGACTCGGGCCCGTGCGCCGAATCGCCTGCGGGTCGACGCGTGCCGACGCAACGGCGAGGCCGCGCGCCGCCGCGAGACGCTCGACGAACCGCGCGTCTTCGTCCGCCTCCTCGCCGCGCAACCCGTGGTGCACGTGCGCCACCGAGATCCGCAGCCCGAGCGGACGCCGGACGGCGAGCAGCGCATCGAGCAACACCACCGAGTCGATGCCGCCGGAGACGGCCGCCAGCACGTGCGCACCGGCCAGCCCCTGCGCACGAAGCGCTTCCGCCACCACCGTTCGCACGCGTGTCGTGCGCTGCCGCGGTGACGGAAGGCGACCGGCTGCGCGCGTCATCTGCGAATCGCGCTCGCCGTTCCGATCAGGATTCTCGTTTCGTCGGACTTCTCGACCCAGACGTCGCAGTGCACGCGTGTCGCCGTGCCTTCGCGCTCTTCTTCGCGCACCCGCGCGTGCGCGGTCACGGTTTCGTCCACCCAGAGCACGTTGGTCAGTCGCACGTCCATCTTGCCGCCGATCAACCAGCCCATGCCGAACCGCTGCTGCATCTGCTGCGAAACGAAGCAGGTCGACATCATTCCCTGCACCACGATGTTCGGGAAGCCGAGTTGCAGCGCCATCTCGCGATCCGTGTGGTAGTTGCGCGCGGGGCCCGAGAACATCCAGCAGCGTCGCTGGTCGATCTTCTTCTCGATCGGCGGCAACTCCTCGCCGGTGGCGGTCGGGAACGCTGCACGCGGCTCCTTGCGCTTCGCGCTCTCGGGATCGACCACGAAGCCTTCCGTCGATTCGCGCGGCGGCAAGAACGATTGATGCGTGCGGCCGCGCACCAGCAGGCTGCCATCCGCGTCGTCGATCAGATCGGTTTCGTTCACGACGTAG
>CAZDHU010000016.1:0-3754 GCA_964505355.1 uncultured Myxococcaceae bacterium | reverse complement strand
GCACTTCGCCGAGAAGTACGCGCGCGAACTCGGCAAGCCGGCGCCGCGGGTGAGCGACGACGTGATCCGACGACTGCTCGATCACGGCTGGCCGGGCAACGTGCGCGAGCTCGAGAACGTGATCGAGCGCGCGGTGGCACTCACGCGCGGCGACGAGATCGATCTCGATTCGCTGCCGGCCGAACTCCTCGCCGGTGCCGCGCGCGATCCCGGCCGTCGCGACGTATTGCCGCAGGGCGGTGCCAGTCTCGACGATCTGGTCGGCGCGTACGAGCGCGATCTCCTGCTCGAAGCGCTTCGCCGGTCCGGTGGCGTGAAGAAGCGCGCGGCGCGCCTGCTCGGCGTTTCCTTCCGCTCCTTCCGCTACCGGCTCCAGAAGCTGGGCCTCGACGACCCCGGCAACGACGAGGACTGAGCGCCGTGTTGCGTGCGCTGCATCGATCGGCGGTTGCTCGCGTGGCGGGCAGGCACGCAGATCGGGGCGACGGGAGTGCGCGCGGGCGGCGTCCGCGTCTGCTGACGGAAGTCCTCGCGAGCCTCGCGCTCGTGATGCTGTGCGCGAGCGTGTTGCTCGCGGGTCTGCTCTCCGCGCGGCGAGAACGCGATCTGCGCGAGCTGCTGGTTCGGGGCCTCGCGCTCGAAGCGATGCAGCCGGAGCGCAGCCCGCTGGTGCCCGGTACGCGCTGGGTCGAGTTTGCGGCCGACGGGCGCGTGCGCACCCGAAGTGGCGCGCCCGACGCGCCGGACGAGGAAACGAACGCGCTCGCCGACGCCGCGCGCCGCAGCGAGTCGACACTGTTTCGTGTCGGACGGGACGCGCTGCGGTTCGCGACGCCGCCGACGCGCGAGGGGCGCGTCGCCGTGGCGATCGTGCCGGCGAGTGCGCTCGCGTCGGGTCCGGGCGGAGCGGAGGCCGTCGCGCTCTGGCTCGCGCTGGTGAATGCCGCGGTCTTCACGGGCTTCGGGGCCGCGCTCTTCCATCGACGAATCGTCAGTCCTTTGCGCCGCCTCGCCGCGGCGACACGCGCGTTCGCGGAAGGCGCGAACGACGCGCGAGCGCCGGTCGACGGCGCGGGCGAAGTCGCGGAAGTGGCCGAGGCGTTCAACGCGATGGCCGCCGCGCTCGAGGTGCGCACCGGGGCCCTCGAGAAGGCGGTCGGAGATCTGCGGCAGGCGAACCGGCAACTGCACGAAGCCGAGGATGGTCTCGCGCGCTCCGAACGGCTCGCGGCGGTGGGGCGTCTCGCGGCCGGCGTCGCGCACGAGGTGGGAAATCCGATGGGCGCGCTGCTCGGCTTCCTCGAGCTCGTCTCGCGCGACGGAGGGCTCGGCGAAGCGTCGCGCACGGCGCTCGGCCGGGCCTCGGCGCAGGCCGAGCGCGTGCGCACGATCCTGCGCCAGTTGCTCGACTTCTCGCGTCCCGTGATGCAGGCACCCGTCGCGGTGGACACGGGCCACGTGGCGGCCGAAACGCTCGCGCTCGTCCGCGCGCAGCAGCGCTACGCCCGTGTCGAGGTCGCGCTGTCGGTCGATCCGCGGACGCCACGCGCGTGGATCGATCCCGGAGCGCTGGGCCAGATCCTGCTCAACCTGGTGCTCAACGCGGCGGATGCCGTGCGCGCGCGACCCGACGGCGCCGGAGTCCGAATCGAGATCGAGCCCGCGGTGCGCCGGGTTCGCAGCGGCGAGTCGGGCGTCGAGGCCCGGCAGCGCGCGACACCCGACACCATCGTGTGTCGGGTCGAAGACGACGGGCCGGGCGTCGCAGACGAAGATCGAGAGCGCATCTTCGATCCTTTCTTCACGACCAAGGCGCCGGGAGAAGGCACGGGCCTCGGGCTCTCCAACGCGCTTCGCCTCGCCGAGCGCCAGGGCGGCAGCCTCGATCTGGTGGCCGCGCGCTCGCTGCGCGGGGCTGCGTTCGAGTTGCGCATTCCGGCCGCCGGAGAGGCGCGCGCGGAACGTGATCCTGCTCACGCCCGCTCTGCAAGCGATTGCGAGGTGCGCACGGAGATGCGGTCCGAACGGCCGCGGGAGGAGCGGCAATCGTGACCACAACTCTGCGTGGCAGCGAACGACGCCGGGCGGCGACCGGCATGGCACGTGGCTTGCGTTGCTCGGCGGATGAAGCGGGAGGCTCGCAGTCGATGCGTCGCAATCACGGATTCACGCTCATCGAAATCATGATCGCGGTGACCATCATCGGGATCACGATGGGAATGGCGCTGCCGCGCCTGCAGTCGTTTCTGACCGACCAGCGCCTGAAGGCGGCCGCGCGCAGCGTGGGCGACGCGCTCACCTTCGCCCGGATGGAAGCGACCCGAACCGGCAACGTGCAGATCGTGTTCTTCATGGAAGAGCGACCGGCGACGCCGCTGCTCGACCTCGCCGGAAACACCGTCCCGATCCTGATTCTCGACGACGGACAGCAGGGTTCGGCCGGCCAGAACTGCCGGATCGACGGTGGAGAAACGTTCCGCACGGTCGCGGCCGAGAATGGCGTCAACTGGGGCGCCACCTTTGCCGCCGTGCGCGCGCCCGGCGACACCGAAGCGGGCCCGATCGGTGATGGCATCGCGCTGGTCGACGCGGGCGGCAACGCGATCACCTGGGTCGCCTTCCGCGCGGACGGGATTCCGATCTCGGCCACCAGCGGCTGCGCGCTCGGAGCGACGGGGACCGGCGGCGGCGCGATTTATCTGACCAACGGCGTGCGCGACTGGGCGGTCGTGCTCTCGCCGCTCGGTGGTGTTCGCCTGCATGCCTTCGAACGCGGCGCGGTGGCGTGGAGGAACTAGGGATGAAGACGTGTGCGGGGTTCGCGCGCAGACCGCGCGGGACGGGCTTCACGCTGATCGAAGTGATGATCGCGATGACGGTCGTCGCCGTCGGCCTGCTGTCGCTCGCGATGATGCAGCTTCACGCACTGCGGGGCGGCAACGTGGGCCGTCACAGTTCGACGGCGGCGATCGTCGCGCGAGACCGAATGGAGACCTTTCAGCGCATGCCCTGGGTGAACGTGGCCGTCACCGCCGGCTGGATCGCGGATGGCAACGTGACGACGACGGTGCAGTCGGCAGCAGGCGCGCAGGTCGAGCAGACGTACACGCGCGAATACCAGGTGCGGAACGTGACGCTCAACTGGATTCGCGCCGTCGACGTGCGCGTGACATGGAACGAGGCGCAGGATCAAAACAAACAGCTCGTGCTGTCGAGCATGCGATACAACTGGTGAATGCGATGACGACGACGACCATGCGACACAGTCGGGGATTCTCGTTGCTCGAGCTGATGATCTCGGTGGGCCTGATGGGCATCGTGATCGCCTACGTCTTCCAGAGCTTCGTCGTGCAACACCGCACCTACGTCGTGACCGAGCAGGTGAGCGAGGCGCAGCAGAACCTGCGCGCGATCGCCGATCTGGTCGAGCACGACCTCCGGGTGGCCGGCTTCATGGTGCCCGAAGGCGGTGCTGCCTGCGGTCTCGACAGCACGAACGCCGCCGACACGTTGATCGTGAGCGATGCCGAGGCGCTGGATCCGTCCGGGCAAAAGACGGCGGACCTCGGTGCCGAGCTGATCGCCGGGCTCGGTGGTACGGGCACGCAGTCGCTCTCGCTGTCGAGCCTCGTTCTCGACGGATCCGCTTCCTACGACGTGACGAACGACGGCACCGCGGATGCCGACTTCCGCTGCGACACCGGAAACTGCACGGCGACCGGAGTCGCGGCCGGCGGGGTGCTGGTGGTCGATC
>CAZDHU010000015.1:0-1641 GCA_964505355.1 uncultured Myxococcaceae bacterium | reverse complement strand
CATCTTCTCGCTCGACATGGGCGCCCTCTTGGCCGGCACCCGCTACCGCGGCGACTTCGAGGAACGCCTGAAAGCGGTGGTCTCGGAGCTCGATACCGTGAAGGGCGCGATCCTGTTCATCGACGAGATCCACACCGTGATCGGCGCGGGCGCGGCGTCGGGGGGTGTCATGGACGCCTCCAACCTGATCAAGCCGGTGTTGACGAGCGGCGAGATCCGCTGCATCGGCTCGACCACCTACCAGGAATTCCGCGGCATTTTCGTGAAGGACCATGCGCTCGCGCGTCGTTTCCAGAAGATCGACGTCGTCGAACCGAGCGTGGCCGAGACGATCGACATCCTGCGGGGCCTGAAGTCACGCTTCGAGGAACATCACGCCATCACCTACACCGACGAGGCGCTGCGTGCCGCGGCCGAGCTGGCGTCGCGCCACATCAACGACCGCCACCTGCCCGACAAGGCGATCGACGTGGTCGACGAGGCCGGCGCGCGCCTGCGCCTGAAGCCCGCCGGGGAGCGCGAGGAGGTCGTGGACGTGCCCCAGATCGAAGACGTGGTGGCGCGCATCGCGCGCATCCCGGCCAAGCAGGTCAGCTCGAACGACCGCGAGGTGCTGCGCAACCTCGAGCGCAACCTCAAGCTCGTGATCTTCGGCCAGGATCCGGCCATCGAGACGCTGGCGGCGGCCATCAAGATGGCCCGCTCGGGACTCGGCGACCAGCGCAAGCCCACCGGCAGCTTCCTGTTCGCGGGCCCCACCGGTGTCGGCAAGACCGAAGTCACGCGCCAGCTCGCGCTCACGCTCGGAGTCGAGTTCATTCGCTTCGACATGTCCGAGTACATGGAGCGCCATACCGTGTCGCGTTTGATCGGCGCGCCGCCGGGTTATGTCGGCTTCGACCAGGGCGGGCTGCTGACCGAGGCGATCGCCAAGCACCCGCACTGCGTGGTGCTGCTCGATGAAATCGAAAAGGCCCACCCGGATGTGTTCAACCTGCTGCTGCAGGTGATGGACCACGGTACGCTGACCGACAACAACGGCCGCAAGGCGGATTTCCGTCACGCCACGATCGTGATGACGACCAACGCGGGCGCACAGGAAATGAGCCGCCCGTCGATCGGCTTCACGCACCAGGACCACGCGAGCGACGGCATGGAGGCCGTGCGGCGCCTGTTCTCACCGGAGTTCCGCAACCGTCTCGATGCGATCATCCAGTTCGCGCCGCTCGATCCCGCCACGATCGAGCGTGTGGCCGAGAAGCTGCTCGTCGAGGTCGAGGCGCAGCTCGAGCAGAAGCGCGTGATGCTCACGATCGACGACGCCGCGCGCCGCTGGATCGCACAGCAGGGTTATGACCCGAAGATGGGCGCGCGCCCGATGGCGCGGCTCATCCAGGACCACATCAAGCGGCCACTCGCCGAGGAACTGCTGTTCGGCAAGCTCGTGAACGGCGGGCAGGTGCACGTCACGCTGGCGGCGAACGGCGACGGGCTGGCGCTCGAAAGCTCACCGCTCGAGGAGACGGTGCCGGCCTGAGGCGGGGAAGGCGCGCGCGGCTCAGCGGCCGCGATAGACGATGCGACCCTTGCTGAGATCGTAGGGCGTGAGCTCGACCGTGACCTGGTCGCCGGTGAGGATGC
>CAZDHU010000014.1:0-28234 GCA_964505355.1 uncultured Myxococcaceae bacterium | reverse complement strand
GAGTTCGCCGCTGCGAAGGGCGAGGCACTCGGAGCGGCCGGTTCGGTCGTCGACGCGGCCGATCAGTTCGTTCGAGCCATCAACGCCGCGCCGTGGATCGATCGTCACTGGATGCTCGCTGCGCGGGCGTTCGGTGTCGCCGCGGCGGTGGCGCCGGATCTGGCCGAGCACACGATGCTGCTCGACGCGGCACAGCGCTCGGCGGCGAGCGCAGTGGCGCTGGAACCGGCGAACCCCTACGCCCACAGCCTGCTGGCGCGGGCGCTCGCGGGTCTCGCCGCAGAGCGTCCGCCACGCGCGCGCGAGGCGGAGGTCGCGGCGGCGTACGAGCGTGGGCTGATGCTCGATCCCCTGAACCTCGACCTGCTGCGCGACGCCGAGCAAACCGCGCGCTCGATCGGCGCAGCACAGTGGGCAGACTCGCTCGCCGGCCGCCTGCGCGCGCTAGAACCGTGAGGCGGAACTGCGATCGATCGCCCGCGGCGCTCGCGGCGTAACGTCGGGTGGCGTCTCCGGTGTCGCGCCCGGGGCCAGTCGTTCCGGACGGCTGACGAGGGCGATCGCCCAGGCGAGGTGATTCGTGAACGTTCGGCACTCGAGATTGGCCGTACTCGGTGCGCCGTTGCACGAATGGTCGAGCGTTTCGTTTGCGCGTCGCAGCGTCGCTCTGGCGCTCCTCGACGGATTCGCACGCGCTGCGCTGCTCGCGGTGCTCGCGCTGTCCGGTGTCGCCGCTCGCGGCCAGCCGCTGCGCGCGGGCGCCGCGAGTGCGGGGATCGAGACGCCCGTTGGCGCACCGCTCGGCGGCTACGGCAGCCTGTCGGGGCGGCACAGCACGGGCACGCTCGATCTTCCGGAAGCGCGCGCACTCGTGCTCGAAGACACGGATCTGCGCGTGGCCTTCGTGACGCTCGATCTCGTGATCGTTCGGCCCGCGCTGCGCGGCGCGCTGATCGCGAAAGCCGCCGCGCTCGGCATTCCGCACGTCGTCGTGATCGCAACGCACACCCACTCGGGCCCGGGTGGCCACCTCGAAGGCGCCTTGCCCTCGCGCCTTGCCGGCGGCGGCACCGACGAAACAGCGAAGTCACGCATTCTTCGCGCGGCCGAAGACGCACTCGAACGCGCCGCCGCCGCTCTCCAGCCCACACAAATCGGTGTCGGCCTCGGCGACTGCGACCTCGCGCGCAACCGGCGGCGCGAAGACGGACCGCGCGAGCACGCCCTCCCCGTGATCCGGCTCACGAAACCCGACGGCACGCCACTCGCCCTGCTCTTCGCCTATGGCGTCCACGGCGTGACGCTCGGCCCGAACCACCGGAGCGCTTCCGCAGATCTGATCGGCGTCGCGCGCCGCGCGCTCGACCCACGCTTCGGCACGACGCTCTTCGTGCCCGGCCCGTCGGGCGACCAGAATCCGTTCTCCGGCGGACACGCGGCATGGCCGGAATCACTCGAAGCGCAGATCGCGAATCGCGACGCGGCGGGCGCACGGCTTGCACAGTCCGTGGCCGCCGCCGCCGAAACGGCGGCGCCCGAGCCGCAGGCGAGAGTCGCTCTCGCGCGACTCGAGGCGCCGCTGCCCCCGCTCGACCTCGCCGACCACACGCTGCTCTGGTGGTTTCGACCGCTGGTGCAGGGCGTGCTCGACGGCTTCTTCTCGCGCACGGCGACGTTTCACGCGATCGATCTCGGAACCGCACGCATTCTCACCGTTCCCGCCGAGCCGTCGAGCGCACTCGGCGACGAACTCCGCCAGCTCGCCGGGCCGACGCACACACCGATCGTCGTGACCCACGCCGACGACTGGTTTGGCTACGCCCTCGAACCCGACGACTACGACACCGGCGGCTACGAATCCGCGATGTCCTTCTTCGGCCGCGACTTCGCCGCCTGGCTTCTCGAACAATCCCGAAGCGCGGCGCAGCGGCTGGATGGAGAGCGCTCCGCTCCCGGCGAGGTACCGCAGCAAGAGCCCGTCCAAAACTCCGTCGATTGAAGTCTGGTCCACTCCGCGCCAATCCGGGCAAGTGTCCAGGGACATCTTCTTTTCCGGGCGGTGTTAAGAGGACGCCTTCTTTTCCGCACCTCCCGTCCTCGCCATGCCCGAGGCCACGCGTGATCGATCGGCCTGCGCCTTCACCGCGGGCGAGATCATCTACTTCCACGGCGATCACCTCGGCAGCTCGGTGGTGGTGACCAATGGCATCGGCGCACTCGTCGACCGCGTGCTCTATCGACCGTACGGCGCACGGGTGCCCGCAGGCGGCCAGTCGAGCGCGCCCGAGGTCGGCTTCACGGGCCAGCGCTTCGAGGCGTCGACCGGGCTCTACGACTACGGCGCACGATTCTATGATCCCGCGATGGGCCGCTTCCTTCAGCCCGACCCGATCGTGTCGGACGTGTTCACGCCGCAGACGCTGAACCCGTACGCCTACGTGACGGGCTCGCCCTTGAACTTCGTGGATCCGACGGGGATGCAGGTGGAGACTCCGGATCCGTACGGCGGGTTGTTCGACCAGTTGATGCCGGGCGAAATGCTCGGGCACTGGGAGCGGTCGGTCGACGAAGACGCCATACATCCATACTGGGTCCCGGACTTCCCGATGCTGCAGACCCCGAGTCTCGGGCCGAGCAATCTGCCTGGCGATTCGGTCGGGCGGATGATTGTGTCGCAAAGTGGGGCAGCGTCGCGTGATGGATCGTTCAACACAGTGAAGTTCGGTGTGGGAGCGGTCAACTCTGTCCGCGGTCTGGTCGGCCTCGCGGCCGGTACCGCGACTCTCGAAATCTCGGCAGGTGCGAAGGTCGTTGTTGGACCGCTCGCGCTCCCTGGCACGGCTGTGGGTATCGCGCAGCTCGCGTCCGGCGCCGCCAAACTGAAGCGTGGGACACGGCAGCTGAGCGAGTCTTCCGAGGATCGGTCCGGTCCATCAGCGCGCAACTTGCTCGGGCTCCTCCCGTTCGGACAGGAGTTTGACGACCCGGTAGAGCCGCTGCCCCAGGACTTCTTCGCGCAGCGATTCCAGATGTTTGCAGAGGATCCAGCGAGAACGGGGGCGCGGCTCCTTCGTGAATTCTTCGCATTCGGACCAGATGAGCACGGAGATGGCCAGTGAGGTGGCTCGAGCGGCTCAAATGGTTCGCTGGCTGGGATCTCTTCTCAGAAGTAGTCGCGTTGGTTGTTCTCGCGGCGTTGGGAATGGCCGTGCTGACTTCTGATCGCTGCAGTAGTGCCCATGCCGGAACATCGACGGTGACCCACGGCACGATCGAGTAAGCAAGCAGGTGAGCGTAGTTGAGCCGGTGAGGCGGATTCGTCGCCAGAGATGCATGTGCGAGCGTGCCCGTCATCGGTGCGTTCCCAATCGAAAACCGAGAGGAGGCATACTGGGCCCGATCGGCCGGCTCTCGCATGCGAGCGAGCTTCATGCCACATCCTCGAACTTCACACCACTACGTGAGAGAGATGCCTGCTTCGCGCCGGGAGCGAATCGGCGGACACGCGGAATGCTGATCGCCGAGAGAGCGGCGTGCGGGGAGCCCGAACGAGGTGCGCCGCAACCAGATGGACGACGAGTACATGTATGGCTGAGTATTGGGTATCCGGGCGGCACTGCGTGGAGACGGTGCTCGCGGCGGCGCTCGTTGCACTCTTTCCCGTTTCGGCCGACGCCTTCACGTTCGTCTCGGGGACGTTGGTCCCCTCCGAGGCGTGGAGGGGGGCGAGATGGGACGCCGAGCCGCACAACGGAACGGGGCTCTCCGATGGCGTGCAGGTGGCCGTCGAGGCGGGGTTTGCGCAGCAGCTCGGCGCGACGAACGACACTGAGGTCGAGCTGCTGCACTCGGCTATCGAACGCGGATTTCGTGCGTGGGAGAATCCGGCGCTTCAGTTCGATATCAGCTTCGAGTCCTCGACCGCACAGCCTGGCATTTCAGCCGGCGCGGAGATCGATCTGTTCGCTGTTCCATCGTACGAGATGCCTCTCAACGCCGGCACATCCTTCGGGCTGACCCTTGCTGGCTCCGAGATCGTCGAGCAGCGCTTGCTCGCGAACGGCATGCGCAAGGACGGATATGTCTTCACGGGGGTCGACATCCTCCTGAATGAGACACTTCTGAAGATTGTGCAGAGTGCGTTCTCGCTTTCGCAGGAGGAGTCGCTCGCTGCGATCACTCGACTGGTGATGCACGAAGTCGGACACGCAATCGGTCTCGGCCACTCCAATAACAGCTTCAACCTGACGCTCGACACCAACGCCGATCACTACGACATCGCGACGATCGATCCACTTGATCCGATCGCCGGTCTCGCGATCTACCCGGGTGTCGCCATCGACGCGATCATGTCGGACGCCGCCTGCGGGAGCCCGCTCACGTCGCTCTGCCCCGCTCTCTTCTATCAGGATCTGCAGCCCGATGATCGCCTCGGCCGTGACGTTCTCTATCCGGCAGTCCCGGAGGTGAGCGCGGTGATGTTGCTGGCAGGCGGGCTCGCCGCGCTGGGGGCATGGCGTCGCGCGACGATCTCTTGCGGTTGAGATCCGCCCCGACGTCACGTGGCGCCCGCCGCCGGGCGGTGGCGGCGCGTCGGCACCCGGTGCTTGCGACCAACGATTTCGCTTGCGCGGGTTGGAGCCTGTAAACGAGAGCTTACGGATACGCATCGGCCGGTCTCCCGCTCATCGCCCGACACGACGCTCTCGACGCTTCACTCTCCCCGCGCACCCACCGAGTGCGCGATCTCTCGTTGCTCGCGATTCGTCGCCCAGTGCATGGCCCGCAGCCTGACGGCTCGCGGAGGCGGCGGAAAGGACGGGCGTCAGGCGACGGTTACGCACGGCCGGGCCGGCCCGCTCCCGGTCCTCTCGAGGGGCGCGCGAAGACAGAGTCCGCCGGGGTAACGTCGCGATACGCAGCGGCCGTCACACGACGGGCATGCGTTCGAAGCGGAGGTTCTCGTGAGCGATTCGTCGATTGAGGGCACGTGTGATCCGCGTTTCTCGGCCGTGCGCGATGTGTTCGCGCACAACTTCTCGCAGGCGAACGAGGTCGGGGCGGCGGTATCGGTCGTGGTCGACGGGCGCTGCGTGGTCGATCTGTGGGGCGGGCACGCGGATCAGGCGCGGACGCGGGCCTGGGGGCGGTCGACGCCGGTCAACGTCTTTTCGACCACGAAGGCGATGGCCGCGCTGTGCGCACATCGGCTGGTCGACGCGGGTCGCCTCGATCTCGACGCGCCGGTCGCTCGCTACTGGCCCGAGTTCGCGGCGGCCGGCAAGGCCGGTGTGTCGGTGCGCGATCTGCTTTCGCATCGTGCGGGGCTCGCGGCGGTGCGCGATCCGTTGCCGCCCGAGGCGCTCTACGACTGGGAGGCGATGACGCAGGCGCTGGCCGCCGAGACGCCGTGGTGGACGCCGGGAACCGCGCACGGGTATCACGCGGTGACGTTCGGCTGGCTGATCGGCGAGGTGGTGCGACGCATCGCGGGCAAGAGCCTCGGCGCGGTGTTTCGCGACGAGATCGCGGGGCCGCTCGGGGCCGAGTTTCGGATCGGGGTGCCGGACGGTGATCACGCCGCGATCGCCGAGATGAGCACGTTCTCGATGGAGCCGCCCGGCGATGGCGAGCCGGGTCTGCTCGAAATCGTGTTGAAGGATCCGCAGAGCGTGACCGCGCGCGCGTTTGGCAATCCGTCGTCGCTGATGGCCGGGCCGAATGTTCCGGAGTGGCGGCGCGCCGAGATCCCCGGCGCGAATGGTCATGCGACGGCGCGCGGTCTCGCGCGCATCTACGGTGCGCTCGCCCGCGCGGAGGGCATCGACGGCGTGTCGGTGCTTTCGCGCGAGAGCGTCGAGCGTTGTCGCACCGAGCATTCGCACGGGCCCGATCTCGTGCTGCACGTGAGCACGCGATTTGGGCTCGGATTCATGTTGCCGCAGGGCAGTGCGCCGGGGACGCGCTTTGGACCCAATCCCGGCAGCTTCGGACATCCCGGCGCGGGCGGATCGGTCGGCTTCGCCGATCCCGAAACGCGACTCGGCTTCGGCTACGTGATGAACCGGATGGGGCCGCACATCCTGCTCGATCCGCGCGCCACGCGGTTGATCGACGCCGCCTACGCAGCGCTCGAATCCTGAGAACCGAGTCGGTTCAGCGAGCGCCGAGCGGTCGGCGGCCCCACCCGAGGTAGGCCAGCGCGAGCCGCACGATCTCTTCTTCGACCGCCGCCGGCGCGAGCGCGGACGGTCCGATCGCAGCGGCGTGAATCAGTGGGTGCAGGCTTTGGGTGAGGACGAAGCTGGCCACGTCGAGGTCGCGGATCGCGATTTCGCGACGGTGCGTTTCGAGCAGCGCGCGGACGCGTTCGGTCGACCGGCGATCGAGTTCGTCGACACCTTCGAAGCGATCGAGATGCGGCACTTCGGATTCGAGTACTCGATGCAACTCTGGTTCGATACGGTGCGCCTGCACGAGCGCTCTCACCAGAGATCGAACGGCAACCCGCAGCGAACCGCCGCGCGCCGAGGCGAGTGCCTCGTCGAGGACGGCCTGCATGCCGAGCGCATGCCGCCGGTGCAAAGCAGCGACCAGCGCATCCTTGTTCGGGAAATACTGATAGAGCGAGCCGATGCTCACGCCGGCCGTGACGGCGACGTGATTGGTGGTCGTTCGCGCATAGCCTTCGCGGGCGAGAATGCGAGCCGTCGCGTCGAGCAGGGCCTCGACCGTCTCGCGTGAGCGACGCTGGTTCGGTGCCTTTCTCGGCGCGAATGCGGCGGATTTCCGTCTGGCCTTCGCGATGATCCCGACCTCCCGGCAATGCGAGTATCAAATGCGAGCATAGGCTCGTATGCTGGTTCTGCCGCCCGCGCCGAAAGGAGCCTCGCCATGGGCCAGAGCCGAACGAGTCTCGACCACGAACCGCTGCGTTCGTTGCTGTCGCGATTGCATGGCGATGCAAAGCGCGATCTCTGGCGTATTTCGCGCGGGCTACCCGCCGCGGCGTCCGCCTACCTGCGCGGCGGCGGCGCGGCGGCCTTCGATGCGCTGAAGCCGGTTCTGCGCGAGGCCTACATCCCCGTCTCGCCCGAGATGGGACGCTTTCTTTATCTCGTTGCGCGTGCGATCGGGGCTCGCCACGTCGTCGAGTTCGGCACCTCGTTCGGGATCTCGACGCTGTATCTCGCGGCGGCCGTGCGCGACAACGGAGGCGGGCGAGTGATCGGCAGCGAGCTCGAAGCGAGCAAGCACGCGCGCGCATGTGCCCATCTGCGCGAAGCCGGCCTCGAGGGCATCGCGGAGGTGCGCCTCGGCGACGCGCTCGAAACACTCGCGACCGATCTGCCCGCCGCGGTCGATCTGCTGCTGCTCGACGGTTGGAAGGATCTCTACGTCCCCGTGCTCGCGCTCGTTCGGCCCGCCCTGCGGCCCGGAGCGGTGGTGCTCGCCGACAACATTCGGACCGCCCGCCGCACGCTGGCGCCCTACGTGATGGGGATGCAGTCGGGCGCGCGCGGATTCAGTTCGATCACGCTGCCGTTTTCGACCGGGCTCGAGTTCTCGGTCTGCATCGGCAGCGAGCCCGCAGCGTGATTCAAACGAAGACGAGTCGCGCGAGGATGAGGAGGCCGGCCGTCACGAGCCCGGCGAGTTCGAGGCGCTGTCGCAGCGAGAACGACTCGTCGCATCGCAAACCCGACTGAAGCCTGCGGTGAAGCTGCGATGCCTCGAGCGCTTCGGCGCGCCCGCCCTCACCACGCGTATCGAGGCGAGCGAGCGCTCGCAATACCTGTTCGAAGAGATGGCCGCCGTCGAACATCTCGAGCCCGACCAGCATCAGGGCCGCGCTGTGTGCCGCGGCCGGCTCCAGTCCTCGTCGCATCAGCTCGCGGCTGAAGGCAGGAACACCGACGCGGCAGGCGAAGGGATGTCGCGCAACCAGAAGCCAGGCGACCGCATTGGCGGCCGCGCGGCCGAGTCCGCGCCGCTCGAGCTCGTCCGAGAGCACCTCGGGATGCGAGAAATCGCAGGTGGACATGGTCCACTCCAGCGGGGGCATGCGCGAACTGTCGTCCGACCACGCGATCGGCTGTAGGGGAATCCCGAATCGCGGCTCAGTGAACTCCGCCACCGAGTGCCGCCAGTGCGAATCGCTCGGCGAACCGGCAGACCTCGTCGGCGAGGCAGTGGTCGAGAAAGAGCACGGGATCGGCGCCAAACCCCGCCTCGTCGTCGCGCATCGAGACGAGCTGCGGATAGAGCGCGCGCCCGGGGCCGTAGCTCACGGCGCCGATCTCGGCGGCGGGGGCGAGTTTCGCCGAAAGACCGAAGAACGCGGCCACGCGATGGAGCCGCGCGATCTCGTCGTTCTGGATGGTTTCGACGAGCTGAACGGCCGCGCGCATTCGCTCGGTCTGCGCGTGATGGGTGGTGATCCACGGTTCGATCTCGCGGGCGAGATCGCGGTCTGCGAGCCCGTCGCGCAGCGCCTGCGCACAGCCCGCCCGTTCGTCGAGTTGCGCGCGCAACGTTGCCGTCGCGGTTCGGATCGCGCCGGGATCTCGCGCCGAGGACGGATCGTCGCAGAGCGCCGACGTCCACGCGCGAAACGCAGCTTCGAGTTCGCGATCGCGATCGCCGGGATGAATGGCCGAGAATCGATGCGCGGCCGCAAAGAGAGTGAACGCCTGCGGCGCACCCGCGCCGAGTTCTTCACACAGCTCATGCCAGCAACGCTCGGGCTCGTAACCCGCGGGATCCTGCATCCAGCGCGCGGCGCCGAGCACCGCGATCGCCGACGCGTGGGCGTGCTCCATCGTGTTGAGCAGGAATCCCGAACAGTGTTCGGTGAGCCCGGCTTCGCGCCGGGCGAACGGCCCGAGGTGCAGCATGGGGCGCATCGGGCCATCCGAAACCGGCACGTTGTCCCAGACCAGCACGCGTCGTCGCAGCGTCGCGGCGCGCGCGGCCGCTTCGCGTTCGAGGATCTCGGGGCTGCAGACCGTGCGTCCCGTCCAGAAGATCTCGACCTCGCGCGGCAACCCCTCGCCGAGTTGCGCGAGCGCATCGGTCGGCTCGACGCCGAGGTAATCGACCGGACCGAAGACGAGCGTTCGGTCCGGGCCCAGCGCGTCGCGCACGGCGCGCGCGACCTCGATCTGCGCCTCGACCAGCGACGCGAATCTGCGCCGATCCTCGTCGTGCAGCAGGCGCGACGGAACGTCGTCGAAGGCGAGCATGAGAAACCGCGAACCGATGGCGGAGAACGCGCGAAACTTCTCGGTCAACAACCGAACGTCCGTCGCATCGGAATACCGCATCGAGAGCCCCGGCGAGACGCAAAAGCCGACGCGAACGCCGTGTCGCTCACCAAAGTCGACGAGGGAGGAAAACGCGGTCATCGCGTCGTGCGAATACGGGGTTCGCCATTCCGCGCGTTGCAGCGGGTCGTTCTTCGGCGCGTAACAAAAAACGTTCATCCCGTGGCGGCCGACGGCTTCGATCAGCCAGCGCCGGGCGGCATCGGAGAACGGCGGCCCGTAGTAGCCCTCGATGACGCCGCGATGCGGAAACGGGGAGCTCACTGCGACGAATCGAGAAGCGTGAGAATCGCTTCGGGCGGGCGTCCGACGACCGCCCGCGTGCCCGCCCAGAGAATCGGTCGCTCGATCAGCACGGGATGCTGCGCCATCACGTCGAGGAGAACGTCGTCGGCCGCGTCGAGCGAGAGCCCGCAGGCGCGCCACTCGTCTTCCCCCGCGCGCAACCATTCGCGCGCCGGCCGGCCGAGTGCGGCGCGCAGGCGTGCGAGTTCGTCGCGCCCGAGCGGCAGCTCGCGGTATCGCCGTTCTTCGTAGAGGACGTTGCGCGCGTCGAGCAGCGCCTTCGCCGCGCGCGACTTCGAGCAGCGCGGCTCGTGAAGCAGCACGAATGTCGGGCGGGACGAACCCGCAGCGCCGGAGGTACTCAAGTGAAACGCCCTCGCCCTCGTGTGACGCGATCTTTCCAGCGGTTCGCGCATCGCGCCACGGCTGGCCGCGTGTCGCCGGTTCGCACGCGAGGCTGGAGTGCGCTCGCGCCGCCCCGAACGGGCGCTGGAGTCGCGAAGAATCCCCTGTCAACCTCGGCCGCGAGGGAGAGTGGTCTGATGACCGAGCGCGCGATGCGACCGCAATCACCGGCAGGCGAAGAGGGCAGGCCTCCGGGCGCGCAGAACAGCGCTCGAACGGCGCCCGGCGCGGCCGAGACGGCCGGTGTCGCGCTCTTCGCGGCGCTGCTCTTCGCGACGACGCTGTCGGCGTTTGGGATCCACGTGACCGACGTGAGCGCTCTTCGCATGCTCGACGGCGACGTTCCCTACCGCGATTTCTGGACCATGTACGCGCCCGCGAGTTCCGCATTGACGGCACTCGCCTATGCCGCCTTCGGCCGGGAGATGATCGTCTCGAATCTCTGCGGCCTCGTGGTGAGCGCGGCGAGCGTGGCCGCGTTTCATCGTTTCGCGCGCGCCGTGATGAGTCCGGTTCACGCGTTCTGCGCGGCCGGCGTGGTCGCCGTCGCCTTTTTCGGCACGGGCTATCACGCGACGCTGTCGAGCTATCCGCTCGCGAGCCTCGCGATCTGGTTCGCATGGCACCGACTGCTGGTGCGCGCCGGCGGCGATACGACGATCTCGTTCGCGATTCCGGGCCTCGCTTTCGCGCTCGCGGTTGCGAGCAAGCACGATCTCGCGGGCTACGCAGCGATCGCCGCTGCGCTGGCCCTGCTGCTTCCGGTGGATCGCGATCGGAGTCTGCTGCGCCGGCTCGGTGGCGTGATTCGTTTCGGCGCCATCGTCGCAGCGGGCCTCGTGCCGCTCGTCATCGCCGCCGCACTGGCCGGCGCGATGCCCGATCTCGTTCGAGACCTTCTCGTCTTTCCGCTGACCGACTTTCCGGCGGTGCGCTGGGAAGACTGGTCGGGCTGGCCGGATCGATCTCTCGGGATGCTCCGATACCTGCTCGCCGTGCGCGCACGTCTGCTCTTTGCCGGCCCGTTCGTCGTCGCGCTGCCCGCGCTCGCGGTGTTGCTGCACCGTCGCGCGCGACTCGGGCCGAACGCGCGTCGTGTCGCGATCGCTGCGCTGGCCATGCTGCCGCTGCTCGGAAGTGCCGCGCAGGTGCAGCTCAACACGCACGCGATCACGCTCGCCGCAGTCGCGAGTCTGCTCGCCGGCATCGCCGCGAACACGTTCACGCCGGGCCGGCCCTCGCGCCGACTCGATGCGATCGCCCTCGGCGCTGCACTGCTGATCAGCGTGCTGTACGCGGGGCCCGCTGCGATCGAAACCGCAGAGCGCTGGCGCGGGCCGCTCGAACCCGTGGCATTGCCCGGGCTGCGAGGGATTCTCGTCACGCCGGAAGACGCGCGGTGGATGCGCGGCCTCGCCGATGCGATCGAGCGTGCTGCACCGCCGGGCGCAACACTGCTCTTCGCGGGCCGGCGCAACGACGTCATGATTCATGCGCGGAACGCGCCGGCGTGGCTGTCGCGCCGCAAACCCGCGACGCGTTACTCCGAGCTTCATCCTGCGATCACCGACACCGAGCGCGTTCAGCGCGAAATGATCGCGGCGCTCGACCGCGAAGCGCCGCCCGTCGTGGTGCGCGAGCATCGCTTTCCGGACGATCGGCTGGAACGGGCGAAGGCCCGCTATCTCGAACGCGTGCCGGTGGGAGCGGGTCTGCTCGATGCCTGGATCGCGGCCCGCCATCAGCCCGGTCCGATCTTCGGTCTCTACGAGGTGATGTTGCCCCGCGAGGCCGCGCCGCCCGCGGCGGATGTGCGCTGAAGCCACACGGGCGTGCCTTCCGCATCACGAGCGCCGAATCGTTCGCCCTCTCGCGTCGCACGCGTCGTATGCTGGGCGTGACAGATCACCCTCCGGAAGGAGAACCGGCGATGATCCCCTGGCTCAACTCGGCCGTACGCCTCTATCTCACCGAACGGATCGACTGGCAGAGCTACTTCACGCTCCGCAAGGGCAGCGAGGTCGACGTCGAAGACGAACGCGCGGCGCTGGTCGAGATTCTCGGCACGGCGGCGCGAATCGGCGAAGCGCTCGCGCCCGAGATGCGCGCCGGCTGGGTGCAGGAAGCGCGGCTCGAAAACGGCGAGGTCGTTCATCCCGAGCACATTCGCAAGGCCTATCGCACGCTGGTCGACGCGGGCCTCGTCAGCTTCGGCGTCGAAGAGCAGTACGGCGGGTTCGGCCTGCCCGTGCTCGTCACCAACATGATTCTGCAAATCATCGCGCGCGCCGACGCCGGCCTGATGACGATCATCGGACTGCAGGCGGGCGTCGCCGAAGACATTCAGCTCTACGCATCCGACGAACTGAAGCGCCGCCATCTTCCGCGCTTCGCCAGCGGCGAAGTGACCGGTGCGATGGATCTGACCGAGCCTTCGGCCGGCTCGGATCTCGGCGGCATCACCACGCGCGCCACCGAGGTCGACGGGAAGATCGTCCTCGATGGACTCAAGATCTTCATCACCAACGGCGGCAGCGAGATCCACCTCGTGCTCGCGCGCGATGCCGACGGCTACGACGCATCGAAGGGAACGACGCGCGGCCTTTCTCTCTATTTGTGCTCGCGGACGCGCGACGATGGCTCGCGAAACGGCGTACGCGTGGTGCGGCTGGAAGACAAGCTCGGCATTCACGGATCGCCCACGGCCGCCGTCGAGTTCGAGCGCGCGGAGGCGTTTCGAGTCGGCAAGAAAGGCGAAGGCTTCAAGGCCATGCTGTCGCTGATGAACAACGCGCGGCTCGGTGTGGCGGCGCAGGGCATCGGGATCGCGGAAGCGGCGCTCAGCGCGGCCATCACCTACGCCGGAGAACGAAAGCAGTTCGGCGCGCCGATCGGCGAGCAGCCGCTGATGAAAAACATCCTCGCACGGATGACGCTCGCGCTCGAAGGCAGCCGCGCCCTGCTCTATCGAACCTGCGCGCTGATCGATCGCAACCGCTCGATTCGCGCCGCCCTCGATCGCGGCGCGCTGGCGGGAGACGAGCGCTCGAAGTTCGAGGCGATCTACGAACGCAACGACGTGCGGATTCGCCTGCTCACGCCACTGGTCAAGTATCTCGCGACCGAGAGCTGCGACGAGATCACGCGCTACGCGATTCAGGTGTTCGGCGGGCTCGGCTTCATGGCGGAATCCGAAGTCGGCAAGCTGCACAACGACGCGATCATCACCACGATCTACGAGGGCACTTCGGAGATCCAGGTCTCGTTCGCGCTCAAAGAAATCGGCAAGGGGGCGCTGGCCATCGTCTTCGACGAAGTGCAGCGCGAGCTGGCGCCGATGACCTCGCCGGAACTCGCCCCCCATGCCGAGCGCGTGCGCGGCGGGATCGCGCGGATTCTCGAGTCATCGTCGGCGCTGATGAAGGATGCGCGTTATGCGCTGCTCTCCGCGCAGTCGCTGGCCGAGGTCGTGATCAGCGTCGTGGTCGCGACGGAACTGCTGCGGCAGGCGCAGATCGACCCCTCGCGCATCGATCTCGCTGCGTCGTGGATCGAGCGGCGAATGGTCGATCTCGAAGGGCGCACGCAGCGGATCGCGAGCGGGAGCGTCGATCTGCTCGATCGATGTCAGCGCATGATCGAGCAGACGCAGGGATAGCGCCCTTCTCGTCGCCAGGGGAAGCGCGAAACCGGCGGCGTGCGCGCGCGGAGCACCGGTCCGCGGCTGTTTCGTGCGCCCTGAAACCTGCAATCCGCGAGCGGCCACTCCCGTATACTCGGCACGGCGAAACCGCCGCTGCGCCGACCTGAACCGGAGTTGCCGATGCCGAAAGCGCTTGCCTCGCTCCTCTTCTTCGCTCTTTGTTGCGCGACGCCGGCGGGTGCAGTCCCGGCCTCGCCGGCGAACCTGCAGGCCGTCGCGACGGCGCCGGGCGTCGTCACGCTGCAGTGGGATCCGGTCGCGGGTGCAACGGGATACGTCGTCTACCGGGCCGGAAACCCCGTCGTCACGACGATTCCCTTCGCAGGCAACCGGTTTCTCACGTCGTTCGCCACCGCGATCACCGGCACGCTGACGCGGACGAACTGGAGCGACCCGACCGTCGAACGAGGCTTCCGGTACTACTTCACCGTCGTCGCGCGCGATGCGAGCGGAGATTCCGAGCCCGCGCAGCAGGCCGTCGTGCTCACGTGGGCTGCGCCGGGATCCCGGGTCCGCGGCTTCGCCGATCTTCACAACCACCAGTTTTCGAATCTCGGCTTTGGCGGGCTTCTCTTCTGGGGCGCCCCCTTCGCGGCGTCGAACTCGATCGACGATGCGCTTCCCAACTGCTCGTTCTTTCCCGGAACGCCCGTGCCGGCCCACGGGCCAGGCGGCGTGATCGACATCGTGGGCGACGTGGTCAATGGCAGCCTCGGCCACTGGACCGACGGAGCCTCGGCCTACAACGGCTGGCCGCGCTGGAACAACCTCACGCATCAGCAGATGTACTACGAGTGGGTCGAGCGGGCGTACCTCGGCGGCCTGCGGTTGATGGTGATGCACGCCGTCAACAACGAGCTGCTTTGCGGCCTGACCGCGCAGCCGCTCGGTTGTGACGACATGGCGGCGGTCGATCGCCAGCTCGCAGCCGCGCGCGATCTCGAAGCCTTCATCGACGCGCAGTGGGGCGGTCCCGGGCAGGGCTGGTATCGCATCGTGACCAGCGGCGCGCAGGCGCGGCAGGTGATCAACGAGGGCAAGCTCGCCGTCGTGCTCGGCATCGAGGTCGATTCTCTCTTCGGCTGCAAGCCCGGAATCGGCATCACCTGCCCGCCGGTCGGGCAAACCATGGGCCAGTATCTGAGCGAACGACTCGATCACTACCGGCAGCTCGGCGTGCGGCACGTCTTTCCGATCCACGTCTTCGACAATCGCTTCGGCGGTGCCGCGCAATACAACACCCTCTTCTACGTCGGGAACCCGATCGTGACCGGCGGCCTGTTTCAAGAGCGCGATTGTTCCGCGGAAGGCTACGCCTACCAGGTGTCGTTCTTGAACAATCCCGGAGCGGTCGCGCTGCAGAGTCTGATCGGAGGACCGCTGCCCGGGATTCCCGCTGCGGCCGCGCACTGCAACGCGCTCGGGCTCACGCCGGACGGCGAGAATCTCGTTCAGCAGATGATGGACCGGCGTTTGATCATCGACATCGATCACATGTCGGGAATTGCGACCGAGCGCATGCTCTTTCTCGCGCGGCAGCGCGGCTATCCGGTCGTCGCCGGCCACACTGGTTTCGTCGACATCTCGGTCGGCGATCGCCGGCACGAGGGCAACAAGACGGCCGCGCAGGTCGATGAGATTCGCGGGCTGTGCGGCGTGATGGCGCCGATCGCGCAGCAGGGCGAACACGAGAAGACGATTGCGCAGGGCAGCGCGGTGCCGAACGACTGCAGCGACTCTTCCAAAGTGTTCGCGCAGGTCTATCAGTACGCGGTTGGCCGCGTTCACGGTGACCCCGTCGGCATCGGCACCGATGCAAACGGGTTCGTGCACCTGCCCGCGCCGCGGTTCAATCCGCCGCAGCCCGATCCGCTCGGCCGGCACGACGCCTGCGGAGGCACGGTTTCGTGCGAGGGCATCGCGGGCTGCGCCCAGACACCCGCGGTGACGTATCCGTTCGCGGCCCAGATCGGACCGGCGAAGTTCGCTCGCGCGACCGCCGGCCCGCGCACCTTCGACTACAACTTCGACGGCATGGCGCACTACGGCCTGCTGCCCGACTTCATCGAAGACCTCGAAAACGTCGGGCTCGACAACGGCGAACTCGGGCCACTGTTCCGCAGCGCCGAGGCGTACGTTTCGATGTGGGAGTACATCGACGCGGGTGTTTCGCCGGCGGATCCCGATGGCGACCGCATGCTTTCGGCCTGTGACAACTGCCCGAACGCCGCGAACTTCGATCAGGCCGACGGCGACGGCGACGAGGTGGGAAACGCCTGCGACAACTGTCCGGCCCTGGCGAACGCGACGCAGGCGAATCTCGATGGCGACGGCCTCGGTGACGCGTGTGACCCCGATCGCGACGGAGACGGGATCTCGAACGACGACGAGGTGCGGCGCGGCACCGATCCCGACCGCGGTGACACCGACGGTGACGGGCCCAACGACTCCGCCGACAACTGTCCGCTGGTCGCGAATGGATCGCAGACCGACGTCGATCACGACGGCCCGGGCGATGCCTGCGACAACTGTCCGACGGTCGCCAATCCGCTGCAGCTCGATCGCGACCGGGACGGGATCGGGGACGACTGCGACGACGACGACGACAACGACGGCGTGAAGGACGACGTCGACAACTGCCCGCAGCACTACAACCCGCAGCAGGAAAACGACGATCACGACGCGTTCGGCAAGGCGTGCGATTTCTGCTTCATCCCGCCCGATCACGAGCTGCCGAACGACGACGATCCGACCAACACCTGCCCGGACACGGAGTGTTTCTTCACCGGCGCCCCGCTGGCGTGCTTCCAGAACTACGAGGTCACGCTGCCGGACTTCGGCCGCTGCACGAAGGACGGTCTGCTCGGCGGGCGCTGCGCGTTTCTCGATCCGCGTCCGCCGCGCGGGGGCGACTGCACGCCCGGAATCGGCGGTGTTCCGATCTGCTGTCCGCCCGGCGCGCGCTGCGTGGGGCCGATGATCCGCGTGACGACGCCGCGCGGCCTCCCGCTTTTCGAACGAAACGCGGCCGATTTCGGTCTCGACGAGTTTTCGGGCTTCGGCTTCTCGACCGCCTGGCTGTCGGACTGGGATCACGACGGCATCGACGACGTGGCGATCGGCGCCCCGCTGGCCGGCGGCGTCGGCACGGTCTTCGTGCTCTCCGGCGCCGATGGTTCGCCGCTGCGCGAGTTCACCGGCTCGGATCCCGATGGCGCATTCGGGGCTGCGCTCGGCGCGGCCGATCGGGGACGGAAGCTCTGGATCGGTGCGCCGTTCGAAGACGCCGGTGATCTCGACGTCGGTCGCGCGCGACTCGGCGACTCGAATGGCGAGATTGCTCGCGTCCTCGACGGTGCGAAATCGCAAGAACTCTTCGGCAGCGCGTTCGCGCCGCTGCCCGATCTCGACGGCGACAAGCAACCGGAAACCGCGATCTCCGCGCCGGGTGCGGCGGGTAGCGCTCTCGAGGGCGTGGCGCGGATTCTGTCCGGGAGCGACGGCAGCGTGCTGCACGAGATCGCATCCGGCGGAAAGGGCGATCGCTTCGGCGCCGCGCTCGCCTTCGCCGGCGATCCCGATGGCGACGGCGCCGTCGATCTCTTCGTGGGCGCGCCCGGTGCCCTCGGCGGGCTCGGCGAAGCGACGCTTCGCACGCCCGCGGGCGAGATTTCACGCGCGCTGTCCGGCCAGAGCGAGGACGAAGCACTCGGCGCCGTGCTCTCGGCAGGCGAAGACGTGAATCTCGACGGCGTTCCCGATTTGCTGGTCGGCGTTCCGGGCTTCGATGGTTTGGAAGGGGCCGATTCGGGCCGGCTCGGTCTTTACTCCGGCGTTCCGGGGCCGGGCGCCGGCCCGCAGTCCGAGGCGCCGCTGATCGATCTGCAGGGCAAGGGAGGATCGCGGCTTGGTGCGACGGCGGCGTTCGCAGGCGATCTGAACGCAGACGGAATCGCCGACTTCGGCGTGGGAGCGCCCGACCAGCGTCAGTCCGATCAGGAGACGGCAGGCATCTCGCGGCTCTACCTCTCGGCGCGCCTGCAACCGATCCCGCTCGATTCCGATGCCGACGGTGTGCCGGACGCCTCGGACAACTGCCCGTACTGGACGAACCCCGATCAGCTCGATCGCGGCGGGCTCGGCGCGGGATCCGTGCCCGACGGCATCGGTGACGCGTGTCAGTGCGGCGACGTCTCTGGCGACGGATTCGTCACGATCGCCGATGCCACCATCATCCGCCGCGCGCTGCTCTCGCCGCCGACGGCGACGATGGAGAATCCGCAGCGCTGCGACGTCGGCCCGGCCGGACCCGCACGCTCGGGTGGCTGCACGGTCGCCGACGCGACGCTCATCCGCCGCGCGCTGCTCTCGCCGCCGACGGCAAGCGTCGCGCCGGTCTGTGCGCCGGCGACGCCGTGAGCGGTCAGCGAGCATCGAGCAGCGCGCCGGCGCTCTTGCGCCGCTGCGGCCCCGCGAGGTCGCGATCGGTCAGCGCATCGGCAGGCCGTGTCCGATGCCTTTGAGTGCGTCGCGGTATTTGACGCAGGGATCGTCGTCATCGAGCCGCGGTGTGAACCAGACGACGTCGAACGCGTCGATGCCGTCGTCGTTCGCCGCACCGGGCGAGGGCGCGAAAGGGTCGGTGACTCCGTCGCGCACCTCGACGAACGCGATCGAGAGGACGGATGCACCGGGCGCGCGTTCGACGAGCTGAAGCGGGACGCCGTGATCCCGCGCGACGTGGCCGCTGCCGGCGATCAGCACGGCGCCATCGCGTCCTTCGGCATCGGCGGCGACGAGCGCGCGGGCCATCGCCGCGTCGCGCAAACGCTGCGACTCGATCATCGCCTCGATCATGGCGGGCGATGCGTGCCCGCAGTGGCTGCGGTCGATGGTGGCCGCAAGGCGCGCGCGTCCGGCGCCGGACGGCACGGCAGCCTCGTCGAGCAGAGCGCGCACGGCGGCATCGGGCGATCCGAGCCCGGCCGCACGCACGCGCGCAGGCGGGAGGTTGGCGGCGTACACGCGGAGTGCGGATTCGAGCGTCGCGAGGAAGACCGGCCGATAGAGCGAGAAGTCCGGCCAGCCGCTCGCCTCCCAGTTCACCGCGACGGCCAGCGCGTCGACGTCAGCGGGCGCCGCTGCGAGCGAGCGCCGCAGCGCGCCGGCCTGCCCTTCGTGCAGCATCTCGAACGCGACGCCCGGGCGCCGTCCCGCGCCGGCCAGGGACGCGACGACGAAGGCCTGAAGCGCGTGATGATCGGGTTGATCGTGCCGCTCGCCGAGCAGGATGAATCGCGCGTCCCGCAGTCGCTCGATCAGCGCGGCTGGCGTTTGCTCGGTTCGCGACGCGACGTCGAACAGTCGTCCGGCAAGCGGGTGATCGCGACCGTGCGCGGTGACGAAAGGCGGCGGCGCGGGCATCGAAGGCGACGGCGTGACGCGCGAACGCGGCGCGATACATCCCGAGGAGAGCGCGGCCGCGAGCAGCAAGAGACCACCGCGGATCGAGCGCTGCGCGCCATGCTTCTGCCCGCCTGTTCGCTCCGAGCGCACGCGAACGAGGCTAGCCGCGATCTCGCCCGCGTCGTTGCCGGCGCCCGTCCGTCGCGTCGCCGGCGTCGCGACGATCGGGCGATCAGGGCCGGGCTGGCGGCGCGCAGACCTGCGCGATGCTCGCCGTCGGCGGCGAGAGCAGAGCACGTCGAATGATCGCGGCGTCGGCGATCGCGACCAGGCCGTCGCCCGAGACGTTTCCGCACTGACACGCGTCGCCGATGCAGCAAACCCCTTGCGAAGGAGCCGAGCGAGGCTCAAAGGCGCGGAGAGACGGCCCCGCAGGGGGAGTCGGTGTCCGGCAGTATCGTGCCGGGCGCAACGGTCGGGGCGACCTGGCGGATGCACTTTCGAAGCGCAGCGGGCAGACGGTGGCTGCGGGAGTTCGTCGCGGAGCCGTTGCAGGTGCGATCGAACTCGACGCTGTGGTGCGCCATCAGCCGCTCGCCGACGACCAGAAACCAGGAGAGACCGTCGTTCGCGAGCCAGGCCTGCCGGGTCGTTACCCCGCAGCCGACGCGCGCGAGAACGAGCCGGCTGCGCGTCGGGTCTGAGCGCACCTCGCCTCCCGGCGCGAGCGCTTCGAGCGGCACCGGCGTCCAGCGCGCGGTGGTCACGTCGAGCACGCGCACCTGCTGCAGCGTCGTGCGCGTGGCGTCGCGCGGCGGGGCATGAATCGCGGCCAGCGTTTCCGCGAGATCCGCGCCGTTGTGCGGAAAGCCCGCCGGATCCCAGTCGGGGTGGGCGCGCTGGTAGGACGAATAGAGGTCGGACGCCGCGCAGCCCGCGAAGAGCACGACGAGCGGCAGCAGCGCGAGGCGGCCTCGCCTCCGGACGCGCCGCGCACTGCGCGCGGTTCGGATGTGGTCCGGCGTTTCGATCGTTCCGGCGGACATCGATCACTCCTTTCCCGTCGCACCTTCGTCCGCGAGCCACAGCGCGGGGTCGACGAAGACGCCCGAGAGCGCGACGCCAAAATGCAGATGCGGTCCGGTCACGCGACCGGTCTTGCCGACGGCGCCGATGCGGTCGCCGGTCGCGAGTTCCGTTTCTTCGACGACGTCGATGCGCGAGAGATGGCAGTAGAGCGTGACGAGGCCCTGCCCGTGGTCGACGAGGACGCTCTTGCCGTTGAAAAAGAAGTCTCCGACGGCGAGCACGCGGCCTCGCGCCGGTGCTCGCACGGGCGTTCCGACGCCGCTCGTGATGTCCATCCCGGAATGCGGCTGTCGAGGCTGGCCGTTGAAGAAGCGGCGCGATCCAAACGAACTCGAACGCCGGCCCGACACCGGCGAAGTCAGCCGGAGCGTTTGCGGCGCGGCGTCGCGAAACGTGGCGAGAGCGGAGCGGATCCGTGCCTGCTCGCGCTCGACGCGCGCAAGATCGCGTGCCGAAAGATCCACCTGTCGCTTCGCGACGCGCAGGCGCTGCTCGTCATACCGCTTTGCGGTGACCTCGAACCCGATCTCCCGTTCGGGCGCACCCGGCCCGAGGACGCGAATCGAGTCGCGTCCGGGCATCGCATCGAGCGCGATGCCGACCACCGCCGTCCACACGCCTTCGTGGCGAACGACGAGCGCGCGCTGCGTACCGTGAAACGCCTGCGGCGCGGCATCGTCGCCGGCCGCCGCAGGCTCGATGGAGATCAGCGCGACGCCGCCGGGGACGAGGCTTTCTCGCGGCAACTCGAGCGCGGACGCCGGACTCGCCAGCAGCGCTCGCATCAGCATTCCGAACAGAAGAACTCGCGCGAGGCCTCGCATCCGGCGCAGCATCGCACGCCGGCGGCCATCCGGGGGGCGGGTCCGTGGCTCTTCCGGTCGCGAAATGCGTTCGAGCGGTGAGCGCCGCGAAGTTCGCGGGCGGCAGTAGGGCGCGCAGGAATCATCCGGGCTAAAAGGCGCAGATGCGGTTCGTGCGAATCCTGTCGATCGCGCTGCTTCTCGCCGGTGGGCCGGCCGGCGCACAGCAGGCCGAGGTGGTCGTCGGCATCCCGGTCAAAGACGGCAGGGCGCGCCGGCCGCAACCCGCGCTGATCGTGCGACCCAACGAGAAGCGGGCGAGTCACGAGATTCCCGTCGTACTGCCGCAGAACGGTCCGTCAGGCGTCACGGTCGTTCGGCCGAACTTTGGCGGTGGCACGGTCGTCGAGTCTCCCGGGCAGCCGACCCGCACCATTCGGCCGCGTTTCGGAGGCGGCGTCAGCGTCGAAGAGGGCGGGCGCACGACGACCGAAGTGATTCCGTTGTTTGGCGGAGGCGTTCGCGTGGAGCGCGCGCCGGAAGCGCCGGTGATCGTGATTCCGGCACCCGGGCGCCCGTGAGTTCGAGAGCCGTGCTTCGCGTTCCGAACGCTCGGAACGTGTTCATCTGATTGGGGGGAGAAGATGCAGCAGCAATCGCGTCGCTTGAAGAAATCATGTCGGGTCGGGTTCCGCGTCGTGGGTGTGATCGCGCTGGCCGGCGCGATGGCCGCCTGCCAGGGCACGCCGCAGCTCGGGGAAGGTGGCTCGATGGTGACGGGCTCGGCCGGTTCGGCGGGTAGCCAGGGAGCAGCCCACCAGCTCGTTCGCTGCGCTCAGCCGATCGGTACGGCCGCACTGGTCGAGGCGTCGCCGGAAGCGCTGACGGGGCTGCAGACGCTCGGTCTCTCGTCGCCGCTACCGCTGATGCGATTGATGATGGCGCAATCGAACTGTTTCACCGTGATCGACCGCGGCGCGGCGATGCGAAACATCGAGCAGGAAGAATCGCTGCGGCAAAGCGGAATGCTTCGCGAGGGCAGCTCGACGGCGCGCGGCAAGATGGTGACCGCGCAGTACGTGCTCACTCCGAACGTGATCTTCTCCAACCCGAACGCGGGCGGCGCGCAGCTCGGCGCGGCGGTCGGCGGCCTGCTCGGCGGCGGTCCCGGCGCGCTGATCGGCGGCGCGCTCGGCAGCATGCGCATCCAGGAAGCGCAGACCACGCTCTTCTTGACCGACGCGCAAAGCGGAGTGCAGGTGGGCGTCTCCGAAGGCTCGGCGAAGGTGCGCGACTTCGGGGGCGGGGTTGGACTCGGTGGATGGGGAGGCGGCGTCGCCGGCATGGGCGGCGTTTCCGGCTACGGCAACACGGCAGAAGGCAAGCTGGTCGCGGCCGCGCTGATGGACGCGCAAAACAAGCTGGTGGCGCAGATCCAGGCGACGCGCCCCAACGATCTCTACGAGCAGCGCCGCGGCAGCGCGACGCAGGGTTCGCTGAACGCCGACGTGCAGGGCGAACTGGTGCGGCACGGCTATTTGCCGCGCGGCGCTGCGGACGGGTCGGTCGGGCCGAAGACCCGCACCGCGATTCAGGAGTATCAGCGCGCGAACGGCCTCGCGGTGGACGGCCTCGTATCGCAGGCGCTGCTGGAGCACATGCGCAGCCACTGAATTCATCGATCGACGGCGCGTGCGGGCGGGCGGGCGAGTGACGCCTCGGCGGGGTTGCCCGCCCGTCACGATCACGGAACCCGGCAGCTATCGATTGACGAGTGATCTCGTCCTCGCCGGCATCAACGAGTCCGGTGTGCAGGTGACGACCGCGTCGGGCGTGACGCTCGACCCCAACGGCTTCGCGATCCGCGGCCGTTCGTCTGTTCGACAGGGTCGTGCCCGCTGCAGGGCGGGGCTACGGCGTGCTGCTGGGAGCCCCGCCCGCGGGGACGCCGGTACCGTCCGCAACAGGCGCATCACCGGGATGAGTCTCGCCGGGATCCTGCTCGGCGCCGAAGGACGGATCGAGAACTTCGACGTGTCGAGCTGTGGCGAGGGCATCGTCGTCGGTGCGCGCAGCCACGGGGTCGGCAATCGCGTCTGGCGAAGACCAGCTTCCCGCCGACTGCCGCTCCCACTGCCTGCGCGACGGGATTCCACTTCGCTTCGTTCTGGGAACTGCACGAGCCCTCGCTCCTCGATTACGACCAGGCCCGAGGATTCACCGTGGCCGGGGGCGTAGGGCCGCCGGTGAGACGCGGCGGCCGGGTCAGAACGGGGGGAGAAGTGGGACGGTAACGGGTATCCCGCCGGCCTCGCGCAGTGCAGTTTCTGGAGGTCGAACGACGCGAGCTGGAACGGCACCTCCGTCGGGCTGGACCAGAGCGGCCTCGGCAGCCTGACCGATCCCGCCACACACGCGAGCCCCTGGGAGATGTCCGCGAGGCCCTGCAATCAGGTCCGCCAGGTCTGGTGCATCGAGGACTGACCCGACCCGACCCGCTCCGCGGAAGCAGCGCGATTCTCGCGGCCGGCGCGCTTCGAGAAGAAGACGCGTGCAAGGGCGCGATCGCGCGATCGCTCGCAACCGCGAGGCGCCACGCCGTCGAACGGCGCGTTCAGAGGCGTTCGAGGATCGTGCCTGTCCCGAGCCCGCCGCCGCAGCACATGGCGATGAGCGCGTAACGCCCGTTCGTGCGTTCGAGTTCGTGAAGTGCGGTGGTGATCAGGCGATCTCCGGTCGCACCCGTCGGATGACCGAGCGCGATCGCACCACCGTTCGGATTCACGCGATCGGGGTTCGCGCCCACCGCCTTTTGCCAGGCCAGTACGACGCTCGCGAACGCCTCGTTGACTTCGAAGACGTCGATCGCGTCGATCGAGAGCCCCGTCCGGTCGAGTAGCTTCTTCGTCACCGGAATCGGACCCTTCAGCATCGTCTCGGGCTCGACGCCGACGATCGTCGAGTAGACGATCCGCGCGCGCGGGCGCAGCCCGAGGCGCGCGACGGCTCGCTCGCTCGCGAGCAGCACGGCCGACGCACCGTCGGTGATCTGCGACGACGAACCGGCGGTGTGAACGCCCCCTTCGATCACCGCCTTCAGCGTCGCGAGCTTCTCGAGACTGGTTTCGCGAATCCCCTCGTCGCGCGACACGGTCTGCATCGCGTCGGTCGGCTCGCCGGCTTCGTTCGCGACGGGCGCCTGCACGGGAACGATCTCGCGACCGAAACGCTTCTCGTCCCACGCCTGCTTTGCGAGCGTCTGGCTGCGAAAGCCGAAGCGATCGGTGTCCTCGCGCGTGATGCCGAACTCTTTCGCGATCTTTTCCGCGCCCTGAAACTGGCTGTTGAACGCGAAGCGCGCGAAGTAGCTCTTCGGCACCGGACGGCCGAGGTTCTTGTCCGCGAAGTTCGCGCCGAGCGGAACCCGGCTCATCGACTCGACGCCGCACGAGAGCACGACGTCTTCGAGGCCCGCGCCGATGAGTCCGGCCGCGAGCGTGCTGGCCTGCTGGCTCGACCCGCACTGGCTGTCGACCGTCGTCGACGGGACCTCGAGCGGCATGCCTGCCGAGAGCCAGGCCGTGCGCGCGATGTTGAACGCCTGCTCGCCGACCTGCGACACGCAGCCGCCGAGAATCTGATCGACCGCGGCAGGATCGACCTTCGCGCGCTCGACGGCGGCGCGCTGCACGGCGCCGAGTAGATCGGCGGGATGCACGGTCGAGAGGCCACCCTTGCGGCGCCCGAGCGGCGAACGAACGGCCTCGACGATGAAGACTTCTCCCATCACGGTTCTCCTGTGCGCGGTGCAGTCTGCGCGGATGTCCCGCCGAATCACGATCGAGCCGGCGAGAAACGACGATCATCCAGCCAGTCGTACGAGCGGTTCGCCGCGTGCGAAACGTGCGAGATGCTCGACGAAGATTCGCTCGGCACGCCGATCGTTGCCCGGGTTCTTGCCCGAGCAGTGCGGCGTCACGATCACTTCGCGCATCGACCAGAGCGGGCTTTCGGGTGGCAGCGGTTCGACCTCGAACACGTCGAGCCCTGCGCCCGCGAGCCGTCCCGACTGCAGCGCTCGCACCAGCGCGGCCTCGTCGACCAGCGCGCCGCGGCCGACGTTCACCAGCCTCGCGCCCGGCTTCAAGCGTTCGAATGCCGCCGCATCGAGCAGATGGTGCGTCTGCGGCGTGAGCGGCAGAGCGAGTACGAGCCAGTCTGCGCGGGGCAGCAGCTCGGGCAGTCGCGCGAGCGGCCAGGTCTCGCACGGCTCGTCGCCGCGGGGCGTGCGCCGAAGCCCGATCACGTGCATGTCGAACGCGCGGCCGAGGCGGGCGACTTCGAGACCGATCGGGCCGAGGCCGACGATTCCGAGCGTCGAGCCCGCGAGATCGACGACGTCGCGCGGCTGCCATTCGCCGCGCTGCTGCGCGGCCTCGAAGGCACGCAGATCACGAGAGAGCGCGAGCAGGTAGGCGAAGACGGTGTGCGCGATCGGGACCGCGCTCGCCCCGGAGGCCGTCGTCACGACGACGCCGCGATCGATCAGACTGCGAAACCACGGGTGATCGATGCCCGCGCTGAAGGTCTGCAGCCAGCGAAGATGCTCGGCTTTCGCGAGGGCGATCACGAACTCGCGCACGCGATCGGGATACAGATCGCCCGAGAAGAAGGCGGCGGTGACGCGCGCGGGGTCGGCGTCGGGCCCGTCGCCGCGCAGCACGACGCGGGCGAGGCCGGGCGCGACGCGATCGATCTCGCTGCCGACGTGCGCCTCGACCTGATCCGAAACGAGCAGGCAATCTTCCATCGCGGCCAACGTAGCGGCGAATCGAGGCCGTGCCCCGGCCCCGCCGCACGCGCGATCAGCGGCCCGTGAACCGCGGCGTGCGCTTCTCGGTGAACGCCCGTGCGCCTTCGCGCGCGTCCTGCGTGCCGAAGATCGGAAGGCCGATTTCGAGTTCACGCTGCAGCGCCGCGGCCTCCGCCATGCCTTCCGTCTCGCGCAGGGCGCGAAGAATCGCCTGCACCGCGAGCGGACCGTTGGCGGCGACCTGACGTGCGACGTCGCGCGCGGTGTCGAGTGCCGCACCGTCCTCCACGACACGACCGATCAGCCCCGCGCGCAGCGCTTCTTCCGCCGGGACGGCTCGCCCGGTCAGCAGAAGTTCGGCCGCGAGCGTGTACGGGATCTGTCGCCGCAATCGAACGGTCGAGCCGCCGAGCGGAAACAGCCCGCGTCGCACTTCCGTGAGAGCGAACGTCGCGCTGCGGCCGGCGATGCGAATCTCGGTGCCCTGCAGGATCTCCGCACCGCCCGCCAGCGCATGCCCCTCGACCGCGGCGATCAGCGGCTTTCCCGTCGTGCGCTGTCGCAGCACGCCCTTCCAGTGCAACTCGGGATCCGCCCGCAGGCGCTGTCTCCATGCGTCGTCCGGTGCGCCGCCGAACATCGTCGCGAGATCCGCGCCGGCGCAGAACGTGCCACCGGCGCCGGTGACGATGCCGACCCGCAGCGAGGGGTCTTCGTCCAGCTCGCGCCACGCGTCGGCGAGGCGCACGATCATCTCGGGCGAGAGCGCATTCTTGCGCGCCGGACGATTCATCGTGCAGACGAGCACGGCGCCTTCGCGTTCGACGATCAGATGCGGAGGCGAGGAATCGCTCTCTTGCGGGGTCTCGCGCGGTCCTGCGGGCGATGACATGGGTCTCCTTCCGGGTACGGCCCGGCAGGATCGATTCCAAC
This sequence comes from uncultured Myxococcaceae bacterium, assembly GCA_964505355.1. Taxonomy (GTDB): domain Bacteria; phylum Myxococcota_A; class UBA9160; order UBA9160; family UBA9160; genus CAZDHU01. Next base: position 1,471 of record CAZDHU010000014.1, on the reverse strand, counting down.
GCAAGAGGCGGCAAGCGTCGAGGGAGGCCGCGGGATCGCGATCTACACTCGGCAAACGACCCGATGGAGGATTCTCGCGTGAAGGTGAAGCTCGACCCCGAACTCTGCGAGGCCAACGCGCTCTGCATGGATGCCGCGCCCGACGTGTTTCGGCTCGACGAGAACGACGTGCTGCACGTCCTCGTGGAAAGCCCGCCGGAGAGTTCGCGCCAGCGCGTGCTGGAGGCCGTGCGCCGCTGCCCTCGCCAGGCGCTCTCGATCGTGGATTGAGTTCGGCGGGCCGCGGTCGTCGAATCCTTGCGCCGCTCACCGGCGGTGAACGGGACGGACGGAGACGATCTCGCGCCCGGCATCCACCGGTTGGCCGAGTGCGGCCAGCACATCGTCCGGGCACGGCACGTCGAACTCGTGACGCGAGCCGTCTGATAGCCGGGCGCGCAGTGATGCCGCATGGAGCAGACAACGCTCGGCGCCCGGCGCGCTCGAATCACCGTACAGCGCGTCGCCGAGAATGGGAGATCCCACCGCGGCGAGGTGCACGCGGATCTGATGCGTTCGGCCGCTCACCGGCACCGCATCGATCAGCGCGACACTTCCGCGTGTCGACCGCACGGACACGTGCGTGGTGCTCTCGCGTCGCCCGCGAGCCGGACCGCCGGCGAGCGCGAACCGAAACCGCGCGGCATCGGGCACGCGTTCGAGCCAGCCATGCACGGTGAACTCGGAGCGTGCGGGTGGCGGCCGCACGACGGCGAGATACCGCTTCTCGACCTCGCCACGGGCGAAGGCCCGCCCCCAGCGGCCGGCGGTTGCGGGATCACGCGCGAAGAGCAGGATGCCGCTCGTCTCTCGATCGAGGCGATGCACGGGTCGGAGTCGAGGCGCGCCGAGTCGCTCGCGAAGCACGCGCTCGAGCGAGAGTCGCTGACTCGCGCGTGTGCCCTGCACCGGCCACCACGGAGGCTTCGCGATCGCGACGATGCCCGCGCCATCGAATCGCACGAGCGGTTCGGGAAGCGGCGGCCACTCCGGCTCACGGACGAAGGCGTGCACCCGAACCCAGGTTTGCGCGGGGATTCGCGCCGGCAGCGCGAGGGCCTCGTGCGGTCGACCCGAGAGATGCACGCCTCCGTGATGAAGCGCGCTCTCGATCCGATCCGCGGGCCAGTTCGCATCGCTCGCCTCGCGCCCGAGTCGCGCGAGAAGTTCGTCACGCGTGCACTCGCGCCCGAGCACGAAGGCGAGGCGCAAGAGCGGCGGATCGAAGCGATCGCGCGGCGTCATTCGCGGAAACTACCCCGCCATTGCCATGCGATCCCGGACGTTCGATTCGCGCCGATCTTCGTTACCGTGCGCGTCGGATCGAGGGGGCCCAGCATGTCGATGCCCGGAACCACGCCGGCAGGGACGACGGGTCTCGACGTGGACGATCTGCGCGACGCCTGGCAGGCGCTCGCCGACGAAGATCGCG
>CAZDHU010000013.1:0-12088 GCA_964505355.1 uncultured Myxococcaceae bacterium | reverse complement strand
ATGCGGCCGGCGTCCTTGGTGGCCTGGCGCTGGCTGTCGTTGAAGTAGGCCGGCACCGTGATCACGGCTTCGCGCACGGGCTCACCGAGATGCTCCTCGGCGATGCGCTTCATCTCGCGCAGGATGATCGCGGAAACCTCGACGCAGGTGATCGTCTTGTCGCCGAGTCGGATCCGCGGATCCTCGTTCGGGCCGCGCACGATCTCGTAGGGGCAGAGATCGAGCATCTTCTGCACCTCGGTCGAATCGAAGCGGCGGCCGATCAGGCGCTTGGCCGCGTAGATCGTGTGGCGCGCGTTGGTGATCGCCTGCCGCTTGGCGAGGTGGCCGACCAGCCGCTTGCCGTCCTGCGAAATCGCGAACATCGAGGGCGTCGTCTTGTAGCCGCCGGCGTTCGGGATCACGGTCGGTTGCCCGTTCTCCATCACCGCCACGCACGAGTTCGTGGTTCCGAGGTCGATGCCGATCACGCGACCCATGCAGACGTCCTCCTACCGGCGGCCGAGACCGCGCAAGGCTTCTTTGGCTTCGGTGTCACCGGAATCGATCTCGAGCGCGGTCGCGAGTTCGCGGCGCGCGTTCGCGGTCAGTCCCGCAGCGGCGTAGATCATGCCGAGCGTGCGGTGGTGCAGACCGACCTCCGGCCGCAACTCACAGGCCCGCCGGGCGAACTCTTTCGCGCGCCGCAGGTCCTCGCCGAGCAGCAGTCCGAGTCGCGCTGCGGTGTGATTGGCGTCGGGGTCGTGCGGCGCGAAGACGAGCGCTTCTTCGAACAGAACCAGCGCGTCTCGCGCGTTGCGCAGTTCGAGCGCCGCGTTCGCCTCGCGCAACAACTGCTTCGCGCGCTCTTCGTGCGCGCGGCGCTGCACGTCGACGAAGGCGTCCCGGATCGCCTCGTTGCCGGGATCGAACGCGATCGCGAGACGAACGCTGCCCGCGGCCTCCAGCCAGCGCTCTTCCGAAAACGACTTCATGCCGGCTTCGAAGAAGCGCCTCGCCCGCGTTCGGCGTTCCGCGAGCGCGCGCATCCGCGCGGCATGAACGTGGGGCAGCCGGAACGGTCGCTCGTGGCGCGGCGTCGAGGGATGCACGTCGGCGGGCGGCTCGTCGCCGGTCTCGCCCGGCACCGCGCCGGGTTCGGCGCCGGTCGTCGTGCGCGCCGCCGCGGCCGGTTCCGGCGCGCTCTCGCGCCGCGCGCGATCGATCTCCGCTCGCGTCGCCGGATCCGACAGCAGTTCGTAGGCCTCGAGAATGCGCCGGAAGATGCGTTCGACGCGCGGACCAAACGGTCCGATGTTGCGCCGAAACCATCGATCGGGATGAAGCTGTCGCGAGAGCTCGAAGTACGCGCGCTTGACCGTGCGCGCGTCGGCGTCGGCATCGACACCGAGCACCTCGTGATACGGCAAGCAAAGGCGCGCTTCGAAGGCGAGCAGGCTGCGCTGGACGTCGACCGGAATGTCGAGCGAGGGATCGAGTTCGAGCGGAGCGAGTTCCCGCTTCGGCGACGGAACGGAGGGGGGTTTCGGCGCCTCGCACTCGTTCGGGCGCGACTCTTCGCATTTCGGTCCCGTCGCCTTCGCGCCGTTCGAGCGCTTCGTCTCGTCGCGGTCTCGCCCGACGCTCGCGCTGCTCCCGATCGAGACTTCGAGCACGCCGTCGGCGAGCCAGCGTTCGAGACAGCGGTCGACGTCGCCCGGCGGGAGCCCGCCGATCTCGCGCAGCAGCCGCCATGGCGTTCGCCCGTCGATTCGAGAGAGCAAGAATCCCTCGGCGGGCGTGAGCGGCAGGCGTGCGGGATCGAAACCGGGCGCAAGCCGGGGCACTCGACCCGATCCGGTCTCGCCGCTGGCGGACGGCGCCATGCATGCCTCCCCGTCGGGCCGCACTCGCGGTCACGACGCGAATTGCATCGTCCGTTCGCCCGACGAGGCTGAGGGTCGAAGTGCTTCGCAAGCCGGCAGTGATCGTGCAGGTGCCCGGCGAAGAAACTCGCCCGGGCGGCGCTCCCCGCAAACGGGGGCAATGACCGGGGCTCAGGCGCCCGTCTTGCCCCGAATCAAGCGTTCGAGGATCGCCTTTTGCACGTGCAGGCGGTTCTCGGCCTGGTCGAAGACGAGGCTTCGCGGCCCATCGAGCACATCGTCGGTGATTTCTTCCCCTCGATGCGCGGGCAGGCAGTGCAGGACGTACGCGTCGGGAGCAAGGCGCATCAACCGGGCGTTCACCTGATAGGCCTCGAAGATCGAGCGCCGCTGCTCGGCCTCGGCTTCCTGACCCATGCTGGTCCAGACGTCCGTGTAGACGAAGTGCACCTCGCGCACCGCCGCCGCGGGATCGTCGGTCAGCACGATCCGCGCACCACTGTGCGCGGCCAGCGACTCGACCTGCCGGCGCACGCGCAGCGCGGGCCGATGCGTCGCGGGCGTCGCGAGTCGCAGTTCGACGCCGAGCGCCGCCGCCGCGAGCAGCAGTGAGTTCGCGACGTTGTTTCCGTCCCCGACGTAGGCGATCCGCGCGCGTTCGAGCGGCATCCGTTCGGCCACCGTCAGCAGGTCGGCCATCGCCTGACAGGGATGCAGCAGATCGGTCAGCCCGTTCACCACCGGGATCGACGCCACGGCGGCGAGCTCTTCGATCAGCGCGTGGCTGAAGGTGCGCGCCACGATGCCATCGACCCAGCGCGAGAGATTTCGCGCCACGTCGGCCGGCGTCTCGCGGGTCCCGATTCCGACCTGTTCGGGCCGCAACATGATCGCGTGGCCACCGAGCTGCGTGACGCCGGCCTCGAAGGTGACGTGCGTGCGCAGCGATGGCTTCTCGAAATAGAGCGCGAGCGTTCGCCCGCGCAGCGTTTGCGGCCGATCCGCCGTCTGCTGCAACGTCTTCAGCTCGCGCGCGCGCGCGAGCAGTGCGCGCAGCTCGTCGGCCGGCCAGTCGCTCGTGCAGAGAAAGTCCTTCGGCGCATTCATCGCGTGAGCAGCGTCCCGACGCCTTCGTTGGTGAAGATCTCGAGCAGCACGGCATGCAGCACCCGGCCGTCGATGACGTGCGCTCGCGCGACGCCGCCCGCGAGTGCATCGATGCAGCACTCGACCTTCGGGATCATGCCGCCCCGAATCGTTCCCTCGTCGATCGCCTTGCGCGCTTCGCTCGCGGCGAGCCGGCGGATCAGCGTTCCGTCGCGATCCTTCACGCCTTCCACGTCGGTCAGCAGCAGCAGCTTCTCCGCCTGCAGGGCCTTCGCAATCGCTCCCGCCGCGTCGTCGGCGTTGACGTTGTAGGTCACGCCGTCGGCGTCGACGCCGAGCGGCGCCACCACGGGAATGAAGCCGGCCTGCGAGACGGCGGTGATCGGCGCGGGATCGACGGCCATGATCTCGCCCACGCGGCCCAGATCCTGACCGTCGTCGAGCCGGCGCTGCACGCGGATCATGTGTCCGTCGCGGCCGGTGAGCCCGATCGCGCGCCCGCCGCCCTGCTCCACGAGGCCGACGATCTCCTGGTTGAGCCGGCCGCCGAGCACCATTTCGACGACTTCCATCGTCGCATCGTCGGTCACGCGCCGGCCATCGACGAAGCGCGACTCGATGCCGAGCCGCTCGAGCGTCGCGCCGATCTGTGGACCGCCGCCGTGCACGATCACCGGGCGCAGCCCGATGTACTTCATCAACACGACGTCGCGGGCGAACGAGACCTGCAGCTCGCGCTCGGTCATGGCGTTGCCGCCGTACTTGATCACGAGCGTCTTCTCGAAAAAGCGCCGGATGTACGGAAGGGCTTCGACCAGCACCTCCGCCTTGTCGATCCATTGCTGCACGGCGAACTCTCTGGCGGGAACGCTCGTTCCCGAAACGGACGGCCGACGACCCACGACTCAGGGAGCGGCGTGCGATTCGCGACGCGCGCGTGCCACCTCTTCGATGCTCTGCACGAGGCTACGGTAGAGCAGCACGCTGCGCAGGGCCGCCGATAGCGCGGCCGCGAGCACCTCGCCGCTGCGGGCCGAGGGCGTGGTGCCGGGCGGCAGGAAGGCCCGCAGCACGCCGAGACAGCGGCCGCGGAACACGAGCGGTACGCAGAGCAGCGGCCGAACCGCACCGTCGGACGCCGTGTCGACCTCGACTTCGAAGCGCGGATCGTGATCCGGCTGGGCCGTCGCGATCAGCCCCGAGCCGCCGAGCACGGTGCCGGTCAGACCGCGCCCGGCCGGCAGCCGCTCGCGATCGGGCGCGATCGCGCCGTCTTCCTGAATCTCGCAGACCAGCGACTCTCCCTCCGGCGCGAGCAGATGCAGCGAAACCGGCGCCGCGCCGAGACCCTCGGCCACCGCACGCACCGTGCGCGCGAGCACGCGCGCGGGATCGACTTCCGCGCTCACTGCCTCACAAACACGCCGTGCGAGTTCGGCGTCGGCCCCCGCACTCGCGTCGGCCGACTCGCTCGCGGCGGAATCGTCCGTCCGCAGCGCCGCGCTGCCGTTCGTTCCGGGATGCGACTCGCCGTTTGACGCCGCGGATCCCTGCGAATCACGCAACGTCACGTCGGGGTCGTCCTGCGCGCTGCCTTCCGAGGCCTGCGCTTCGGGCGCGAGCCAGGGGCTCACCCCCCGGGCCAGCACCTCCAGCAGCGCGAGATCGGTCTCATCGAAAACGGCACCGCCAGCGCGATCGGTCGCGCAGAGCACCCCCAGTGAACGCGCACCGCCGGGCACCGCGGCCAGCACGAACGAGCGCGAGGCATAGCGTTGCGGCGTGCAGCGACCTGCGACCGCGGGATCGGCCGACGCATCCTCGACCCGCAGACCCCGCCCGCGCGAAAAGACTTCGCCCGCGAGGCCGCTCGCCAGCGGCACCGGCTCGAACTCCGACAGTTCGAGCTTGCGGCCGGTAGCCGCGATCACGTGCAGCGCATCGCCCACTGCATCGGGCACGAGCAGCGAGGTCTTCCCGGCCTCGAGCGCATCCGCCGCGAGTTCGACGATCCGCGCAGCGATGCTCGGCCGATCGTCCGCGGCCGCGCGATTCGCGTCCGACCCGCCGGCGAGCGCGTTCATCCGCCCGGCGAGGCAGGCCAGCCGCCGGCGCAGCGCGGCGAGATCCTGCGATTCGCGCCACGCCTCGTGCGCGCGTCGCACGGCGAGCACCAGCTCCTCGTCGTGCAGCGGCTTCGCGAGATAGTCGACCGCTCCGAGTCGAAGCGCATCGATCACGAACTGCTGTCCGGTGTGCGCCGACAGGATGATCACGCGCAGATCGGGGCGCTGAATGCGCATCCGGCGCAGCACCTCGATCCCATCCATGCCCGGCATCTCGACGTCGAGTACGACGACGCCGAATGCGCCACCGTCCACGAGATCGAGCGCGAGCGCGCCGTTCTCGGCCGTGGTGACCGCGCAGCCCGCACTCTCCAGCGCTTCGCGGATCGCCTCGCGGAAGAAGCGCTCGTCGTCGACCACCAGCACGCGCACGGTCGGTTCCATTGGGTCTCGAGCCTCCCCGAAGGTCGCCGCGCGGTCCGCGCGCGGGCCCTCGGTCAAAGAATGTATCTCGACAGATCCGCGTCCTGCACCAGCGCGGAGAGCCGCTCGCGCACGAAGGCCGCATCGACCACGAGTGTCGCGGCTGCCCGGTCCGGCGCGTCGAAGCTTTCGGCTTCGAGCAGCTTCTCCATCACGGTGTGCAGGCGGCGCGCTCCGATGTCTTCCGTGCGCGCGTTCACTTCGGCTGCGATCTCGGCGATCGCCGTCACGCCGTCCTCACGAAACGACACCTCGAGACCTTCGGTCGCGAGCAGCGCCGCGTATTGTCGGGTCAGCGCGTTGCTCGGTTCGGTCAGAATCCGAACGAAGTCGTCGCGGGTCAGCGTCGCCAGCTCGACCCGAATCGGAAAACGTCCCTGAAGCTCGGGAATCAGGTCCGAGGGCTTCGCCACGTGAAAGGCGCCGGCGGCGATGAAGAGCACGTGATCGGTGCGGACGGCCCCGTGCCGCGTCTGCACGGTCGAGCCTTCGACGATCGGCAGGAGATCGCGCTGGACGCCCTCGCGCGACACGTCGGGTCCGTGCTTGCCGCTCGCCCCGGTCGCGATCTTGTCGATCTCGTCGATGAACACGATGCCCGACTGCTCGACGCGCGCGATCGCGAGTTCGCGCACGCGGTCCATGTCGACCAGTTTGCCCGCTTCTTCGGCGACGAAGGCCTCGCGCGCCGCCGGCACCGCGAGGCGGCGCCGGCGCGTGCGATTGGGCAGCAGCCCGCCGAGCAGCTCCTTGAACTGCGCGCCCATCTCTTCGAGGCCCTGCGGCGTGACCAGCGAGATCCCGGGCGGCGCGCCCCCTGCGTCGGACAGTTCGATCTCGATCTCGCGCTGGTCGAGCAGCCCCTGGCGGAGCATCCGCCGGAGCTTTTCGCGCGTTTCGCCTCCCTCCGGAACGGGCGCAGCGCCGAGCGCCGGCTGTCCGGGCAGCAGCGCGTCGAGCAATCGCTCTTCGGCGCGCTCGTCGGCGCGTGCACGCACGGCGCGGCGCTCTTCGTCGCCCACCATGTTCACTGCGAGGTCGGTCAGGTCGCGCACGATCGATTCGACGTCGCGTCCGACGTAGCCGACCTCGGTGAACTTCGAGGCCTCGACTTTCAGAAACGGTGCCTGCGCGAGCTTTGCCAGCCGGCGCGCGATCTCCGTCTTTCCGACTCCCGTGGGCCCGATCATGATGATGTTCTTCGGCGCGACCTCGTCGCGCAGATCGTCGGCGAGCTGGCTGCGCCGCCAGCGATTGCGCAGCGCGATCGCGACCGCGCGCTTCGCCTCGCGTTGCCCGACGACGTAGCGATCGAGCTCGGAAACCACCTCGCGCGGCGTGAACACCCGCGACTCACTCATCCCGCACCCTCCATCGCCGGCAGCGACATCACCTGAATCTGGTCGTTGGTGTAGATGCAAAGGCCCGCGGCCACGCCCAGCGACTCGCGCGCGACCTCGACCGGACCGAGCCGCGTGTGCTGCGCGAGCGCACGCGCCGCGGCGAGCGCGAAACCCGACCCCGAGCCCACGGCCGCGATGCCGTCGTCGGGTTCGATCACGTCGCCGTTGCCCGAAACCACGAGAACGGAGTTCGGATCGGCCACGATCAGCATGGCCTCGAGGCGGCGCAGCATGCGATCCGTGCGCCACTCGCGCGCGAGCTCGACGGCCGCGCGGCGCACCTGCCCGGGCCACGCGTCGAGCTTCGCTTCGAGCCGCTCCATCAGAGCCAGCGCGTCGGCGGCGCCACCGGCGAATCCGACCAGCGCGCGGCCGTGTCCCGCGAGACGAACCTTCTGCGCGCCGCGCTTCATCTGCACCGCGCCCACCGTCACCTGCCCGTCGCCCGCCATTGCGACGCGCCCGTCGCGCACGATCGCGAGCACGGTCGTCGAACGCACGCGATCCCCTGCTCTCATCCTCGTTCCTCCGGTCGCAGCGGCCGCGCGCGCCCGCCGGCGGGCGCCGATCGCGCCCGCGGATGCGTGCGATCGTAAACCTCGAGCAGGCGTTCGACGGAAATCGCCGTGTACTTCTGGGTGGTCGATAGACTCTCGTGTCCGAGCAGCTCCTGGATCTCGCGCAGATCGGCCCCCATGTCGAGCAAATGCGTCGCGTAGCTGTGCCGCAGCCGGTGCGGATGCACGTGATCCGCGACGTTCGCTCGCCGCGCGCGCGCGATCAGCAGCCGTCGCACCTGGCGATCGCCGATCCGCGATCGGCCGGGAGTTCCGCCGCGCAGATCGACGAAGAGCGGTTCGGCGAGCACTCCGGGGCGGCGCCGGACGTCGAGCCAGGCACGAAGCGCTTCGCGCGCTGCGGCAGGCAGCGGGACGACGCGCTCCTTGGCGCCCTTGCCCCGCACGCGCACGTCGCCTCGCACGAGATCGAGATCGCGCACGTCGAGACCGACCAGTTCGCCGACGCGCAGGCCTCCTCCGTAGAGCAACTCGACCAGCGCCTGTTCGCGGATCGCGGCCACCGAAACCGCCGCGGCCGCATCCGGCGTCGAGACCGGTGCGGCCTCGTCCCCTGCACGCCGCCGGCGTGCCGCGGGCGGACCGCCGGCGCGCATCAACACGTCGCAATCGTCGACCGACAGCGGACGCGGCAGTCGCTGCGGTTGCTTCGGTCCGGGCAGCGTCGCGCTCGGATCGTCGCGGCGAACATCCTCGCGCATCAACCAGCCGAAGAAGCTGCGCATCGCCGCGAGCTTTCGGCCGATGGTCGAGGGTTCGCGCCGGCCATGAAGGCGGGCGAGAAACGCGCGCACGCGCACCGCGCTGATCTCCGCCGGCGTCGCGCTCTCGCCGGCGAACGCCGCGAGTTGCGCGAGATCCGAGAGATAGGCGCGACGCGTGTGCGGCGAGAATCCCCGCTCGCTCGATAGCCAGCGCTCGAACCCGCGGATCGCTTCCGGCCAGTTCATGCCGCGACCCGTTCGGTGCCGGCCAGCCAGGGCGCGAGATCCGCCAGCGCCCGCTCGACCAGGCGCTCGATCTTCTCGGGTTTGCGCAGCCGGCGCGGCAGAGCGGCGAGGCCGGGAAAGAGCCCGAAGTTGACGTTCATCGGCGCGAATCGCGGAGTCGCGTCGTTGCGCAGATGCCCGAGCAGGGCGCCGAAGGCCGTCGTCGGCGGCGGCAGTACGGGCGCTTCGCCGTGCGCCACCGCGGCTTCGAAGACTCCGGCCAGCAGGCCGATGGCCGCCGACTCGACGTAGCCCTCGACGCCCGTGATCTGGCCTGCGAGCCGCAGATGCGGCGCCCGGCGCAGCCGCAACGTCGGATCGAGCTGCCGTGGCGCGTCGAGGTGGGTGTTGCGGTGCACCGACCCGTAGCGCGCGAAGACGGCCTTCGAGAGACCGGGCAGTGCGCGCAGCACGCGCTGCTGCTCACCGATCCGCATCCGCGTCTGGAAGCCGACGAGGTTGAAGAGCACGCCCCGCGCGTCCTCGTGGCGAAGCTGCACCACGGCATGGGGCGCCTCGCTGCGTCGCGGATCGCGCAACCCCACGGGCTTCATCGGACCGTGCGCCAGCGTTTCTCGGCCGCGACGCGCCATCTCTTCGATCGGCAAACAACCTTCGAAGAAGACGGGATCCTCGAACGCGTGCAGCGGCACGGTCTCGGCAGCGAGCAGCGCATCGACGAAGGCGTCGTACGCGTTTCGATCGAGCGCGAGGTTGAGGTAGTCGCCCTCGCCGTCTTCCCAGCGCGAGGCCCGGAACGCGATCTCGGAGTCGATCGAATCCGCGTAGACGATGGGCGAGATCGCATCGTAGAAGTGCAGCGCCGTTTCGCCGATCCGCGCCTGCAGATCGGCGGCGAGTTCGGGCGTCGTGAGCGGCCCCGACGCGAGAACGACGGGCCCGTCGTCTGGAAGCCGTGACACGATCTCGTGACGGACTTCGATTCGCGCGTGCGCCCGCACCACCTCGGTGAGACGACGCGAGAACTCGTGGCGATCGACCGCGAGGGCGCGGCCCGCCGGAACGGCCGTCTGGTCGGCGACTTCGATCACCAGCGATCCCGCGCGCCGCATCTCTTCCTTCAGCAGACCGACCGCGTTGCGCAGCCCCGAGGCGCGAAGCGAGTTGCTGCAGACGAGCTCGGCGAACTCCGCGCTCTCGTGCGCGGGCGTTCGCCGCAGTGGCTTCATCTCGAGCAGCGTGACCTCGACGCCACGGCGCGCCGCCTGATAGGCCGCCTCGCACCCGGCGAGTCCGGCGCCGATCACGGTGAGCCGCTGACGATTCGGGGTAACGGGCATCGCGGCGCAGGATAGCCGCTCGATGTCGCACGGCCGAAGGCGCAGCGCGCGCGTCGCGGCGCGCAGCCCGCGGGTCATCCGCGTTCGCCGCCAAGGAGCACGAAGCGTCCGTCGCGGTCCGGGCCGATGCGACCCGCGAGCCCGAGATCGAACAGCGGCAGCGCGAGCTGCGCGACCTCGACGCCGAGCACGGAGGCGAGTTCGTCACGGGTCGCCGCGGCGTGCCGCAGCCGGGAAAGAATCCGAAGCGCGAGCCGATCAGTTTCGGAGCAAGGACCTGACGAACGAGCGTCGTGCGGGGACGTAACGACCGGCGGCGCAGGCGCGAGGCCGAGCCGCAGCAGCAAATCGCCGGGCTCGAGCAGCACCTGCGCGCCGTCGCGCAGCAGGCGGTTCGACCCGGCACACGCAGCACGCGCGATCGGACCGGGCACCACGAAGACCTCGCGTCCCTGCGCGATCGCGTGCGCCGCACTGACCAGCGTGCCACTGCGCTCGCGGGCTTCGACTACGACCAGCGCCTCGGCGACGCCGGTCACGATTCGGTTGCGCGAGGGAAAGTGATGTCGAAGCGGCGGGGCTCCCGGCAGCAGTTCGCTGATCAGCGCACCCTGCCCTTCGATCTGCGCCGCGAGCGCACGATGCTCCGCCGGATAAACCCGATCGATGCCGGTACCGAAGACGGCGATTCCGAGGCCACCGCCCGCGAGCGCGCCGCGATGTGCGGCCGCGTCGATCCCGCGCGCCAGACCCGAGATCACGACGACGCCTGCCCGCGCCAGTGCGACGGCGATCGCTTCGGCGGCCTCGAGCGCCCCGCGCGTCGGCGCTCGCGAGCCGACGATCGCAACCGCGCGAGCGCAGAGCGTGCCGACCACGCCACGCACGAAGAGCAGCGCCGGCGCGCCGGGAAGCTGAGCGAGGCGCGCGGGATAGAGCGCCGCGCCGAACGGAACGACGTGCGCCCCGCAGCGCGCCAGCGCGTCGATCGCGGGCTCGTGGATTCGGACCGACGAGACGCCGTCCGCCGCGCGAGCCTGCTGAAGGGCGCGCCCCGCGGCCTCGCCCCGGCCCGCATGGCGCACGGCGAGGTCGAGCCAGAGCGCGAGCCGCGCGCGATCGTCGTCGTTCGCGCGAGCCACGTCGATCGGTTCGGGCAGTTCGAGAGGCGAGCGCGCGGCGAAGCGCGCGGAGTCGGAAGACGAAGTCGGCGGCGCCATCGAGGCTCCGCAGGACCGGGGCGCCGGATCATTACCCCGCGCGGTCGAAGCTCGCCAGCGTGTGCCGGCCGTGCGCGAGTGCGTGGGCCGAGCACGCGCCGGGCGAGTGCGCGCGCGGGCGCCGGCGGCGTGCCGGCACCCGCGACGCGATCAGCGCGACGGCGTTCGGAAGAGATCTCCGCGTTCGAGCTCGGTGCTGGCGCTGGTCAGCAGGCCGACCGAGGTGCGCGCCTGCGTCGAGACCACGAGCACCCGACCAACGACGTCGTCGGCGAGGCGATGGTCCGAGCTCCGGCCGCGATACTGCGCGTAGCGAGGTCGATAGACTTCGAACGCGTTGCCCACCGCGAGGCCGTGTTCGGCGCCGCGATCGAGATAGACGACGTCGTCCGTCGCCATGTACGAACGCGCGTGCGGCAGGTGCACGATGCGTCCCTCGACACCGGCCGGCGACGCCGCCGGGCGAATCGACGTCGAGCTGAGATTTCGCGCCATCATCGAATCGCCGATGTGAATCTCACCGAAGGACTCGCGAACCATCACGCGCGCGCTGGTCTCCTGCACGTCCTGCACCTCGCCCCAGCCGAGGACGTCGACGTAGCGACCAAGGACCTGATCGGTGTCGGGATCGCGGGCTTCGGCGTTGGCGCGAAAGATCGTGAGCTGCGCGCCGGCGCGCAGCGCGCCGACCTCGCCTTCGATGCTCAGCAGATCGCCCTCGGCGAACATCGTTCGTGCGGGATGCGGCCCGGCGACGACCTGGCCGACGGCCTCGACGCTGCCCGCGGCGAGAAAGCCTGCGGCCTCGAGCGTGCTGAAGTTCACCGGCGCGAGATCGCCGACGGCCATCGCGCCGCCACCGGTTCCCGGCGTCAACGTCTCACCGGCCGCCAGCTTGCGAATGCCGTTCGACGTGATGAAGAGCCGATCTCCCGGATAGATCCGATGCGGATTGGAGACCTGTGTGTTCGCCTTCCAGAGCGACGGCCAGACGAACGGGCTGCCGAAATAGCTCTCGGCAATGTGCCAGAGCGTGTCGCCGCGCACGACGGTGTGCACGCGGCCTTCGTTGCCCG
>CAZDHU010000012.1:0-11984 GCA_964505355.1 uncultured Myxococcaceae bacterium | reverse complement strand
CCGGTCGCGGTCGGAGGTGAAAAATTCGGGGTGGCGGAAGGGGGGATATTGTTGGCTTTCGTTGCAGGTGACGTTTTCTTCGCTGGCTGGGCCTTGCGCGGCGAGATTCATCACGTGCATGAGCAGGGTGCGGGCGCGCTGGGCGTACTCTTCGCGCAGGACGGGGTCGGGGTCCACCTGGGAGAGGAAGGCGAAGAGTTCGGCGTACATTTCGGTGGGGTATTCTTCGTAACCGACGTTGCCGCAGTCTTGATCGGGGACGCGGCCTTCGGCCATCCGGGGGGTCAGCGGGGGCGGGGGCGGACGCCGGAGATGAGGGTGGTGTCGATGCGGAGGCGGCCGGCGCTGCTCAGGCGTTCGCGTTCGGCGTCGACGAAGGCCTGTTCGACGCGCTGGCGCTTGTCGGCCAGCAGGCGGTCGCGTTCGGCGGGGATGTCCTTCGAGAGTTCGTCGGTCGAGGGGGTCTTGCGTTCGAGGCGCTGCATCAGCACCAGCTTGCCCGCGACGTCGAATACGCGGGATGCGCTCGCGGCGTCGATCTCGGAGGCGAAGGCGACATCGAGCATCGCGCTCGCCGAGCCGAGCCCGGGGACGAAGCCGTCGCTTCGGCGTTGCAGCCAGTCGGTTCGTTCGAGCGTGAGGCCTTCCTTGCGTGCGGCGTCTTCGAGCGAAGCGCCGCCTTTCACGGCCGCGGCGAGTGCGTCGGCGAGCTTGCGTGCTTCGGCCGCGGCCGCGTCGTTCTTCAACAGCTCGCTCGCGAGTTCGCGTTTGGCGTCGTCGAACGCGCGCTCTTCGGCCGGCTTCTTCTCTTCGAGGCGAATCACATGGAAGCCGAAGTCGGTCTTCACCAGATCGGACACGGCTCCGGGTTCGAGTGCGAAGGCCGCCTGCTCGAACTCCGGAACCATCGTGCCGCGGCGGAAAAAGCCGAGGTCGCCGCCGCGATCCTTCGAACCCGGATCTTCGCTGGTCGATTTCGCGACCTCTTCGAAGCTCTCGCCACTGCGAATGCGTTCGAGCACGGTGTTCGCGCGCTGCTCGGCCGCGCTGCGCTGTTCGGGCGTCGCGTCGCGGGCGACGCGCACCAGCACGTGGCGCGCTCGAATCTGCTCGGGGACGTGAAAGCGCGAACTCTGCGCGTCGTACGCTTCTCGCACGCGCGCCTCGCCGGAGGCGAGCAGGCCGTCGATTTCGGCATCGCCGATCGTGACCGGCGTTTTCGGTGTTCGGGTGTCGAGTGCGACGAACGCGAGCTTCACGCTTTCTCGCGCAAGTCGCAGCGACTCGCGGGCCTCGGCGTCCGAGACGGCGGTGCTCGCGGCGAGCAGATCGCGCGTCTTCTGGGCCAGCAGATCGCGGCGCAGTACCTCGAGGAAGAGCCGTTCGGAGCCGAAGTTGTACTGCACTTCGCTGCGATAGTTCTGCACCGAGAAGCCGCCCTGCTCGTCGCGCCCGAGGCCGGATTTCTTGACCGCTTCGCGCATTTCGTCGCCCGACACGTGGAGGCCGAGGCGTTCACCTTCGCGGACGAGAAGCGCCTGGTTGACCAGGAAGCTGGCGGTTTGCTGCTCCGAGAACCCCGCGAGCGCTTTGGCATCGATGCCTTCGCCGACGCTCTCGCGCAGATTCTTTTCGACCACGGCGCGAACCCGTTCGAACTCGGCGACGCCGAAGCGCTGTCCGTCGACGTCGATCAGTGAATCGTCGGCCTGCTGCTGGATGCGTCCGCCGCCGCCGATGAAAAAGACGAAGACGCCGCCCACCAGCGCGATCACGATCGCCATGATCCAGCGCTGGCCCTGTCGAAGAATGCGCAGCATGCGTGTTCCCGTTCGCGAGCCGGGTCGTGGGCCCGACGCGGGCCCCACGCGCGGGTCGGTGAACCGCGCAGAGTGCGCGAGGCGGAGCGGCGACTCAAGGGCCAGACGAAGACGCACCGCGCTTCGAGGGCCGTTGCGGCCTTCGGCCGCCGTCGCGAACGGCATCGAGCGACCCGGCAAGGCCCGATCGGCGTCGGACAAACGCCGTTTCCGGGTCCGGGTGGGTTTCCGGTCTTGAACCGCTGCGGGCCGACGGGTAGCATGAGGGCGTTTTCGAGCTCCGACCGTTCTCTTTTCAAATCCGCGGAGTTGACCACCGCACGAGCGGACGTCCTGCGCCCCCCCGAGACGTCCCGGAGACGCTTCTTGCTGCTCGACTCGATCCTCGGCTGGTTCTCGAGTGATCTCGCCGTCGATCTCGGTACGGCGAACACGCTGGTCTACGCGAAGGGCCGCGGCATCGTGGTCTCGGAGCCCAGCGTGGTGGCGGTGCTGAAGGATGGACGCGGGCCCGACAAGGTTCGCGCGGTGGGCCGCGAGGCGAAGGAAATGCTCGGCCGAACGCCGGGCAACATCGTCGCCATCCGGCCCATGAAGGACGGCGTGATCGCCGACTTCGAGATCACCGAAGCGATGCTCCGCTACTTCATCGCACGCGTGCACAATCGGTCGCGCTGGGTGCGGCCGCGCGTCGTGATCGCAGTGCCGTCCGGCATCACCGAAGTCGAGAAGCGTGCGGTGCGCGAATCCGCCGTGTCGGCGGGCGCGCGCGAGGTCTACTTGATCGAAGAGCCGATGGCTGCCGCGATCGGTGCCGGGCTGCCGGTGACCGAGCCGTCGGGCAACATGATCGTCGACATCGGCGGCGGTACGACCGAAGTCGCCGTGATCTCGCTCTCGGGCATCGTGTATTCGAACTCGACGCGCGTCGGCGGCGACAAGATGGACGACGCGATCATCAACTACGTGAAGCGCAAGTACAACCTGCTGATCGGCGAGCGGACGGCCGAGCTGATCAAGATCAACATCGGCACCGCCTATCCGACCGAAGAGATCCGCGTGATGGAGATCAAGGGGCGCGACCTCGTCGCCGGTGTGCCGAAGACGCTGGATCTGAAATCCGAAGAGGTGCGCGAGGCGCTGACGGAGCCGATCAATGCGGTGGTCGAGAGCGTGAAGATCGCGCTCGAGCGCACGCCTCCCGAGCTGGCCGCGGACATCGTCGACAAGGGCATCGTCATGGTGGGAGGCGGTGCCCTGCTGGCGAACCTCGACATTCTGCTGCGCGAGGCCACCGGGTTGCCCGTGATGGTCGCCGAAGATCCGCTGACGGCCGTTGCGCTCGGCACTGGCCGGTGTCTCGACGAGCTGCGGCTGCTGAGGGAGGTCACGATCCGGTCGTAGCCCGCGCTTCCCCCGGCGCGGGCCGGCGCGACGCGAGTCGGGCTGCCGGACCCGCCCGATCCCATGCGCGATCTGCTCTACCGCTACCGCGTGCTGCTGTTCGTGGTCGTGCTCGTCGCGCTGGCCGGGGTGGCGTTGTTCGCGCAGGAATCCTCGCGCGGAACCGGCCGGCGTCGCGGCGCAGACTGGTCCGCCTCGCTGCTCGAACTCGCGATGCCAATCCAGCGTGTGGTGGCCGCGCCGGTCACCGCGACCCGGTCGATCTGGCGCCGCTATCTCGCGCTGATCGATTTGCGTGCGGAGAACGATCGGTTGCGCGATCGGATTCTCGCGCTCGCGGACGACAATCTTCAGTTGCGCGAAGCGCTGATTGCGAGCGGGCGACTCGAAGCCGTGCTCGAAACGCAGCAACAGGTCGGGTTGCCGATGTTGCCCGCCGCCGTCGTCGGTCAGGACGCGTCGGCCTGGTTTCGCAGCGTCGTGATCGATCGCGGGCGCAATCACGGCGTGATGGCCGGGATGCCCGTGCTCACCGACGAGGGCGTGGTGGGACTCGTGACCAGCGCGAGCGCGCACGCGGCGAAGGCGATGTTGCTGGTCGATCGCCAGAGCGCGCTCGACGGCGTCGTTCAGCGCAGCCGCACCCGCGGCATCGTGCGCGGGAGCGGGCGCGACGTGCTTCGACTCGAGTTCGATGCCCGCGAGCCGGGGGTCGAAGTCGGCGACGTCGTGATCACCTCCGGCATCGGAGGCGTCTATCCGCGCGGTTTGCGCATCGGCGAAGTCGGTTCGGTCGATCCGCCCGGGCGCGGCCTCTTGCAGGCGGCGACGCTCCGGCCGGCGGTGAGTTTTTCGAAGCTCGAACAGGTCTACGTGCTGCTCTGGCGAAGTCCTGCGCTCGAACTGCTGGACGAGATCGACGCCGAGACGAACCCGCCGGCATCGGCCTCCGCCGCTCCGAGGGTGCGATGATCGGCGTGCTGCTGATCGTGCTGGTCGGCGCCGTCACGGTCGTGCTGCAGTGCGCGCTCGCGGCGCAGGTGCCGCGCGTGTTCGTACCTGATCTCGCGCCACTGTTCGCGCTTTCTCTCGCGCTGCACGTCGGTGGGGCGCGCGGGCTCGCGGCGGCCACTGCGATCGGCGGCGTTGCCGACGCGCTCAGCGTCGGGCCGACGGGGCAGGCGGTTCTCGTGCAGGGGCTCGCCTTCGCGGTGTCGCGAATCGCGCATCGTTCGCTCGAGTTGCGAACGCCCGTCGCAGAAGCAGCACTTGCAGCGATCGCATCGCCGATCGGCGCGCTGGTCTGTGCGCTGATGGCACCGATCGGCGGCCATGCGCTGCCGCTCGATCTCGGCGTCGCGCTTCAGATCGGTGCGCAGGTCGTGTTCGCCGCAATCTGCATGCCGACGATCGGTCGCGCCGTGGCGCTGATCGCGCGCCTCGGCGGCGAATCGCCCGTGTTGTCGCGAGCCACTGCTTCGGCATCCGGCCGACGCGTCGGCTGAACGGAAACGGACGCATGGACCGCGTCACCTCACAGGAAGAACCGATCCCGCGCGGGCGCCTCGCCGTGGTGGCGGGCTTCGTGTTTCTGACCTTCGCGCTCTTCGTGGCGCGACTCTTCCAGTTGCAGGTGGTCGAAGGTGAATCTCTGCGGCAGCAATCCGAACGAAACTCCGTGCGCACCGTGCGCCTCGCCGCACCGCGCGGAGACATGCTGGATCGCGAAGGGAGATTGATCGCCAGCACGCGCCCGGCCTTTCACGTCGAAGTGATGCCGAGTGAGCTGCAGCGGCCGGACGCAGCCTTTCGAACGCTCGGCAGCCTGCTCGGACGCGACGCCGCTGAGCTGCGTGCGCGGTACGGAACGCCCCGGGGTCGAGCGCGGTTCGCACCGGTCGAGCTCGCGACCGATCTCGAGTTCGACGCGCTCGCACGCGTCGAAGCGCATCGTTACGCGCTGCCGGGCGTGCTCACCGAAGCGCGACCGTATCGCGAATACCCGGACGGACGGGTGCTCGGACACCTGCTCGGTTCGATCGGAGAGATTCGCGCGGATCAGCTCGAGCGACCGGAATACGACAGCTATCGACAGGGCGAGGTGATCGGGCAGTCCGGTCTCGAACTCGATCTCGAGCGCTGGCTGCGCGGCACGGCGGGCGGGCGAAACGTGGTCGTGAACGTCGCGGGGCGCGAAGTCGACCGGCTCGACGAGGTCGATCCCGTCGCGGGAAATACGGCGATCCTGACCCTCGACCTCGATCTGCAACGCGTGGCGGCCGCCGCCTTCGAGATTCCATGGGTTCCGCCGAAGGGAGACGATGCCGATGCCTCGCCGCCCCCGCCCGGCGTGCCCGGTGTGAGCGAAAAACTCGGCAGCCTGGTGGCGCTCGATCCGCGCACGGGCGAGGTCCTCGCCATGTTGTCGCGACCGACCTACGACCCGAACGTCTTCGCGGGCGGCATCGATCCGGCGATCTGGAAGCAATTGCTGCACGATCCGTGGAAGCCGCTGCTGAACCGGGCGATCTCGAGCACCTATCCCCCCGGATCGACCTACAAGTCCGTGCTGGCGCTCGCTGCACTCGAAGAAGGGCTGATTCAGCCGAAGACGAGAGTCTTCTGCCCGGGCTCGTTCGCCTACGGCAATCGCGTCTATCGCTGCTGGAAGAAGGAAGGCCACGGGTCGGTCGACGTGCACAGCGCGCTCGTACGTTCGTGCGACGTGTTCTTCTATCAGGTGGGATTGAAGCTCGGCATCGATCGAATCGCGCGCTACGCGAACTCGCTCGGTCTCGGGCAACTGACACGAATCGATCTGAACGACGAAAAAAGCGGGTTGATTCCGACGTCGGCGTGGAAGAAGCGTCGCTTCAAGGAAGCCTGGATGGGGGGTGACACCGTCTCGGCGTCGATCGGACAGGGCTACGACACGGTGACGCCGCTTCAGCTCGCGGTGGCCTACGGCGCGATCGCGACCGGCGAAGCGATGCGGCCGCATCTGTTGCTGCGGGTCGAAAAGCCCGACGGAACGATTCTCGAACGCAGCGAACCCGAGGTGCTGTCCGTCGTGCCGGTGAGCCCGGAGAATCTCGAGATCGTTCGCCAGGGGCTGCAGGGCGTGGTGCACGAAGGCGGAGGCACCGGTGCGCGCGCGCGCGTCGCCGGCGTCAGCGTGGCGGGCAAGACGGGTACCTCGCAGGTGATTCGGCTCGATGCGTTCAAGGACGTGCCGGAGGAGCGGATCCCGCTCAAGTATCGGGATCACGCGTGGTTCGCGAGCTGGGCGCCGGTCGAAGATCCGGAGATCGTGGTCGCCGTGATCGCAGAACACGGCGGACACGGCGGCTCGGCCGCCGCGCCGATCGCGCAGCGCGTGCTGGCGAAGTATTTCGAGAAGAAGCGCGGCGGGATGCCGCCGGCGGTGACGGTCGAGATTCCGATCGCGCCTGCCTCGCCGACGCCAGAGGCGACGTCGGCTTCGGGAAGCGCTCCAAACGCGAACGCGGCTCCGACACCCGCGGCGCAATCGGGGCCTTCCGCCGAGCCCCCCGTCGACGAAGGCGTGCCCGCCGAACCGGAGATCATCGACGGCAACGCGACGGCACCCGAGGTCGCACCGGAAGCGGGAGACGGCTCGCCCTTCGGAGCCGCACCCTCGCCGGAGGCAGAGTCGCCCGCGGAGGACGTCGCACCGTCCGGAGAGATCGATGGAGACCGTTGATCGCGGGTGGTGGCATCGCTTCGACTGGGCGCTGCTCGGCCTCATGCTCGGGCTGCTCGGGATGGGGCTCGGCAACCTGGTGTCCGCGACGCACGCCGGTTCGACGGGACCGCTTTCGAGCGAACTCGAACGCCAGCTCGTCGCGCTCGCGATGGGCGTGGCGGGCATGCTGCTCGCGTTGTTGCCCGATCTGCGGCGGTTTCAGCGCCTCGCGATTCCGATCTACCTCGCCACCTGCCTGCTCGTCGCGTCGACGCTCGTGCTGGCGCCAATGCACCGCGGTAGCCGAAGCTGGTTGATGTATGGCCCGGTGCGTCTTCAGCCCTCGGAGTTCACCAAGATCGGCCTCGTGCTCGCCCTTTCCTTCGTTTTTCAGCGAAATCCGCCCGCGACCGTGACGCGTTTGCGGGATCTCTGGCGCGCCGCGCTCGTGATTGCGCTTCCGGTCGGCCTGATCATCGCCCAGCGCGACATGGGCGTTGCCGTGCTGACGCTGCTGATCGGGGCCACCTATCTGCCGCTGATGCGGATCCCGATCCGGGCCTGGCTCGGTGTCGCGATGCTCGGCGCTGCCGGGCTCGTCGCGCTCTGGAACTTCGTCCTCGTCGAGTACCAGAAGAACCGGATCTTCGACTTCCTCGATCCCGGTCGCGACCCGCTCGCGTCGGGCTATCAGGTGCTTCAGTCGAAGATCGCGATCGGTTCCGGCGGCATCTTCGGCAAAGGCTGGATGGAAGGAACGCAAACTCAGTTGCGATTTCTGCCCACCCAGCACACCGATTTCATCTTCTCGGTGCTGGCCGAAGAATGGGGCTTCGTCGGCAGCGCGGTCGCGCTCGGCCTCTACCTCACGCTCTTGCTCTGGGGGCTCCAGATCGCGCGCCGGGCGAGCGACGGATTCGGCGCGATGATCGCGGTCGGCGTGGTCGGCATCTTCTTCTGGCCGGCGCTGATCAACGTCGCGATGGTGCTCGGGCTGTTTCCGGTGATCGGGGTCGCGCTGCCCCTCTTCTCGTACGGCGGGTCCGCCATGATCGCCTGTCTGATCGCGCTCGGGCTGCTGCTCAACGTCTCCCTGCGCCGCCGTCCGCGCTGACCCCGCTTCTTCGTCGCGCTTCGAGCTGCTGGCCGGTGATAGACTGGCGCCATGAGCTCCCGCTCCGCCGCGCGATCTCCGCTGCCTCGCATCGGTGCGTTCTTCGACATGGACAAGACGCTGATCTGCGAGAATTCCGGGACGCTCTATTTCAAGTATCGCTTCGAGCGCGGTGAGATCTCGCGCTGGGACGTCGCGCGCGGACTCTTTGCCTATCTCCAGTACAAAGCCGGCGTGCTCGACATCGCGGCCTGGACGCGAACCGCGATGGAGGAGTTCTCGGGACAGAGCGAACGCACACTTGCCCGCGACGCCAATCGATGGTTTCGGCAGTGCGTCGAGCCGGCGATCTATCCCGAAGCCGAAGCGCTCGTGAAGTGGCACCAGGCGCAGGGACACGTCGTTGCGATCGTCTCGGGCTCGACCCGCTTCGTGGTCAAGCCGCTGGCCGAGCGACTCGGCATCCGGCACTTCCTCTACACGCGGCTCGAAACCGAGCATGGTCGCTTCACGGGGCGCGTGGTCGAGCCGGTCTGCTTCGAAGAAGGAAAGATCTACTGGCTGCAGCAGTTGATCGAAGAACAGCAGATCGAGCTCGCGAAGAGCTTCTTCTACACCGATTCGATCACCGACCTGCCGCTGCTCGACATCGTCGGGCATCCGGTCGTGACCAACCCCGATCCGTTTCTCTATCGCGAGGCCGCGCGCCGGCGCTGGCCCGTGCGCTTCTTCCGTCCGCCGCAGGCGGAGCGGGCGGTACACGAGATCGGTGTGCAGGCCGGCGCGGCGCTACCCCCGTCGTCCTGAGCAAACTGGGCCGCGCCGGGATCAGAGCAGCGTCTTGACCAGCTCTTCGAAGGCCGGCTTCGGGCGCGCGCCGAGAATCTGGCCCACGACCTGCCCGTTGCGAATCGCGAGCACCAGCGGAATCGAGCGCACCTGATACGTCGCCGGCGTGCGCGGATTTTCGTCGATGTT
This sequence comes from uncultured Myxococcaceae bacterium, assembly GCA_964505355.1. Classification (GTDB taxonomy): domain Bacteria; phylum Myxococcota_A; class UBA9160; order UBA9160; family UBA9160; genus CAZDHU01. Next base: position 2,962 of record CAZDHU010000012.1, on the reverse strand, counting down.
CATCTTCACGATCTTCACCCTGTCGCCGTATCGAGTCGCGAGGTCGTGGATGATCGGCGAGATCTGCCCGCACGGAGCGCACCATTCCGCCCACAAGACGACGATCACGGGCAGGGTCGATTGCAGCACCTCGCGATCGAAGGTCTGGTCGGTGACTTCGCTGACGGACATCCATTCTCCTTGCCGGCGCCACCGGCGGTGGCGTCCGGCCCGTTGTGGATCACGAGGCTCCGTTCGTGATCGCTGCTACGGTGCGCTCGCCGGCGCGCGAACTCGCCGGATGATGCAGTTCATTCGAGGCCGACAGGGTTCGCGCCACCTCGTCGTCGATGGCTCCACGCAGCACGGCGACCCGGGGCGCTCCCGCGCGAACCAGTCGCGCCGCAAACCGATAGGCGAGTGCGGACTGTTGCGACACCACCAGCACCGGCCCTTCGAGAGCGTCGCGGCGCAGCCGCGCCGAAACCAGCGCATCGGGGGCCACCACGCGGGCGCCGTCGAGGGCGCGGGCAGTGCGTCGCGACTCCGCCACTTGAATCACCCGGGCGAAGGGAGACGCGAGCCATTCGGGGATCGCATCGGATTCGATTTCGCAGAAGACGGGAATGCCCGTCGCGGCGAGCCAGGGTTCGCGCGGTCCGTCCTCGGCCGGGACGGCCACCGCGGCACCGAGCAGCGCGCCGGAGACGCCGGGCAGGAGGATCACGAACACGAGCGCGCGAAGGATCGGAGACACGAGGCCATCCTAGCAGCCGGCGCTGCGCGCCCGAACCACGAACTGTGCGCGTTGACTGGCAGGAAGCCCGCCGATAGACTGCGCGAAGCATCCGGATCTCCTCGACATTCCTTCGCTTTCTCGGAATGAAGCCGAGGCTTTCGGAGCACTCGCGGTCGGCGGCGCGAAGGGCCGGACGAGGGCGGATCGATCCGTTCGATCGAGATTCTTCGTTGCCGTCGCCGAATGCCGCCTGCCGTTCCGACGTTGCAAGGAGACCTTCGTGACCGACGTCCGTGCCGATGCCGTCGCCCGGGTTCGTGCCCACTTCGACGAGAGCGCTCGCATCAAGCGCGCGTTCGCCGAAGAATCCGGGCCGCTCCTGGTCCGCGCGGCCGAGATCCTCGTCGACTCGCTCGGCCAGGGGGGACGCGTGCTGCTCTTCGGGAACGGGGGTTCCGCGGCCGACGCCCAGCACCTCGCGGCCGAGTGGACGGGCCGCCTGCGCCACGAGCGTTCCGCGATTTCCGCGATCGCGCTCACCGCCAACACCTCGGAAATCACCGCGCTCGGCAACGACTACGGGTTCGAGCGGGTGTTCGCGCGGCTGATCGAAGCGCACGGTCGCGAGGGCGACGTGGCGTGGGCGATCTCGACCTCGGGCAACTCGCCCAACGTGCTGGCCGCGGTTCAGGAGGCGAAGGCAAGAGGTCTTCGCACGATCGGCCTTTCGGGTCAGAGTGGCGGCAAGCTCGCCGCGATGGTCGATGTCGCGCTCCGCGTACCGTCCGACGACACCATGCGCATCCAGGAGTCCCACATCACGATCGCGCACGTCGTGGCGGAGCTCGTGGAGGAGGCGCTGTTGAAGCGCACCGCGTGAGCCCTCGACCTCCGCGCATCGATCGAAGCAAGATCCTGACCGTTCCGGCACGGAAGCGGCCGAGCAAGGTGCGCACGAAGGACGAAGCCACGCCGCATCGCGCGGGCGCTTCCTTCCGTTCGTTTCTCGACGGCCTGCCGGCGATTCTCGGCGCGGCCGATTTGCGCGCGGCCATCGCGGCGATCGAGACCGCCCGTGCCGGCGGCAAGACGATCCTCTGGGGATTCGGTGCGCACGTGATCAAGGTCGGGCTCGCGCCGGTCGTGGTCGATTTGATGCGCCGTGGATACGTCAGCGGGTTGTTGCTCAATGGAGCGTGCTGCGTGCACGATCTCGAACTCGCGCTGATGGGATGCACCAGCGAGGACGTCGCGAGTGCGCTCGACGACGGCAGCTTCGGCATGGCGCGCGAAACCGCCGAGCGTCTCAACGGCGCGATCGCGGACGGTGCGCGCGACGGCCTCGGCATGGGCGCGGCGGTCGGGCGCGCGCTGGCCGAAGGGGACTATCCCGAGCAGCATCGGTCGCTGCTGGCGACGGCGTACCGGCTCGGCATTCCCGTCACCGTTCACGTCGCGATCGGCACCGACATCCATCACATGCATCCGAGTGCCGACGGTGCTGCGCTCGGCGCGACCAGCCTTCGCGATTTCGAAACGCTCACCGGACTGGTCGCGACGCTGGAGGGCGGTGTCCATCTGAACGTCGGCTCGGCGGTGATTCTGCCGGAAGTCTTTTTGAAGGCGCTCTCGCTGGCGCGAAATCTCGGTCATCGCGTGCGCCGAATCACGACGGTGAATCTCGATTTTCTCCGCCAGTATCGTCCGACGGTGAACGTGGTCGAACGGCCGACCCGGCTCGGCGGGCGGGGCCTCTCGCTGATCGGTCCACATGAGCTCCTGCTGCCGCTGCTCGCTGCCGGTCTGATCGAGGCGAGACGCCCGCGACCGACTCGTGCGCCGCGGAGAAGCTCGCGATGAGCGGCCGCATCGTGCTGATCGAGGGCGACATCACGGAGCAACACGTCGACGCGATCGTCAACGCGGCGAACAGCGCGCTGATCCTCGGTGCGGGCGTGGCGGGTGCGATTCGCGCAAAGGGTGGCCCCTCGATTCAGCAGGAATGCACGGCGCACGGCGCGATCGAGGTCGGCGAGGTGGCGGTCACGGGGGCCGGCGATCTCGCGGCCCGCTACGTGATTCACGCAGCGAGCATGCCGCCGGCGGGCAGTGCCACGGAAGAGAGCGTGCGCAGCAGCGTGCGCCACTCGTTCGAGCGCGCGCGCGATCTCGGATGCCGATCGCTGGCGATGCCGGCCGTGGGCGGCGGGATCGCGGGTTTTCCGTTGCAACGCTGTGCCGAGG
>CAZDHU010000011.1:0-2990 GCA_964505355.1 uncultured Myxococcaceae bacterium | reverse complement strand
CGTTCGAGTGTCACCGCGGCCGGATCGATCTTCGCCGTGACCTCGTGAACCTGACGGACCCACGCGAGCACTTCGACCCCGCCGAGCGCGTGAAGCAGCCTGCGCGCAATCGCACCGGCCGCGACACGGCCGATCGTCTCTCGCGCACTCGCGCGTCCTCCGCCCTGCCAGTTGCGCACACCGTACTTCGCCTCGTACGTCCAGTCGGCGTGAGACGGCCGGTAGACGTCCTTCATCGCCTCGTAGGCCGAACTGCGCGCGTCTTCGTTGCGAACGAGAATGGCGATCGGTGTTCCGAGCGTCAGCCCGTCGAACACGCCGGAGAGGATCTCGGCGCGGTCCGCCTCCTGTCGTGGGGTCGTCAAGATGCTCTGGCCGGGCCGGCGGCGATCGAGGTCGCGCTGAACGTCGGAAAGTTCGAGCGGAAGCCGCGGCGGACATCCATCGACGACGACGCCGACGCCGCCTCCGTGCGATTCGCCGAAACTCGCGATGCGAAAGGCTGCGCCGAACTGGCTCGCCACGTCGAACTCCGGGTGGAAACCGGGGCCAGCATAGAGCCCGGGTCTGCGCCGGGCCATCGACGCTGCGCGGGTCGAGTTCGTCCGACACCTCCTCGCCCGGCCATCGGGCATTCGCCTGGAAGTCGAACGGGCCCGGCACGAGCGCAGCCGAAACTCCGAGCGGGGCCGACTTCGACGACTCGTTCAGCGCGGCCTTCCGCGGCGCAACAGGATCCACGTCGCGCCGGTTCCTCCGCCCTCGTGCGAATCATCGGTGGCGACGGCGAGCAGCTCGCCCGCGACGTTCGGCTCCATCAACCAGTCTGCGAGCGCAGACCGCAGTACCGCTCGCCCATCGGGCGAACGCCGCCCGCGGCCGTGTACGACGCGCAGGCAGCGCATCCCGTGCGTCCGCGCGGATAGAATCGCCTCGATGACCGCGGGTTTCGCGGTCGCCGCCGTCATGCCGTGAAGATCGATCTCGCGATCGCACGGGATTTCGCCGCGGCGAAGACGCTTGAGTTGACGCATGTCGACGCCATCGGCGCGGCCTTCGATCCGTTCGCCGATCGTTTCGACACGAATCGGTGTCGGCTGGCGTGTGTGGACGAGGGACGGATCCGGCCCCGAGCCTCCGGGCACGCGCTCGAGACCGGCGAGCGGCGCCCGGGTCACGCGCGGCCGCGAGGCGCGCCGTGCTGCGCCTCCAGCAGGGGCGACGCGCCGCACGCCCGGCACGTCGCGCATCAACTTCTCGAACTCGCCGGACGGCGCATCGTCGTCGTCTCGTCCGGTGCCGTTCATCCCGCACGGCCCGCGGCGCGCAGGTGCGGCGCTCGGGCGAGCGCAGCACGACCGTCGATTCCAGCACGCGCGCGAGCGATCGCCTTCTGCAGCAGGCGACTTTCGGCGATCGCGTCGAGTTCGTCGGAGCGGCACCAGCGACGCTCGAGCGTCCGATCGGACGCGCGCGGTGCCGACTGTGCCCGGGCTCGAAAGAGCGAAAGCCGGAGTCGTCGATGGGTGAAGAGATGTTCGACCACGCCGAGGGGGGCGATGCCGTCGATCGTGAGCCCGGTACGCGCGAGCACGGCAGCGCGTAGCGCGGGCTCGATTTCGTCTCCGCGCGCGAGCTCGACGCCCGGAAGTTCCCAGAGCCCGCCGAGCAAGCCGCCCGGCGGACGCCGCACGAGCAGTACGCGCTGGCCGCGTTCGATCCATGCCGCGGCCGCCCGGATCGCTCGTACCGGCGTCTTCGCCGCGCGAATCGGCAGCGCATCGACATCGCCGCGCGCGTGCGCGTCGCAACCCGTCGAGATCGGACAGCGCGCGCAGTCTGGTGTTCGCGGCGTACAGCGCAGCGCGCCGAGTTCCATCAACGCCTGGTTGAGCGTTCCGGGTTCACGACCCTGCGCGAGCCGCTCGGCCATCGTCCAGAGGCGCGCGGCGACCGCCGGTCGCTTCACGTCTTCGCGAAGACCCAGCCATCGCGCGAGCACGCGCTCGACGTTGCCGTCGACGATCGGCGCCGGAAGATCGAACGCGATCGACGCAATCGCCCCCGCGGTGTATCGGCCGACGCCGGGCAGCGATCGAAGCGCCTCGACGTCCGCGGGGATTCGCCCGTCGAACCGGCGCATCACTTCCTGTGCGGCGCGCTGAAGGTGTCGGGCCCGCGAGTAGTAGCCGAGCCCCGCCCAGCACGTGAAGACGTCTTCGATCGGCGCCCGCGCGATCGCCTCGACGTCGGGAAAGCGGCGGAGAAAAGGCCCCCAGTAGCGCAGTACCGTTTCGACCCGCGTTTGCTGCAGCATCGATTCCGAGACCCAGATCGCCCAGGGATCGCGCGTTCGGCGCCACGGCAGATCGCGTCGGTGGACGCGATACCAGCGCACGAGCGCGGTTCGCATCTGGCCCGGGGTCACGGCGCGGCGGGAACGGCGCTTCCGGACGGCAGCGGGCTCGCTTCCCCGCTCGTCGCGGGTGCGACGTCGGTCGCAGGCGTCGGGGCCGCGCTCGCCGCTGCTCCCGGCGGAGGAAGCAGGGCGTCGATCTTCTCGCGCATCCATTTGGGATCCCACCATTCGACCGGGTCGACGTAGGTGTCGTGCACGAGGATCGCGAAATGAAGATGATCGCCTCCCGCGAGGCCCGTCGCGCCCGAGAGCCCGACCTGCTGGCTCTTCGCGACCGAATCACCGGCGCGCACGTCGATGCGAGAAAGATGTCCGTAGAGCGAAACCACGCCGAGGCCGTGATCCAGCAGAACACAGCCGCCGTAGATGCCGAGATCGTCGGCGAAGAGAACGCGTCCCGCATTCGATGCCGTGACTGGACCGGCGGCGGTGACGGCGAGGTCGTAACCGAAATGGACGGCCTGCGAAATCTTCTCGCCGTCCTTGAAGTACGAGCGACGCTCGGCGAACTGACTGGTCACCTTCGAGTTGTGAAGCTGCTCGAAGGCACCGCTCCACAGTCGCTCGTTTG
>CAZDHU010000010.1:0-2406 GCA_964505355.1 uncultured Myxococcaceae bacterium | reverse complement strand
TGGTCGGAAAGTCGCTGTAGCCCCAGAAGTCGGTCAGCGCAAAGCTGAAACGATCCCAGCGCCATTCCGCGCGGGCGCCGAACTCGAGGCCGCGAATGTCGTTCCACGGGTTCGGCGGACGCACCTCGCCGGCGAGGCCAGACCCGAGCGCTCCGTGCGCGAAGAGCCCGACGGACTTTCCGCAGACCAGAAACGAGGCGTACGGTTCGCCGCAGCGGCCGAGATCGGCCGGCTCGTGGTCGTCGAAGTTTGCGGCCAGCTCGAGCCGTACGTCTTCGAGCGGCCCCATGTCGTAGAGCGAGTAGATGAACCGCGCGCTCCAGAGCGCAAGGCGCGACTCTTCGAGGCCCGGCAGCGACGTCAGCGCGAGATCCTGCGGGTTGAACTGGTCGGTGGTTCGAAACAGCTCCGTCTTGCCCCAGACGATCGACTGCTTGCCGAGGCGCATCCAGAGCCGCCCCTCGAGGGTTTCGAGATCGACGTACAGCTCCTTCAGCTCGTTCTCGTCCTGCCCCGCGCCGTGATTCCATTCGAGCTGCTCTTCGCTGAAGTTCTGATCGAAGGAATCGAACTCGTCCATCGCGTCGCGCAGATTGCGGGAGGGCGCGTAGAGCCCCCGCGCTCCGCCCTCGAAGGGGGCGGCCGACGTGATCAGCGGCCGAAGCGGCAGGGCGGTGGTCATGTTGGTGCCGTCCTGCAGCACCCCGTTCGGATGGATCTGATTCTTCGGTAGCCACGGCCCGAGGGGCAGGATGGCCGGCCCGAGCGTGCCCCCGTGGTCGCGCATCGCGAATCGCGCATCGAGCACCGGCGCGAAGACGGTATCGACGTTGGTTCCGCCGAGCTGCGTGATCGTGTCGAAGGGCGGGATCGCGGTGAACGGCAGCAGGTGCCCGGCGTCGTCGTGCACCTTGATCGAGCCCTCGTCGGGATTCTCCAGCACGCCCGTCATGCCGCTGCGCCGCGCGGTCACGAGGTTCTTCGGCCCGCGACTCGCGCGATCGCCGAAGAACGTCATCGAGCGGCCGAGCCCGCACATACGGCTCCAGACGCAGTCGTACCGAACGTCCGCGCGCGCATAGCCCTGCAGCAAACTGAACGGTCCCCAGCCCTTCGGCGCGATGTCGGCGTCGAGTTCGAGACTGAGCACGTTCGCCCACTGCGACCAGTACCAGCGGTCGTTGTGATAGCCGTCGGAAAGCGCGCGAAGCTGCGATTCGGCGTAGCCGTGAAGCTGCACGCGCCCTTTCGCCGGCTCGATCGCGCGCGCGGTGCGCGAGACGCCGGCGAACCCTGCGGCCCCGAAGATCATCACGAACGAGAGCACACGCGAAGGCAAACGGGGGCAGCGCGGCATCAGTCGCTCCAACACGAACCGCCCCCCCCCCACAGGGCGCGGTTCGATGTCACGGGTCTCTTTCGGGCGCGCGATTCAGGACGAAACGGTCAGAACGTATACCTCAGGCGCAGGTAGAGTTCGTCGCGATCCCGCACCTGGGCCAGCGCCTGCTCGGTCGCGTTGTGATACGCGCCGTTGCCCCCCGCGTGGTTGCTGAGGCTGACCGGTTCGAGCGACATCTTCTTGAACTGCGGGCGCCCGCCGAAGAGCGCCACCCCGATCGCCGCCGAGAAGCTCTCGGTGAAGCGGTACTGGATCTGCGGCAGTGCGGCGCTCGAGTTCGACTTGACGTCGTAGACGAACGTGACCGACGGAAACAACGGTTCCTTTTATTAGCGCTTCGTGATTTTTAAGTTCCGGAGTAGTTTCCACGGCCCGGTGGTCTGGAAGCTGTTGCGGTAGCCCGCGATGTACTGAAAGAAGAACTGCGAGTTGAAGAAGAAGGTTCGGTTCGGGTTCAGGAAGTTGATGAAGGTCGGCCGGTCGACGGAAACCGTGAGGTTCCAGGTGTCGGCCTTGCTGATGCCCTTCGTCTGGTCGGCGTCGTCGAACGGCAGACCATCGATCCACGCGGTTTCGACGCCCCAGTTCGACTTCGTGTAGTCCTCGGCGAAGTCCATCGATACGCCGAGCACGTTGCGCTTTTCGTAGCGCAGCAGCACTTCACCGCCGCCCGCCCAGCCGAAGTCGCGGCGACCGAACTGCCCGTTGCCCCCTGCGCGCGCGTCGCGGCGCCGGTTGCCGATGATGCTCCAGACGGTCGTCACCGACGAGCAGAACTGCGGCAGCAACTGCGAGCAGCCATTGAGGCGGGCAGGGTTCGCGGGATCGAACTCGTTGGTTTCGATCACCAAGTCGCTGTCCGCGGTCGAGAAGGCGACCAGCACGTTCAGATAGTTCCACGAAAGGGCCGCCATCTCGGACGACCACTGCTGACTCGTCAGCGGATGGAGCAGCGAGACGCCCGCGCAGGTTCCGGCCGGCGCGACGCCGTCGAAGCCGGCAAG
>CAZDHU010000009.1:0-36704 GCA_964505355.1 uncultured Myxococcaceae bacterium | reverse complement strand
AAACGCACCCGCGGCGGTGATGACGAGACCCGCCGCGAGCGCGCGGACGACCACGCCCGAGAACGACGGCGCGCGAGCAGAGGCGACTTCGCGCTGGCACACGATCGGGGGGCCCGCGGAGGACGCACTGTCGCCGGGCGACCGGCGCGCTGGCTCGCCGGGGCATTCGCGGCCAATACGGGTCAGTGCCGCCAGTGCGCCGAGTTCGACCGCAGCCAGTGTCGCCGTTGCTGCGACGAGGAAGCCGGTGGAGAGTGCGACGGCGAGCGCGGCAAGACTCGCCAGCACCACGGCGGCCGCTCGACGCCTTCGTGTGTCGCCGGAGTTCCAGATCGATCGCGCGTCCGCGAAAACACAAATCAGCAAAGTCACCAGTGCTGCGAGTCCGACGATCCCCTGCGTCGACACGAGATGGAGCCATTCGTCATGGGCACGCAACGGCGTTCCGTGCGGCTCGAGGCGCCAGAGGTCCGGGGTTCGGTAGCGCCCGAAGGTGAGTCCAAAATTGTCGATGCCGACCCCGAGCCATGGATTCGCGCGCAGCATGGCGACGGACGAACGCCAGATTTCGCGTCGCGGGTTCGTGGCAACGTCGGCAAAGGTGCGCGCCCGGTCGAGCACCGATGCGGCTTCGTCGCGCAGGCCGGGCGTCGCGACGAGGAGAGTGCCAGTGACCAGGGCTAGACCGCACGACGCGACGAGCGAGCGTCGCCACGCTCGCAACCCACCGCCCGAATCGCCACGAGCAATGCGATCGAAAGCGGGTGTGACGACGAACGCGAAGCCGAATGCCGCCCAGCCCGCGCGCGACTGCGCGAGCACGACGGCCAGCGTGACGGGAAGTAGCGAGAGGAGACCACACGCGAGCGCGAACCAGCGACGCGAGTCTCGTGCGGAGCCGATCGTGCGGATCTGCAGCGGCAAGGACATGGCGAGAAACGCGGCGAGATGATTCGGGTGGCCGAGCGTTCCGAAGATTCGCGTGTGTCCGTCGAGTTCGGACGTCCGCTTCCAGATCACGGGGTCGAGACCGATCGCCTGCACGAGCGCGCTTCCGGCAACGAGCACCGCGCTCACAGCGACGAGTTGCGACAGACGATCGATCTCTTCGAGCGAGCGCAACGACTCGCGCGCAGTGCATGCGATCACACCGGCTGCGCCGAGCGTGCAGAGCCCGAAGAAGCTGTCGAAGGCGCCGAAGAACGCGGTGCGCGGACTCGTCGCAAAGACGGTGGAGAGCGTCGCCGAGACGAGAAGCGCGTACACCCCGAACGACGTGCGATCCGGGCCGCGGCGCAGACGGCGAGAGAGAGCTCCTTCACGAACTCCGCCCGCTCTCAGCACGCGCAGGCCGAACGAACAGGCGAGAAGAAGCGCTGCAGCCTGCATCGCGAGCGTCTTCGGCAGCTCGAAGGCCTCTCGCAGCGGAAATGCGACGAGCAGCGCCGTCGTTGGAACGATCGCGAACAGAATCGTGCGATCGAATCTCATGACGCGACCGCGCCCGGAAAGGCGTCGATGCGAAGGGCATCCGTGACGTGCTCGGAGGATCCTCGGAACTGTGTCGCGAAACCAGAAAACATCCGCTCGGTACGGCCGCTCTCCGGACCGGACGGCATCGGATTCGACTCCGTCAGCTCGCGGGTGCGAGCGCGCACGCAGGGCGAATCTTCGCCGTCGGAGGCTGCAGCAGTGCGCGGCGCAGGATCACGACGTCGGCGTTCGTGCATCCCGCCGATCCGCCAACGTCGCAGCGATCGGGGCGCGCGAGCGTGGCCCGGGGCGGAACGAGCAGTGCACGCGACAGCATCACCGCGTCTGCTGCCGTGACGCGGCCGTCGCCCGTCACGTCTCCGCACTGGCAGGCGTCTCCGGTCCCGTCGGGCAGCGAGCCGGCACCGACACCGCCTCGATCGTCTTGCGCGGAATTCGCGATTTGCGGGCAGTTGTCCGCGGGGTCTACGACGCCGTCTCCGTCCTCGTCCCCGAGCGCCGAGCCCGGCGCGCGCACCACCTCTCTCACGCCGCCACGCAGCGTGACGCCGCTCGTCTCGCCGACGCTCGTGAAGATCGGCATCCCTTCGCCGATCGTCGTGCCCGAAGCGCGATGGCTGGCGCTCGACAGCGCCTGCTCTCCGCCGCTCACCAACGCCGCACCGCGGAGTCGATGACTCGTCGAAGCAGCCTCGAACGCGCTCGCGTGCGGAACCGCTGCAGCCAGCGCCAGCACCGCGACGACCAGAACCGGCGCTGTCGTTCTCCGGCTCACGGCGTATTCGGCGGCAGGATCCGCAGGGGCCCCGAGGCGGACAGCGGATGCCCGAGTTGCGCGGGCGTGAAGAACTCCACCGGGTAGGCAGTGGCCGTCTGCGCCGACGGCGTCATCGGCGAGATCGCGGTGCAAGAGATCGAGGTGAAGACGGGGCCCGTGCCGGGATACCAGTACGGCGGGCTGGACGGTCTCGATGCGGTCAGCTGGCTTCGAACCAAAATTGTTCTTGGTTGTGCGGACCAGGAAACGCCTGCGGCGATGGCCGTCAGCGACACGCCGGGCGAAGCGGTGCCGGTCATCGTTCGCGCTGGCACGTCGAACAGCTCCCCGACCGATCGAGCATCGATCGCGAACGCGTCGCCGCTGCAGTCCGAGGTTTCAAAGTAGGGAAACAGCGCGCGGCGTTCGTAATACGGCGGGCCGGGCAACCAGAGCCCGTTCGAGATGTACCACTGAGCCCGGTCACGGAACCGTTCCACCCGATTCAACGCGGTATTCCACAGGGCGAGATGGGGCTCCACGATGCCGATGAAGACCGAGTTGGGATCGTCGAGGCCCCGGATTACGAGACTCTCGCCCATCCAAAGCCCGAGGTCATTCCCCTCGGCGTCCTGAACCCGAAATCCGCTGCCCGCGGGCCCCGCCGGACCGGCCGGGCCCGGCGGACCTGTCGAGCCTGGCACGCCCGGAGGGCCGGGAGGGCCGTCGAGTCCGTTGAGTCCCATCGGGCCGGTGGCGCCCGGCGATCCGGCGGGGCCCGTCGCGCCCGCAGGACCCGGGGGACCGGCAGGGCCGACCGGACCGGGTGGCAGTGCAGCCACGATGTCGGCGAACGTCTTGCCGTCCAGCGTGCGCGCGTTCTGGGCCTGGAATGCATACGGAACGCTCGAGATCGGCTGGCGCGGCAACAGGCGTTCACCGTTCACGTGAAGCTGCAGGTAGCGATTCATCCCGCTGAAGAGAGTGGCGTCGAAGACCCCGCTGACCGGAGTACCGGCACCCAGCCGTATCGAAAAGACGCCGCCATCGAGCGGCACCGCGTCGTGGTCCTCGGCGAAGAGAGCGACTTCGCCGCTGGCCGGAACCGGCTGCCCATACACACGAACGTGTAGATTGACCGGACCCGTCCGCGGATTTCCCGACGGATCGAGCAGCTGCCCCTGATAGGTGACATCCGGCGGCGGATCGGCCCGCGCTTCGCCGGCGACGATCCAGAGCGCGCCCAGCAGCAAGGCCCGCAGCAGCATCCGCATGATGTTCTCCTCGACGACTCGCGCCTTATACCACGGCACGATCGACACGAGGGAGGTATCCGGCCGAATACGACGCACCCGCCGCGACTCGACGACCGTCTCCACGCCGGTCACGAGCGGCAACCGAAACGCCCACCGCTTTGGAATTTCAGCCAGAACGATCGTGGGTCCGCGCAGGCAGGGATGACGCGTGGTCGCGGTGACGCCACGCACATCCGGTCTTCCGGATGCAGGCCGGCGCGCAGCGGCCATCCCTGTCCGATGGCGGCCCGTTCGTCCGCTCCCCCTCAAATGAGGATTTCGCTTTCGACCCGGTTGCGAGTACAAGACGAAACGCATCTCGGTGAACGCTCCGCGCCGGAGGGTCCGGGCGTCGCAGCTGCCGTTCCGGTCGGTCGCCGGGGTCCGCTTCGCGACCACTCGGGTCCTACGCGAGATGTCTCATTCCACCACCGGTATCTGCCCGGAAGATGCCCGGGAGTCGAATCCATGCGTTTCTTGATTCCGTCATCGATCGCCTCTCCTGGCCGCACACACCCGCTGCAGGCTGCCGTCTTCCTGCTCGGTGCGATTGCGCCGTGGGCCTTGCCGGCGACGGTCTCGGCATCGGGCCGCGTCGCCCTCGGCGCGGGGACCGGCGGCGTCGCAATCCATTACAACGCGACGGGAGGCGAAGTCCCGTCCAATCAGGCGTATTTCCGGGCGCAGTTCTCTCTCTCGAACTCGAATGGAGCGGAGTTCAATTTCTCGGCTACCCCGCTTCCCGGAACCGGAGGTGCGCTCAGCTTCCATTCCCTCTTCCAGGCCGTGCCCAATCAGTTTGGCGTCGATCTCGTGCTGCAGGCGCCGACTTCGGATCTCTCGGTGCCGACGCCGACGCTCACCGCATACGACAACGTGGACGGCAGCATTGCCAACCGGAGCTCGGCCGGCAGTGTGACCTGGGCAATCAGCGGCTACACCGGACCGACCGACGGGCCCGCGAACCCCGCCAACTCGATCATCAACAGCCTGCTTCGCGGCGGTACCGGCGTCGGGGACGGAGTCGTCTTCAGCATCGATTCGCTGGTCGAGAGCCCGCCAGGAACCTTTACCGCGCAGGTCAGCGGCGAACTTCAGTCCGACAATCTCATCCACTGGTACACACCGTCCACGCCGAACAGCCCGGTCGGAAGTTTCGAGTTGACGGGCAAGATCTTTTTCAGCGGAACGCTCGTCTACTCCTGGAACTCCAATCCGTTGATCGATCCGACCACCGTCGATTTTTATTCCGGCCCGATGCTCTTCGAAGCCGAGGTCGTGTGTGGTTCACGGTACGTCGATCAAGCGACGGGACTCGACTTCTTGCCCGGACCGACGCCGAATCATTGCCGCACCGCGGGGACTCCGTGTCAGACGATCCAGCGCACGGTCGACGTGGCCTGCCCGGGTGACGTCGTTCACGTCGGGCCGGGCAATTACGCCGAGCAGATCGTGATTCCGAAGAACCTGACGCTGGTTGGTGCCGGTTCCGCCTCGACCGTGATCGAACCGACTGCGGTCGTCGCGAACACGACGAAACTTTCGACGGCGGCGCCCGCAGCGCCGATCGTGCTGGTACAGGACGCGGCGACCGTTTCGCTGCAGCAACTCGCCATCGACGGTACGGGTGCTGCGTTTGCCGCCTGCAGCCCCGGCTATTACGGCGTGTATTTCAGGAACGCCGGAGGGTCACTCCAGAACGTCGTCGTTCGCGACATCTACCTGCCGAGTGCCGGCGGATGTCAGGACGTGGTGGGCGTTCTCGGTCAGACGCAGTCTCCGGCACCGAGCACGACGGTCGCGATCAGCGGAAGCACGGTGAGCAACTACGGAAAGAACGGCATCACGTGCAGCCTCGCAGGCGTCACCTGCAACGTCAGTTCCAGCACGGTGACGGGACGGGGGCCGCTCGGGGTACCGGAGGCCGCGCAAAACGGCATCCAGCTGAGTGGTGGCGCCGGCGGGTCGGTGATGTCGAACGTGGTCACGGGGAATTTCTACACGCCGGCATCGTGGTGCTCGACAGGTGTCCTCGTGGTGTCGAGCGACGGTGTGACGGTCAGTGGCAACACGTTGACCGGCAACAAGTGCGATCTGTACGTGCAGTCGAACGCGAACACCGTCGAAGGAAACGACATCCCGGCAGCGGGTGAGTTCCCGTTCTCGGTGATCGGCGACGGGAACGACGTGTCGAAGAACTACGTGAATGGATCGGTCGCCGACGGCGTGTACCTCGACGGAATCAACAACTCGATCACCTGCAACCGCATCACCAACAATGCCGGTAACGGGGTTCTGATCGACACCACTGCCGGGCTGGGTTCGACGGTGGGAACACCGAACACACTCACGGACAACGTGATTTCAGGAAATCTCACCGGACTCGATGCGAGCCTGGTGACGAGCCTGCCGCCCGTGGATGCGCGCAACAATTTCTGGGGTTGCGCGACGGGTGCAAACACGGCGGGGTGCGATTCGGCGACCGGCGTTTCGTTGCTGCTGACGCCGGCGCTTTCGGGGGAGCCGCTTTGCGTGACTTGCGTCGGCAATGGGGGCGACATCGATCTCGACGGCGTTTGCACACCGCTCGACAATTGTCCGACGAACGCGAACAGCGGCCAGGCCAACGCGGATGGAGATCTGCTCGGCGATGCCTGCGATGCCTGCCCGAACGACCCGGCCAACGACGTGGACGCGGACGGAGTCTGCGGCAACGTCGACAACTGCCCCACTACGCCGAACGCGGGCCAGGCGGATCTCGATGGCGACGGTCTGGGTGACGTCTGCGATCCGGACGAACAGCCGGGATCGCTGGTTCTGAAGAAGGTTCGGGTTCGGATCGACCGCGCGTCGAAGAATGCCGGAACCGCGTCGATCATCGGGCTGCTCAACGTGAACGACACCGGCGCCGGGTTCGAGGCAGCCGCACTCGCGAATCAGCTGACCATACACGTGTTCGATCAAAGCACGTCCTTCGATACGACGGCCTCGATTTCGAATTGTGCGCTGAAATCCGTGACCCGCAGAATCGCGTGCGTGAGTGCCGACAAGAAGGTCCGCGCCACCTTCTACCCGCTGTCCGACGGACCGTTCGTCTACCGGGCCGTAGTGACGCTCTCCAAACTGCCGGCTGCGCAGACCGGCACCATCCTGCCGACCGGCCCGATGCACGTCACGATCAACGAGGGGCCGTCGATCAACCGAGTGGACGTGGTTGGGAATCTCCTGCCGTGTCACGCGGTGGGTTCGGCCGCGTATCTCTGCCTCGAGCCCTGATCTGCCGACTCCGTGCCGGCCCGCCACCCGCGGGCCGGCACGGAGCGCCACCCCCCTCAAGACCGAAAGATGAAATACACCGCACCGAGCACGCAGCAGGCTGCCCAGAGGTAATCGAGCTTCGGCGGCTGGCCCATGTAGAACAGTGCGAAGGGCATGAAGACGGTCAGCGTGACGACTTCTTGCAGGATTTTTAGTTGCGCGAGGCTCAGCGTCTGGTAGCCGAGCCGGTTCGCCGGCACCTGAATCAGATATTCGAAGAGTGCGATGCCCCAGCTGACGAGCGCGGCGACCCACCAGGGGCGCGCGCCGAGCGTCTTCAGGTGGCCGTACCAGGCGAAGAGCATGAAGAGGTTGGAGAGCGCGAGCAGGGCCGTGGTGCTCGCGAGAATCGACCGGTCGATGGGGCACCTCCGTGTCCGTCGTTTCGGCAGGGCGCGTGCTCACGATGTCATTGCACGCCCACGCGTCGTCACCGACGATGCTTTCATGGACCGGCGAGTCGGGCAAGCAACGCGCGGGTGACGACGCGCGGATGGCCGGCGCAGCGTTGCTCGCGCGTCACGGGCTGGCGAGGCGTCAGCGTGCGTTCGATCTGGCGACGGATCTCCGGCGTGCGCGCCGGCAGCCGATCATCGGCGAAAGGAGTTCGGGATGGCGGAGCAAGGCACACCCGTGATCGGAGTCGTGCTCTTCGACGACGCAGAGGAGCTCGACTTCGCGGGGCCGTGGGAAGTGCTGGCCGCGATGTGCGCAATCGCGAAGACGGGCCGCGTGATCGCGATCGCCGAATCGTCGCGTGCGATTCGGTGCGCGAAGGGTCTGCGCGTGCTTCCGGACGAGACGTTCGAGACGGCGCCGCCGCTCGACGTCGTGCTCGTGCCGGGCGGGCAGGGAACACGACGCGAGGTTTCGAATCGCATTCTGATCGACTGGCTGCGCCGAGCAGGCGCGCATTGCCGCTTCGTCACCAGCGTCTGCACGGGAGCGCTGCTGCTCCACGAGGCGGGTTTCGCGCGGGGCAAACGCGTGACCACGCACTGGTCGTTCGTCTCTCAGCTTCGAGAGCGCGGCGAGATCGAGGTGCTCGACGGCCCGCGCTACGTGCGCGACGGCAACCTCGTCACTGCGGCGGGCGTCTCGGCCGGCATCGACATGGCGCTCTGGCTGGCGGGCCAGCTTCATTCAGCGCAGCTCGCGCGAGACGTGCAGCGCTACATCCAGTACGACCCCGCGCCGCCCTACGCCGCCGAGGTGTGAGCGAAGGCGGTCCCGTTTTTCCCCTCGAAGCGAACCCAAATCATTCGCGCGCTTCGAGAATCAGATCGCCGCGGCCCCGCCTGCGGGCGACGAGTCGAGCGGGAGCCCGGGGTTCCACGCCACTTCCCAGAGAAAGCCGTCGGGATCTGCGAAGTACCCGGAGTAGCCGCCCCAAAACACCTTCTGGCCTGGCTTGACGAGCGTCGCCCCGGCGCGGGCGGCCTCGGCGAGCGTCCGATCGACCTCGTCCGGCGAGCGAACGTTGTGCGCGAGCGTGAAGCCCGCGAACCCGGAACCGCCGGCCGAGACGGTCGCATCTTCGGCGAGCGCCGCGCGCGGGTAGAGCGCGAGCCGGATGCCGCGCAACTCGAAGAATGCGATTCCCTCCGGTTCGCCCTGCAGCGGCAGGCCGAGCCCGTCGCGATAGAAACGCACCGCCCGATCGAGGTCGCGAACGCCGAGGGTGACGATCGTGATGCGCGGCTCCATCTCGAACCTTCCGCCGTCGGTCGCGCGCGCGCGCGACCGACGCGCTCAGCGCGCCGCCACCGACGGCACGTCGGCCGCTTCGGGACGCGGATAGAACTGTTCACTCCAGCGACGAAGCTGCGCGATCGGATCATCGCCCTCACAGAGCAACGGACGGGCGAGGTAGCGCTTGGCTTCGAGGATCGGACGCAGTTCGTTCATCGACCGTTCGATCTGCGAGACGAGTGCGCGGTGAAGCGCGCGCGTCATCTCGTCACCGCCCGGCCTTTTCACCGTGAACGAGAAGCGCAGGTCGATCTGCTCGTCGTCGATCGGAAGTCCCGACGCGAGCAGCAGCGTCTCGATCTCGCCGACGAATCGGGTGACGCCGAATCCGACCCCGTGCGATCGGCTGACGACTTCGCCCCGAACCGGGCCCTGCGCCGTCGAGAGAATCGCCGGCTGACGCAGCTCGAGGGTCGGGCCGTCGATCTCGATGCGCTGGTCCGGAATGCCGGGCGCGCCCGGCAGCGTGCGCAGGTGTGCGCGATCGACGGCGCATTCCACCAGTTCCTGGTTGTGAGTCCGAATCTTCCAGCGCAGCCGGCAGTACTCGGTCCACGCAGCGTCGCCGGGTTCGGGGAGCTCTGGGATCTCCCACTGCGGCGGATCCCGGCGATCGTGTTGCCAGACGAGGACGAGTCCGTTGCGTTCGCGAACCGGCCATCGTTCGAGTCGCGTCGTCGACGACGTGCGCGGCGCCTTCGAAACGCCGACGCAGGCGCCCTGTTCGTCGAAGCGCCAGCCGTGAAAGGGACACTGAATGGTGTCACCTTCGACGGTGCCGCCCACGCCGAGGTGTGCGCCGAGATGCGGGCAGTAGGCGTCGAGCACGCAGAGCCGTCCGCTCTGTCCGCGAAACGCCACCAGCTCTTTGCCGAATCCCGATACGCGTCGCACGTCGCCGACCGCGATTTCGTCCGACCACGCGATCTGGAACCATCCGTTCGGATGGCGCGGGAGCGGGAGCTGCGACATCTCAGGCCTCCCCGAGCAGGAGTCGGGCCGTCGTCCGGAGATGGTCCGAAACGGTCGAGAGTTCGTGCAGTCCGCCGGCCCACGCCGCGAGCGAGGCGAACCAGACGTTGAGCAGTACGAACGCGATGTCTTGCTCGCGACTGTGGTCGTTCTCGGCGAAAATCGGAATCGATTCGTCGAGCAGGCCGCCGCGCAGCGCCATCACGACCAGACGTTTCATCCGCAGATAGAAACCCGCCACCTGCGCCGCGAGCGCTTCGTCGCCGGCCGCGATCGAGCGCAGCACGGCGTGCGCGAGCTGGGGTCGGCGCGCGAACTCGCGCGTCGCACCCTCGAAAAACTCCGTCACGCGCTCGAGCGGGCCGGCGCCCGCGAGCGGAAACCGCGCGAGCAGCTTTTCGGCCCGGCCGACGTCCTCGTTCAACGCGAAGAGCAGGATGTCTTCTTTGCTCCTGAAGTATCGATAGAGCGTTCCGAGCGAGACGTCCGAAGCCTCGGCCACATCGCGCAGCCGCACCGCTTCGAAGCCGCCCTGTTCGGCGAGACGCACCGCGACGTCGACGATCCGGCGCAGCCGGCGCAACTGACTCGTCGCGAGGCCGGCGGCCTGCGCGCCGGGCCGACGCGTCACACCGCGGGCAGCGGCGGCGGACTCGAGAGCTCGCGTGGTGGGGCCATCCGGCGTCACGAATCGATTCAACCATGCCCCCCGAGGGCTGTCGAGCAGCGATCGGCGAGGGGCTGGACGGGGATGCCGGGCCTGATCCGCTGCGCCGTGCCCGCCCGCTGCACGCAGCCGCCGGGGCGCCCGCGCCTTCCGTGCGGTCGCTGCGCTATCGAGAGAGGATGCTGGCCCTCTCCGCGCTGTACGTGCATCCCCTCAAGTCGGCTCGCGCGCTCTCCCCGGAACGCTGGCCGCTCGACCGACTCGGCCTTCGGTTCGATCGGCACTGGATGGTGGTCGACGGCGAAGATCGCTGCCTCACCCAGCGCACGCACCCGAGCCTCGCGCTGATCGACGCCGTCGTCGAAGACGATGTGCTCGTGCTCGGAGCGCCCGGTGTGAAGCCGCTCGCTCTGCCTCTCGAGACCAACGCGCAGCAGGTCCGTGAGACGCAGGTCTGGAATCATCGCGGCCCGTCTCTCGATCAGGGCGATGCGGCGGCTCGCTGGATCAGCGCCCACCTCGGCATCGACGCTCGGATCGTGCGCATCGCGCCGCAGCATCAGCGGCGCGTCAGTCCTGCCTGGTTCCCGGACGAGGCGCACACCGCGTTCACCGACGGATTCCCCCTGATGTTGATCTCCGAGGCGTCGCTCGAAGCGCTCGACCGGAAGCTCGCGACTCCGGTGCCGATGAACCGTTTTCGACCGAATCTCGTCGTGCGCGGCAGCGATCCATTCGCCGAGGATGGCTGGGCCCGGATTCGCATCGGCGCGATCGAGCTGGCCGTGGTGAAGCCGTGCGAACGGTGCGTCATCACCACCACCGATCAGCGCTCTGGCGTTCGCGACGGGAAAGAACCGCTCGCCACGCTCGCCCGCTTTCGCAAGCGCGGAGACGCCGTCCTCTTCGGGCAAAACTGCGTGCCGCTCGGCAGCGGCGCGCTGACCGTCGGGGATCGGATCGAAGTGCTCGAAACGCGCGCGCTCGCCTGATCACGGCGAGCACGCGCGGCGCGATCACGCTCCCGCGGCGCGCAGGATCGGCGGCAGCAGCACGCTGGCCTCGAAGGTTTCGCGCGCGATCTCTCGTGCCGCACGCGCGTGCGCGGCGTAGTCCTTCGCCACGCGTTCGAGCGCCTCCGCCGCCTCTTCGCCGGTGCTCCACGGCAGCAGGCCCATTCCCGTGCGCGCCCAGTTCCCAAAGCCGGTGTCCTGCAGCACGCACGGCCTGCCCGCCGCGAGAAAACACACGCTGCGGTCGCTGAACCAGCCGACGCGCAGTCGCACGAGATCGTCTTTCTCGACCGAAAACTCGCCCTTCGCTCCCTGGATGTAGCGCCGGTAGACGAACGCGGTGTGGCTGATGCGATAGGGATCTTCGACCTGCCATCCCTTCGAGACGAACTCCGCGCGCAACTCCGCGCCGGGCGAAACCAGCGCGACTTCGAGCCGCTCGCGCGTGCGGGCTGGCAGGTCCATCACCTTCGGCCAGTTCGGATGCTTCGACCAGTAGTAGGTCTCGCCGTCGATCGTCACGTCTTTGCCGCGATTGCGATAGGTCGCGATCGTGCGCCAGTCACCGTTCGGTCGCGGCGGCTTCTGCCAGAGATCGACGATCACGGGCGGATGCGTGGGATGCCAGCGCAGGCCCGCGTCGGTCACGCGGCATTCGGGTTTGCCGATGTTCACGCCGTAGGTGAAGAGGACGTCGTGCCCGTCGAGAAACGCACGCGTATCGGGATCGCCCGCCGCGTAGCGCACCTGTTCGAGGATCGGATCGGTTTCGATGTAGACCAGACATCCCCGGCGCTTCTGCCCGGGATCGGGGCGCGACGCACCGCAGACGTTGATCAGCACGTCCGCGTTTTCCAGCCAGTCGTTCGCCTTCGAGGCCGACATCCCGTGCCAGCGTTTCTTGCCGGAATCGAAATACGCCCAGCGATCGGCGAGATCGAGACGGCGGAACGTCTCGCGCAGAAAGCGAAGATTCTCGCTCGGTCGCTCGACCACCGATTGCAGGCGCGGCGAGTAGGGGGGCGCACCGGAGTTTTCGACGTAGGCGACGTCGTAGCCGAGACGCCGGATGCCGATCACGTGGTGCAAGACCTGCCACGCCATCCCGCCGAGCGGATACTGACCCATCAACCCCAGCACGACCACGCGCTTGCTCATCTCGCCTCTGGCTCGCCCGACCGGCGCTCCGACGTGAACAGAAACTGAGCGTCGTGAAGGCGCTGAAAGAGACCGCCGGCAGCGCGCAGGGTTTCGAAGGTTCCCTGCTCGACCAGCCGGCCGTGTTCGAGCACGAGCACGAGGTCTGCACGACGAACCGTCGAAAGCCGATGCGCGATCACGAAGGTCGTTCGGTCTTTCATCACCTGCTCGATTCCACTCATCACGAACGCCTCGGTTTCCGCATCGAGCGACGCCGTGGGTTCGTCGAGGATCAGGATACGAGGATCGCGCAACAATGCGCGTGCGATGGTCACGCGCTGCGCCTGACCCTGCGAGAGCTGCTGGCCTTCCGGACCGAGCATCGTCGCCAGCCCGTTCGGAAGCTGCGAAAGAAACCGCGTCACCCCCGCCAGCTCGGCCGCGCGCGCCACCTCGGCCGTGCTCGCCTCCGGCCGGCCGTAGCGAATGTTGTCTTCGAGGCTCGCCGGGAAGAGCACCGGCGCCTGCGGCACGATTCCGACGTGCTCGCGCAGGCTGCGCACGCGCAGCGCCCGCAGGTCGACCCCGTCGAGCGTGACGCGCCCGTGCGACGGGTCGTGAAATCTCGGCAGCAGCGAGACCAGCGTGGTCTTGCCGGCACCGGTCGGTCCGACCAGCGCGATCAGCGCGCCTGGCGCGGCCTCGAACGACACGTCCTCGAGGCCGAAGCCTTCTCCCGGATAGCGGAACGAAACGCCTTCGAAGTGCACCGCACCGCGCGGCGCGCTGAGCGGCACGGCGTTCGGCGCGTCCTTCACTTCCGGCTCGGCGTCGAGCACTTCGAAGACGCGACGCGCGCCCGCGGTCGCGCCCTGGATGAGGCCGGTCGTTTGAGACAACGCGTTGATCGGCCCGTAGAGCGACGCGAGATAGGTGACGAAGACGATCAGGTCGCCTGCGCTGATCGCACCTCCGAGCGCCTGTCGGCCCCCGACGTAGAGCACGGCCGCGGTGCCGAAGGCCATCAGCACGTTGACGAGACCCGAGTATCCGCTCTCGAAGACGTAGAGACGAAGCGACGCATCGAGCGCGGCACGCGATGCGTCCATCACGCGTGCGTGTTCGCGCGGCTCGGCGGTGAACGCCTGCACGATCTGGATCGCGCCGACGCCGCGTTCGGTTTCGGTGAAGAAGCGACTTTCGCGTTCACGCTGTGCCATCGCGAGCGCCGCGATCCGGCCCCCGACGCTGCGGATGGTGAAGAAGAGCGCCGGCGCGAGCGCGAGAAAGACCAGAGCGAGCATCGGATTGATCCGGAACAGGACGATCAGCATGCCCGAGAGCAGCGTGAGTGCGGTGACCAGCGGAAAGAGCCCGTTCATCGCCATCGATTGCACGGCGAAGGTGTCGAAGGCGACGCGATAGACGAGATCGGTGCCGGGCCGCCGGCCGAAGAATCCGAGCGAGAGTCGCTGCAGATGCGAAACGAGATTCGCGCGCAGGTCGTTCACCATGCGCTGCCCGATTCCAATCGTCGTCCGATTGAGCACGACGCCGAGTCCGGCGAGCACGATCTGCAGCCCGAGCAATCCCGCGCAGACCGCGAGCAGCAGCGCCGGGGCAGCGATCTCGGGGGCGAAGGGCGCCGGTTTCCCGCCGACGACCGAATCGACCACGATCTTGAGCGGCCAGGGGCGAAGCAGTTCGAGCGCGGAGTTGATCGCGACCATCGAGAGCGCCGCACCGAACCGCCACCGGTACGGACGCAGATAGCCGGCCACGCGCCGCAGCACGTCGGCGGTGCGAAGCGTGGTCGTTCGATCCGGCGAACTCACCCCTGCGGCATCGCGCCGTTCTTCTCGGGATGCAGCGGATCGAGCGGCAGCGACTGGAAGGTGATCTCGACGGCGTGGTAGATCGTTCGACCGAGCCGGTACGCCTGATAGCCGAGGAACCCGAGCGTCCCCGCGGTCGCGGCGACGAACTCCGCGCAGACCATCGGCCAGCCGGCGAGTCCCGTCAGCACGGCGCCGGTGAGAAATGCGGCCGTCACGGCATGACCGAGTGCGGTGGGGCGCAGCGTGACGCCGACGTCGACCAGCCGCCTCTCGCCGCCGTGATTCTGAATCAGCAGCTTCAGTTCACTGCGCGTCCAGATTCCGCGCGAGATCGCGACGTCCCACGGCTCCCAGCCGTTGTCGAGAATGATCGGATACTTCCGCGGGCGCAGGAACTCGACGATGGCCGAAATGCAGGCCTCTTTCTCGATGCTGGTTTCGTTCCAGTACGAAAGCATGAACCGCTGGCGCCGGAGGTCGAGATCCGGCTTCTGTCGCAGCCGCGGAAAGCGGATCCGCTCGACTTCCGAGAGGCCGCGGATCCGCATCCGATTGCGTTCGATCGCACGCATGAACGGCCCGAGATAGTTGAGCGCTGCCACCAGCACGCGCGCCCTCCAGGCCGCCACCGGAACGCCTTCCACGTCGACCTGCAGCGCCGTGTACACCGCCTGAGCGATCGACATGCCGAGCAGGAGCAGTCCGATCAGGACGAAGGTCGGCAGAGGCCAGCCGATCGCGAACGAGAGCAGCCCCGCCAGCGTGAGCCCGAGCCCGGCCGCATTCCATTCGAGTGTCGTCGGCAAGTGTCGGAGCAGCGACGACGGCGCTTCGTAGAGCGTCTGAAACAAACCCGCGCCGAACGGACCGGAATAGATCACCGGGCGGCGACCGAGAATCCCGGGGCCGATGTCGCTGTAGATGCGACCGAGCCAGCGCGAGTTGCCGAGGAAGTTGAACCGGTAGGGGTGTTTGAAGTAGAGCAGCGCCTCGGCGCGCCCGTATCCCTTTTGCTGGTTGAGATAGGCGCGCACCGTCGCGCGCCGCCGATGCCAGACCAGCGCGGCCGCCGCAAAGCCGATCTTGTGGCCCGCGTTCTGCAGGCGCCAGCAGATGTCGACGTCGTCGCCCGCCGATCGATAGACCGGATCGAAGAGCCCGACCTCGAGCAGCGACTCGCGCCAGAACGCCATGTTGCAGCCCGGGATGTGTTCGGCCTCCCAGTCGGTGACCAAGACGTGGGTCGGACCGCCCGGCGAGCGTGCCACCACCTCCGGCACCCAGTGCGATTCGGGCGGCGGAAGATTGGGACCACCGACCGCGGCGAAGTTCTCGTCGGACTGAAGCCGGTAGACGAGATAGGTGAGCCAGTCGGGATCGACCGCGCAGTCCGAGTCGGTGAAGGCGACGATCTCACCGCTCGCCGCCAGGATCCCTTCGTTGCGCGCCACCGAGAGGCCACGGTTTTCGTGCGAGATCAGGCGAAACTGCGGATAGCGCTCGGCGATCTCGCGCGTGCGATCGGTCGAGCCATCATCGACCACGATCACTTCGTAGTTCGGATAGGTCACGCGGTCGAAGCGCAGTGATTCGAGACATTCCTCCATCGTCGTTTCCGCGTTGTACGCGCAGACCACGACGGAGACCTTCGGCGCCGCTTCCGGCGGCACGGGGAGCGAGCGGCGATAGATTTTTTGCGCCGCGTGGTACGACGGCTTCGGCTGACGATCGCGCGTGACGAGCCCGAACGACCAGTCGGTGATCTCGTGGCCGCCCGTGTTCCATTCGTCGGTGAACGAAAAGACGATCGTCCCCGCGCAGCCGAGCTCGGCCGCCGCGGCGATCGACGTACCGACGATGCGCGCCTGCTCGTCTTCTCCTTCGCGCACCGAATCGACGCCGAACTCCGACAACACCAGCGGGCGAAACATCGCCACGTTCTGCAGCCGCGAGACGTAGCGCCGAAAGTCGGCCTCGCGATGCAGGTAGACGTTGAAACAGGCGAAGTCGAGGAAGTCGAGCTCGAGATACTCGGTCATCGGGAAGTTGGCGTAGGAGACGAGTGCGTCGGGGTCGACCTGCTTCGCTTCGTCGGCGAGTTCGGAAAGAAACGACTCGACGCGCGAGGGGCCGTACCAGCGCACGATCTGCGGCGGCAGCTCGTTGCCGATCATCAGGGAGAGCAGGTTCGGGGCGTCGCGCAGCAACTTCGCAGCGTCGCGAATGCGCGCGCGGATCTCGTCCCGCGAGGAACGTTCGTCGAGGAACCGGATGTGTTGCGCCCAGGGAATCCCGACCATCAGCCGCAGCCCGAAGGCGGCAGCCGCCTCGCAGAACCAGGGCGACGGCGGGTGATAGACGCGCACCGTGTTGGCGCCGAGCTCGCGCAGCAGGGCGAAGTCGCGTTCGAC
Organism: uncultured Myxococcaceae bacterium; assembly: GCA_964505355.1. Taxonomy (GTDB): domain Bacteria; phylum Myxococcota_A; class UBA9160; order UBA9160; family UBA9160; genus CAZDHU01. Next base: position 20,047 of record CAZDHU010000009.1, on the reverse strand, counting down.
GCCCGACTTCTCGGGAAACGGCTCCCCCATCTGATTGGACTTGAACGGTCCGTAGGAGACACCGCGCACGAAGAAGTTGCGGCCATCCTCGACGAGGAACATGCCGCGGGTACGGATGCGATTCACGCTCGGGCTCCATTGCCGCGCCGGCTCGCGGACCGATCGCCGGCCCGAACACCGGGCCGCGTCCGGACGGCGCAGCGGGTAGGCTCGCGGCCGTGCCGCAGGCCGTCAAGCGACGCGTCGGCCTCCCGGCCCCGTCGCGCACGAATCGTTTCCGCCACGCACATCAGACGAGGCTCCTTGCCGCCTCTTCGACGCGACCGCTCGCGCGCGATTCAGCGCCCCGGCAATCCCCTGTCGCTCGGTCGGGCGTTCATGGCATGATCGAGCGCCGTTCGCGGCGGGTGTGAGTGACGATGTCACGCCCTTCATGCACTCGATGGCTCGCTCGTCCACCGGCGGCGCGTGCTGAGCCGGGAGGCGAGGACCATGCACTGTTCGCTCAAGCTCGAGGGCGGCCGCGTGATCGACGGCACGGGGACGCCGGCGATTCGTGCCGACCTCGCCGTTTCGGACGGACGCATCGTCGCCCTCGGCGATCTTCGCGATCTCACGTCCGCGCGCACGATCGATTGCCGCAACCGGCTGCTGACACCGGGCTTCATCGACATCCATTCGCACTCCGACTGGCTGGTTCCGGGCGGTGACTGCGGCGCCCTCGTCGAACCGTTTCTGCGACAGGGCATGACGACGTTCGTCGGCGGGAACTGCGGATTCAGCCCCGCTCCGCTCACGGCACACAACGAATCGAGCGCTCGCGAAGCGAGCCGATTGATCGTCGACGACGAGATCACGCTCGGCTGGCGCACGATGAACGAGTATCTCGATCACCTCGAACGAACGCCGATGCCGCTGAACGTCGTCGAACTGGTGGGACACGGCGCCGTGCGCGCCGCGGTGACCGGTCCGTTGAATCCTGCGCCGCCGGCGGCGGACGAGCTTTCGGCCATGGAGTGGCGGGTGCGCGAAGCGCTCGACGCGGGCTGTGCGGGCGTGAGCACCGGACTCGGCTATCCGCCGGGAATCTTCGCGGGCGAAGACGAACTGGTCGCGTTCGGGAGCTGGGCCGCCGCCGCGAACAAGCTCTTCACCTCGCATCTACGCGCCTACAGCCGGGTGAGCCCCGTCTACCCCGACGATGCCGCCGAGGTGCCGCACAATCTGCGCGCGATCGACGAGATGCTGGCCGTCGCGACCCGCGCACGCGCACGTCTCCAGCTCAGTCATCTGATCTTCGTCGGCCGTCGCACCTGGCCCACCGCCGAGCTCGCGCTCGCGCGGATCGAACGGGCCCGGGCCGAGGGGCTCGACGTCGCCTTCGACGCCTTTCCGTACACCGCGGGCAACACGACGGCGAGCGTGCTCTTCCCGCCCGAGATGCTTCCGCACCTCGAAGCGATTTTGCAGAACCCGGACGCGCTGGCGGGCGTGAAGGCACTCGGCGCGCGCGTCTTCGAACAGATCGGCTTTTACCTCGAAGACATCCAGATCATGCGCGCCAATGCGCCGGCCTTCGACGCGTACGATGGCCTCTTCGTCGGCGACGCCGCGGCGCGCGCGGGTCTCGATCCGTGGGAGTTTTATGCCCGCATGGTGGTCGACAGTCGACGTCAGGCCCGCGTTCTGAACCACACCTACAGCGGGTTCGGCGAAGAAGAGGAGGCGCTGCGACGCGTTCTCGCGAGCCCCCTGTGCACGATCGAAACCGACACCTTCCTGACCCGTCACGGACATCAGAACCCGGCGAGCTTCGGCACCTTTCCGCGCGTGCTCCATACCTATGTCGAACTCGGTCTGTTTTCGATCGAAGAAGCCGTGCGCAAGATGACGGGCGCAGCGGCCGAGCGACTCGGGCTGACCGACCGCGGTGTCATCCGCCGGGGTGCCGCGGCGGATCTCGTGGTGCTCGATCCCGCGACGCTGCGCGATCGCGCGAGTTTTGCCACCCCGTCCGCACCGCCGTCGGGCATCGAGCACGTGCTGGTCAACGGGGTTCACGTGGTCGACGGCGATCGATACGACGCAACCGCGGCAGCAGGACGGCTACTTCGACTCTGAGCCGTGACGCGCGTTCGGCGCGAGCGCGTGTCGTCCCGCGAGCGCGAGATGAGCCGCACCGAGCAGTGCGGCGCGCGGGTCGAGCGCGAGATCGATCGCGAGCTGCCCGAGAAAGGGCTCGAACCGGCCCTTCGCCGCAAACGCGCGGCGGAATCGATCGCCTTCGACCAAGGCGGGCAGAATCTTCGGCGCGATGCCGCCACCGAGCACGACTCCGCCGACCGCGAGGCAGCGCAGCGCGAGGTTGCCTGCTTCCTGGCCGTAGACGTCGACGAACAGCTCGAGCGCGGCAACGCAACGGGGCGATGCCCCGGCGATCGCGAGCTCACCCACCAGCGCGCCGCGATCTTCCGCCTGCGCGATCCGCGTCCGGTGGCTCGCCGGTTCGTCGAACGAGCCGTGCTCACCGAGAAAGTCGTAGACGCTCGCGAGTCCGGGGCCGGAGAGCACCCGTTCGATGCTGGCGTGCCCGAAGCGTCGTTCGATCCATTCCGCGAGTGCCTGCTGGCGCGCGTTGCGCGGCGCAAAATCCGCGTGGCCCCCTTCGCTCGCGATCGGGTGATGACGCGTGCCGTCCCACCAGAGCATGGCCTCGCCGAGGCCGGTGCCGGCCGCGATCACGGCGACGGTGCCCGTGCGATCCGGCGTCGCTGGCGCTTGCAGCGCGTGACGCGCGCCTGTGCCGAGAAAAAGCGTGCCGAAGGCGAGCGCTTCCAGGTCGTTGACCAGCCTCACGGGCGCATCGTCGAGCAGCGTCGAAAGCTGCGCGTCGGAAAGTTGCCACGGCAGGTTGGTGGCATGCGAGCGGCCATCGATCACGGCGCCCGGAACCCCGAAGCAGGCAGCTTCGATGCGCACGTCGCTCCGTCCGCGCGAACGGAAACGGGCAATGATCTCGTCGAAACTCGCGTGGCCGCGACTCGGAAAGCTCGCCGCGCGCAGCAGCCGAAGCGTGCCGCCGTCGCGCTCGAACTCGCCCATCAGCGTCTTGGTGCCGCCGATGTCGCCGGCGAGAATCACGCGCGCGGCTCGCGCAGCCGCACCTCATCGCGATCGGGCCACTCGACGATGACGGCGCTCGCCATCCCGAGAAAGAGTCCCGTTCCGACGACGCCGGGAATGGCGAGCGCGTCGCGTTCGAAGGCTGCGGGATCGGAGAGCGCGCCGACGCCGCAGTCGAGGATGTAGTTGCCGTTGTCGGTGATGTACGGCGCGCCGGCGTCTTCGCGTCGCACGGGACGGCAACCGAGTGCGGCGAGCCGGCGCGTGCAGAGCGCTTCTGCGAACGGAATCACTTCGATCGGCAGCTTTCCGCGCTCGCCGACTCGTTTCACGAGCTTCTCCGGGCCGATCAGGATCACGAGCTGACTCGCGCACGCCGCCACGATCTTCTCGCGCACGAGCGCACCTCCGTAGCCCTTGATCAGATCGAGCCGCTCGTCGACTTCGTCCGCGCCGTCGATACAAACGTCGAGCGTGCCGGCCTCGGCCAGCGTGAGCAGCGGAATGCCGAGCGATCGTGCGAGTTCGGCCGTGCGTTCGGAAGTGGGCACGCCGCGCACACGCAGCCCCTCTTTCACCCGGCGCCCGAGCGCTTCGACGAACGCGGTGGCGGCGCGACCGGTGCCGAGGCCGACCGTCGCTCCCTCGCGAACGAACGCGAGCGCGCTCTCGCCCGCGCTCATCGCGGCGCTCCGCCCGGGCGGTCGAGGCTGCGAAAGGCAGCGATCACTTCCGGCGGCGCCTGCACGAGTTCGATCAGCACGCCTTCACCACCGATCGGCGCCTCCGCGCTGCCCTTCGGATGGATGAAACAGACGTCGAAGCCCGCCGCGCCGCGGCGAACTCCGCCCGGCGTGAAGCGAACCCCCTTCGATTCGAGCCAGCCGACGGCGGCCGGCAGATCGTCGATCCAGAGCCCCACGTGATTGAGCGCGGGGTCGTGCACCTTCGGTCGCTTCTCGGGATCGACGGGCTGCATCAGATCGACTTCGACCGCGAGCGGCCCGCTGCCCGCCACCGCGATGTCTTCGTCGACGTTCTCCGACTCGCTTCGAAAGTTTCCGTGCAGCGTGAGGCCGAGCGTTTCGACCCAGAGCCGGCGCAGCGCGCTCTTGTCGGTCGAGCCGACCGCGATCTGCTGGATGCCGAGAACGCGAAACGGACGATCGGACACCAGCGCCCTCCTGCACTCGACCGCGCGAGGACGCGCGGGGCGCCCGAGAGTACCCCGCGAATGGGGCCTCGGATACCCTCGCGGCCGCATGCCTCCCCCGTCGTCCCGTGCCCCCGAGTCACACGCGCCCGCATCTTCGGCACCCGCACCGAAAGCGAGCATTCACTTCCGCTCGCTCGGCTGTCCGAAGAACCGACTCGATTCCGAGGTCATGCTGGGCAGCCTCGCACTCGACGGATACGCGATCGCCGAGCGCCTCGACGACGCCGACGTCGTGGTCGTCAACACCTGTTCGTTCATCAACAGCGCACGCGAAGAGTCGGTGAAGGCGATCCTCGACCTCGCGGATCTGCGCGAGAGCGGCCGGCTGCGGGCACTGGTGGTGACGGGCTGCCTGCCACAGCGCTACGGCGACGAACTCGCACGGGAGCTTCCCGAGGTCGATGCGTTCGTCGGCACCGGCCAGTTTCAGCGCATCGCGCCGATTCTCGAGGAAACACTCGCGGGCCGGGGGCGCGGCGTTTACGTGGACGCCGGCCGAACGCATCTCTACGACGAGCACGATCCCCGGCTGCTGATCGGGCCGCGACACAGCGCTTACCTGAAGATCTCCGAGGGTTGCGACCGCGCCTGCGCGTTCTGCGCGATTCCCGCGATTCGCGGGAAGTTCCAGAGCCGAAGCCTCGAGTCGGTGCGCGCTGAAGCACAGCAGCTCGCCGCCGCCGGCGTCAAAGAGCTGAATCTCGTGGCCCAGGACTCGACGGCGTTCGGCAAGGATCGGAGCGGTCGGCCCGGTCTGGCACGACTGCTGCGCGAACTCGACGCGGTGGACGGGCTCACCTGGATCCGCCAGCTCTATCTCTATCCGACGGCGGTGACCGACGATCTGATCGACGTGCTCGCCTCGGGCGAGCGCGTGCTGCCGTATGTGGACGTTCCGCTTCAGCACGCGAGCGACCGGGTGCTCCGCGCGATGAAGCGCGGCGCGACCGAGGCGCGGCAGCGCGCACTCATCGAGCGGCTGCGAGCGCGCGTTCCCGGACTCGTGCTGCGGACCACGTTCATCGTCGGCTTCCCGGGAGAGACCGACGCCGACTTCGAGCGGCTGCTGCAGTTCGTCCGCGAGTCACGGTTCGATCGCGTGGGCGTGTTTCGATATTCCGACGAAGAAGGCACCGCTGCCTTCGCGCTTTCCGGCAAGGTCTCTCGGAGTGAAGCGCGGCGGCGCCACCGTGCGCTCACCGAGCTGCAGAGCGGGATCATGAACGAGCGGCTGCTGGAGACGGTGGGTAGCGAGCAGACCGTGCTGGTCGACCAGGGTGGGCGGAGCGCGGGCCGCGGCCGTCTCTGGTCGCAGGCGCCGGAAATCGACGGCGTCGTCGCGCTGCGTTCTGCTGCGCGACCGCTCGCACCGGGCGATTTCGTGCGCGTGAGAATCCGCGCCGTGCGCGGCCCCGATCTCGACGCCGACGTGTTCTAGCCCGACTGCGCGCCCCTCGAACGCTTCTCGCGCGTCCCCGGTGCGCCACCGGATCGTTGACGTGGCCACGATCACCAACTCGCCGTGCGCGAGGTCACCCGACCCGTGGTGTGCGGCGCCGATCCGGTTCCCGCGCCCACGGGAGACCCATCGATGCGTCGATTCCTCACTCGCCGAATCCTCCTGCCCTTCGGTTTCGCCGTTCTGCTCCTGCTTCCGGGTTGTGATCTCAGCTTCGTGAGCGTCGAGATTCCAGACTTCGATTCGAGCCGCGTGCAGGGCGTCTGGATCTGGCGCCAGTCGGAGTCGAACGGACAGTGGGTGCGCGATACGCGGATCGACTTCGTCGATCGCTCGACCTGGAACGGGATCGAGCTGGTCTCGTACTCCACGGTGGTCGGCACGCTCGGTGAGCGCGGAGCACTGCCGAGCGGTCTCACGCGAGATCCCGCGAACCCGGATCGAGCGATGATCAGCCTCGGTTTTCTTCGGCTCTCGGCGCCTGGCCGCTTTCGCGTCAGCACGTGGAACGCGTACGGCGATTCGCCGCTCTCGAACGACAGCGCGAGCCTGTGACGTCGCTTCGCCGCTCACACCCCGGCCGAGCGCAGCGGCGCCGGCGCTCCCCGATAGCCCGAGGCAACGAGATATCGCTCGCTCGTTCCCTCGCGGCTCGCCGGCGGGCGGGAAGTCGTTGCCGCGGTGAACTGCGAACGAAGTCGCCGGATGGCAGCCTGCGCCTCCGGGCTCTCGAGCACCTTCACGACCAGTCTGCCGCCCGGTCGAAGCAGCGCCGGCAGCAGCGTTTCGATCGCATCGAGCAGCGCCTCCTCGCGGGCGCGATCCGTCGCGCGAATGCCCGTCAGTTTGGGGGCTGCATCCGAAAGCACGACGTCCGCCGCGGGTCGACCCAGCGCTTCGAGCAGCCGAGGGGCCGTGCCAGAATCCGTCAGATCACCCTGCAGCGCGATCGCGTTCGCGAGTTCGAGCGGCGGATCGATCACGGCGAGATCAATCCCCGCGACTCGACCGGCCTGCCCGACCCCCCGCGCTGCCACCTGCATCCAGCCGCCGGGCCAGCAGCCGAGGTCGATCACGGCATCGCCCGGCTTCAAAACCCGATGTTTTTGTTGAAGCTGCTCGAGCTTGTACGCCGCGCGCGAGCGAAATCCTTCGCGTTTTGCGCGCTGGTGCCAGACATCTTTGCGATCGTATCGTGCCGTGGCAGGGCCCCTCGCGCGGCGTCGCGGGCCCGCGTCGGATCCGCGAGAGATCGGTGCTCGCGCCGGACACCCCGCGAATCGCGAAGTCGCCGGCGGCGCCCCGCGCGATCAGCGAATGGCAGCCCGGATGCGAACGATGCCGTTGGGATGACCGGGCACCGCACCGTTCACGAAGATCAGGTTTCGAGCCGCGTCCACCTTCACCACCTGAAGATTGTGGGTGGTGACGCGCTCCGCACCGCTGCGACCGGCCATCCGCATGCCCTTGATCACCCGGCCGGGATAGCTGTTCGAACCGATCGAACCGCCGTGCCGAAAGAACTCGTGCGTTCCGTGGCCTTCGGTCTTGACCGCAAAGTTGTGTCGCTTGACGACGCCGGACGTACCGCGACCCCGCGACGTTCCGATCACGTCGACCCGCTGACCCGCGCTGAAGAGATCGGCGCGGATCTCCTGACCGACCTCGTAGGCTGCGGCATCTTCGGCCGAGAGACGGCTTTCGGCGATGCGACGGAGGGGGGCGAGTTTGGCCTTCTCGAAGTGGCCCTTCATGGCGTTCGAGAGCCGCTTCGCCGTGCGGGCCTGGAAACCGAGCTGCAGGGCGGAGTATCCGTCCTTCTCCGGCGTCTTTTTCTGGATCACCGGGTTGGGACCGGCTTCGAGCACCGTGACGGCGACGCTTTGACCCGACTCAGCATAGAGGCGGGTCATACCGATCTTGCGGCAGAGAAGTTCAATGGCCACGGCTCGATCTCCGAACGGGGGTTGGGTCCGAAAAGCAGGCCGGCACCATAGGAGAACCGGGTAGCCATGTCGACCCATACGCATACCGTGACTCTGATCCCGGGGGACGGGATCGGACCCGAAGTCACCGACGCGGCGGTTCTCGTCGCCGAGGCCGCGGGTGCCCGAATCGCCTGGGAGCGCGTCGAGGCCGGGGCCGAAGTGCTGGCCAAGTATGGCAGCCCGGTGCCCGACCACGTCCTCAACTCGTGCCGCAGCAACAAGGTCGCCCTCAAGGGACCGATCACGACCCCGGTCGGCACGGGATTCCAGAGCGCCAACGTGACGCTCCGGCGTGCGCTCGACCTGTACGCCTGCGTGCGGCCGGTCAAGACGATCCCCGGCGTCGAGACCCCGTTTCGGAATGTCAACCTGATCGTCGTCCGCGAGAACACCGAGGGGCTCTACTCCGGTCTCGAGCATCGGATCGCACCCGGCATCGTGACGAGTCTCAAGGTGATGACCGAAGCGGCGTGCACACGGATCTCGCGCTTCGCCTTCCAGCTCGCCGAGCGGCAGGGCCGTCGCAGCGTGACTGCGATCCACAAGGCCAACATCATGAAGATGTCCGATGGCCTCTTTCTCGAATGCAGCCGCAAGGTCGCGAAGGGCTATCCGGACATCGAGTACCGGGAGATGATCATCGACAACTGCGCGATGCAGCTCGTGCGCCGGCCCGAGCAGTTCGACGTCCTGTTGATGGAGAATCTGTACGGCGACATCGTCTCGGATCTGTGCGCCGGTCTCGTCGGCGGGCTCGGCGTCGTCGCCGGCAGCAACATCGGCGACGACTGCGCGATCTTCGAAGCGGTCCATGGCAGTGCGCCGGACATCGCGGGCAAGCGGCTCGCCAATCCGGCCGCCGTCGTGCTCTCGATGGCGGAGATGCTGCGTCATCTCGGTGAAGATCGGATCGCGCATTCCGTGACGCACGCCGTTCACGCCGCGCTGGCCGATCCGGCGTCGCGCACCGGCGACCTCGGCGGCAATGCGACACTCGATCAGATCACGCAGGCCATCATCGACCATCTGTCCTGACCGGATCCTTCATGAGCACCCTGCCGCGACCCTCGCCGGCGGCGGTCTTCATGAATCTTCCGGCCTAACCCGTCGACGCCGAGTTCGACTGCGACGCGGCGCCGACGACCAGCACGGGATCAACGACGATTCGCCCCCCCGCCTCGCCGCGCGTTCTGTTGCTCGGTCTCGACGGTGCGTCGCTCGCGGTGATCGAGCCGCTGGCCCGCGCGGGTCGGTTGCCGACCCTCGCGCGCTGGCTGCAGCAGGGCGCGGCGAGCCCGCTCGGCAGCACCGTGCCCCCGATGAGTTTTCCGGCCTGGACGACGCTCTCGACCGGACTCCTGCCCGGCGATCACGGCGTCTTCGATTTCACGCAGAAGATCGCGGGCGCGTATCGGATCCGTTTCGTCAACGCGAGCGATCGCCGCGGCGAGACGATCTTCGCGCGCGCGTCGAGGGCGGGGGCGCGCGTGGTCTGTCTCGGCATGCCCGCGACCTTCCCGCCCGAACCGCTGAACGGGCTCGCGGTCGCGGGATTCGACGCGCCGATCTCGACCGGCACCCACGCCTCGTCCGCCAGCGACCCGGTTCGATATCAGGCGATCGCGGAACGCGCCGGAGACTGGATGCAGCCCGAGCTCGACGAAACGGCACGCGACGAGGGCTTTCACGAGCGCGCGGTCGGTGTGCTCGTGCGCCGCGTCGAACGCAAGACCGAGTTTGCACTCGAAACACTTCGTCAGCTCGGGATGGGGGTTTCTGGCGGGCACGGCGGGCCCGAACTCGTGTCCGTGGTCTTCTCGGAGAGCGACACGGCGCAGCACCACTACTGGCGCGACTTCGATCCGACCTCTCCGCGACACGATCCGTCGGCGAGCGCTGTGCGGCGCGATGCCATCGCGGCGGTCTACGAGGCGCTCGACACCGCCTGCGCCCGGATCGCGGGCGCGATGGGCGACGACGCGCGGGTGATCGTGGTCTCCGACCACGGCGCGGGCAGCGCCTCGGATCGCGTCGTCCATCTTGGTGCGCGGCTGGCCGAGTGCGGGCTGCTGCGCCGGTCGCGCAAGGCGGCCGGCACGCCAGTCGATGCGATCGCGCGCTCCGGCCGCGACCTCGCGCTGCGGCTGCTGCCGCCGTCACTCGCGCAGCGCGTCTTTCGACGCGTTCGCGGGACTGCGGCCCGGATCGAAAGCCTCGCGCGCTTTGGCGGGACGGACTGGTCGCACACGGTCGCGTTTTCCGAAGAGGTCAACACGCAGCCGGGGGTCTGGCTCAACGTGCGCGGCCGCGAGGCGTCGGGGGTGATCGAACCGCACGACGTCGAACGAGTTCGGCGTGACGTGATCGACGCCCTGCTCGACTGGAAGCTGCCGGGCGGCGGACCCGTCGTCGCGCGCGCGCTGCCCCGCGAAGACGTCTACGCAGGACCGTGTCGCGATCTGGCGCCGGACGTCGTGATCGAACTCGCCCTCGACCGCGGGCATGGACTCTCGCTGGTGCCGACACCGTGGCGCAGCGCGGCCGTGACGTCGATCCGTCAGCTCGCGGCCGACGAGCACGCGGGCGGGCGCGGGCGCGGCATGAACGGTGTGCACCGACCGCTCGGAATCTTTCTCGCGGCGACACGCGAATGTGTCGCGGCGGCCGGCTGGCCGTCACGCGACGGGATGCGATCGATCGAAGCGGTGGCGCCCGCGGTGATGCGTCTGCTCGGGATCGCGGCACCGATCGCAGACGACACCCCGGCGCTTCCGAACGACTCGACGGCGGCGCTGGCGAGCCGGCCCTACGACGCGTCGGAACAGGCGCTCATCGCTGACCGGCTGCGCGCACTCGGATACCTCGAATGACAGCAGAAGATCGAGCGCCGCGAATCGCCCTGCTCGCCGCGATGCCGTTTCCCCTGCCGCAGGGATCGCAGGTCTTCCTGGCCGAGCAGGCCCGCGCGCTCGCGCGAAGTGGCGCCGACGTCACGGTGCTCTGTTACGGCGATGGGATCGATGTTGGCGATGCGCGCGAGGCGAGTCGCGGGGATCCCGGCCTCGAAGTGCTGGCAACAGGCGCGAGCGAATGCTCGCCGCCTCACCTCGTGCGCGCGCCCCGCTCGCTGTCGCAGACGCCGCTGCGCGCGGGGCCCAGTGCGCGAAAGCCGCTGGCCGACCTCGCACTGCTCGGCAGCTGGCTGCGCTGTGCGCGACGCAGGCGTTTTGATGCCGTTCTCGCGCACAACGCCGAAGCCGCGCTGGTTGCGCTGACGGCCCGTCCCACGCTGCGCGTGCCGGTGGTGTACGTGGCGCACACGCTGCTGCGTCACGAGCTGTCGTCGTATGTGCCGGCTGCACTCGCCGGATCGGCGAGCGCTCTCGGCGCGTGGCTCGATGCGACGTTCGCCCGGCGAGCCGATGCGGTGATCGCCCTCTCACGCGAGGCGGAGCAACGACTCGCCGCGAACGCACGAGGCCCCGTGGCGCGCATCGCGCCGGCCCTCTCGCCTGGCGCACCCCCGTCAGCCGAATCCGTGCGCAAGACCTGCGCGCTGCACGGTCTTTCGGCCGGGCGGTTCGTGCTCTACGCGGGCAACCTCGATGCCTATCAGGATCTCGCGGATCTCGCGTACGTCGCGACGCGGATCGATCCCGTTCCGGTGGTGGTGGCGACGCACGAGCGACATCGCACTGCGCCGGCGCCCGCGCGAACGCTTCGCATCCAGGAGATTCGGACTCTGCGACTGCTGACCCATGGCGCGGCGCTCTGTCTGATCGCGCGCCGGCGGCCGGGCGGCTTCCCGGTCAAGCTGCTCAACTATCTCGAGGCCGGACGAGCCGTAGTCGCCCATGCGGAGGTCGGCGACGGATTGACGCACGACGAGACCGGCTGGCTGCTGCCGCGGGGTTCGAGCACAGGCGCGGCAGCCGATGCCGTTGCGCGGTTGCTGCGCGACCCCGACCGATGCGCGCGGCTCGGAATCGCCGGTCGCATGCATCTGGCAGCCGCGCACGATCCGGCCGATCGCGCGCGGGACGTGCTCGCACTCGTGCGCGAACTCTCGAATCGAGGATCCACGGACAGCCCGGCTCCTGTTCCCGCGCAACTTCCCGGGCCGTGCGCGGTTGAACCCGACAGCGCCGTGGCAAGTCCGCCGGCGGGCGCAAAGGAGAATCTGTGATGCAACTTCGAATCGCTTCCCTCGACCGACCTTCCCGCGCGGGCCGCGGGCGCCGCGGTCTCATGCTCGCTGCCGGCGTGGTCGTCGCACTCGGTGTCGGCGCGGCGGGCGATGCATTCGCCCGCGATCGAGACGGCAACCCCCCGGGACCGGCCGGCGGGCCGGGAACCAGCTGGGAGAATCCGCCGGGACCGGCCGGCGGACCGGGTGCGAGCCCGGATCGCGGCCTGCGCCGCGACCGAGACGGCAACCCGCCGGGACCGGCCGGCGGACGGGGAACCAACTGGGAAAACCCGCCCGGCCGAAAGGGTGGGCCCGGCGCGAGCCCCGATCGCCGGGGCCGCCGCTACTGACACGTTGCCGGAAACTACGTGAGACAGCGCCGTCGAGGGCCACGCGAAGCGAAAGTGACGCGCAGCCGCGGCCGGCAAGGCCGCGGCGAGCCATGGAGCGCAGCGCGGTCTCTGGCGGCGCCTGCTCCGCACACGTGGATCGGATTTCAGGCAACCCCGTGAGAGCGCCTCGCCCGAGGGGCGTGGCCCGTCGTTCCCGCTGTCGACCGTTCGTTCACGATGCCCGGAGAAGCCCCGAATCGCAGGCCTCGGGTGTTCTCCCGTTGAAGGGAATTCGTCGCTGGCCGATCAGACACACGCCACGCCATCGCGGGGGAGGCCTGCCTTCATGGATGAGAAGCTCACCGTCGTCGTCGTCGACGACAGCAGTACGGCGCGCGCGCTGTTCCTCGAGATCGCGGGACAACATCCCGAGGTGCAGATCGTCGGTACCGCGAGTGACGGCGCGGAGGCCGTGCTGATCGTCGCCAAGTCGAAGCCCGACCTCGTCGTGATGGACATCGTGATGCCCAATCTCGATGGGCTCGCGGCGCTGCGCATTCTCCGCAATCGCGTTCCCGGGACTCGCATCGCCATGGTCTCCTCGCTCGGCGGCTCGCCGGCCCGTGCCGAAGAAGCGTTTCGACTCGGTGCCGTGCAGGTGATCGCGAAGCCGTTCGATGCCTCGCAGCTCGATGCCTTGTTCGCGGCCGAACGCACTGCAAAGAGCGAACGCAAGTCGCAGGGAGGGCGGTCGTGAGCGTCAAATTCTTCGGTCAGTTTCTGATCGAACAGGGCGAGATCGATGCCGGTCAGCTCCGCCAGGCACTGGATGAAATGGCGTCGCGGAACCTCGAACTCGGCGCACTCGCCGTTCGTTCCGGCCTGATCACGCCCGACGACACCCGGCGCGTACAGCACGAGCAGCGACGCCGGGACGCGCCGTTCGGCGAGATTGCCGTCGAACTCGGATTGTTGACGTCGGCGCAGGTGCAGCAACTGCTGGCGGACCAGCGGCGCAACCGAATGCGCCTCGGCGAAGCGCTCGTGCATCTCGGCCACCTGACGACCGAGCGGCTGCCGATGCTGGTCGACGCCTTCAAGAGCGACCAGTCGCAGTACGACGTTTCGATCGGCGATCTGCTGCCGCCCGATCTCGCGTCGCTGCGGACCGCGGCCATTTCGCTCGACCTCGTGGTCAAGCTCGCCCTTCGCATGTCGCGCGTCCACATCAAGCTCGGAACGCCGTCCAACTTCGTGACCTGCGATCGGCCGGTCTACTGCGCGTCGCTCTGGATCCGCGGCGACGAACCGCTCGGGCTCTGGATCATGTCCGACGCCGAACTCGCGGAGAAGCTGGCGGGCGGGGTGACGAAGCTCTCGAACGGCGCGACGCGCGAGATGGTGGAGGACGCGCTCGGCGAGTTCCTCAACCTGGTCGGTGGCAACGCGATCGCGCTGCTCGAACGGCAGCAGGTGCGCTGCGAACTCGATCCGCCTCGCTTCGGTCTGGTGCCGACGGGAGGCCACGCCTTCGATCTCGTGACCTCGTGCGGCAGCGGGACCATCGTTCTCGTGCAGTAGGTCGCCGGCGGCCCCGCGCGGGGTCGGATTGGGTTCAGAGTCCGCCGAAGAAGTCGTTCCCCTTGTCGTCGACCACGATGAAGGCGGGGAAATCTTCGACTTCGATCTTCCAGATCGCCTCCATCCCGAGTTCTGGATACTCCAGCACTTCGACCCGGCGAATGTTGTTCTGCGCGAGGATCGCGGCCGGCCCTCCGATCGAACCGAGATAGAAACCGCCGTGCTTCTTGCACGCGTCGGTGACGGCACGCGAGCGATTTCCCTTGGCGAGGGTGACGAAGCTGCCGCCGTGCTCCATCAGCAGGTCGACGTAGGAGTCCATCCGGCCGGCGGTGGTCGGACCGAACGAGCCCGAGGCGAGGCCGGCCGGTGTCTTCGCGGGGCCGGCGTAGTAGATCGGATGGTCTTTCACGTACTGCGGCAGCCCTTCGCCGCGCTCGATGCGCTCCTTGAGCTTTGCGTGTGCGATGTCACGCGCGACGACCATCGGCCCGCTGAGCGACAGGCGCGTCTTGACGGGATGGCGCGAGAGCGTCGCGCGGATTTCGCTCATCGGGCGGCGAAGATCGATCTTCACGACTTCGTCGCCGAGTTCGGCGGTGCCGACCTCGGGCAGGAAGCGCGCCGGATTCGTTTCGAGCCGTTCGAGAAAGACGCCGTCGCGCGTGATCTTCCCGCGCGCCTGACGATCCGCCGAGCACGAGACGCCGATGCCGACCGGGCAGCTCGCGCCGTGCCTCGGCAAACGAATCACCCGAACGTCGTGGCAGAAGTACTTGCCGCCGAACTGGGCGCCGATGCCGGTCTGCACCGAAAGCCGCATCACCTGTTCTTCGAGTTCGGGATCTCGGATCGCGTGCCCGAGCTCGTTTCCGTGCGTCGGTAGATCGTCGAGCTCGCGACAGCTCGCGAGTTTCACGGTCTTCAGCGTCTGCTCGGCGCTGGTGCCGCCGATCACGATCGCGAGGTGATAGGGCGGGCAGGCCGCGGTGCCGAGTCCGCGAAGCTTCTGTTCGATGAAGGCGAGCAGCGATTTCGGGTTCAGGATCGCCTTCGTCTCCTGAAAGAGACTGGTCTTGTTGGCCGAGCCGCCTCCCTTGGTGACGAAGAGAAAACGGTACTCGTCCCCGCTCGTCGCGTAGAGCTCGATCTGCGCCGGCAGGTTCGTTCCCGTGTTCACCTCTTCGTAGACCGTGATCGGCGCCACCTGCGAATAGCGCAGGTTGTCTTCCGCGTAGGTGCGAAAGATTCCGCGCGCGAGCGCCGTCTCGTCGTCGTCGCTGGTGAAGACCTGCTGGCCCTTCTTGCCGATCACGATCGCGGTGCCGGTGTCCTGGCACGAGGGCAGCACCATGCCGGCGGAGACGCAGGCGTTGCGCAGCATGTTGAGCGCGACGAAGCGATCGTTGTCCGAGGCTTCGGGGTCGTCGAGGATCTTGCGCAACTGCGCGAGGTGACCGGGGCGGAAGAGGTGCGAGACGTCGTGAATCGCAGCGGCCGCGAGCGTGCTGAGCGCGGCGGCGTCGACTTCGAGGATGGACCGTCCGCGATGGCTGCTCGTCGAGACGAAGTCGCCGTCGAGGCGACGATACGGCGTCTCGTCGGACTGGTGCGGGAACATCTCCTGAAAACGAAACTCCGGCATCGAACGGGTCCTCCTCGGCGGGTTCGCGGCGGCGTACGGCGGACCGCGCGCTCGCAGGCCGCGGCACGTCGGTGCGCGCGGATGCTGCGTAGTGCGCGAGCGCGCGCTCCGCAACGGTTGCGCGTGATGTGGTATGGAAGGCTTCGGGCGGGTAGACCATGCCGGGATCGATCTTGCGCCGGACGAGGTGCGCGCAAGGACGCGGCTGCTCCGCACGATCCGTGACGAGCGGACTCGTGTGGCGCGACGTCGCCGTGGTGGCCTCGTTGCTGAGCGGCTTCGTCCGTGGCAGCGAGGCAGCCGCGGCCGGAGCGTCGTACTCGCTGCTGACGGATCCCGGCCTCGTCGCGCACACGTCCGGGGCGGACGCCCTCGTTGGAACTGCGGACGACGTGCTGCGCTGGCTCCCTGGCCCCGACGGGGAGATCGGTACGGCAGACGACGTGCCGGCGAATGCGCGGGGTGCGGCGAGTGCGCTGCAGTTCTCCGGCCTTCCGTTCGGCGGCGACTTCGAGAGCTTCGCTGCGGGGTCGATCGTGATCTCCTCGTTCTCCGTCGCAGCGCAAACGATCTCCGCGGCTGTGTTCGACATCGACGCGACGGCCGATCAAACCACCTCGATCGCCGCGACGCTGGCCGATCTCGACGACGCACCGCACGTGATCGCATTCGATTTCGACGGTGGTGCTGCGCTCTCGGCGAGGCTGTCGTTGTGCATCGGCGGCGCCACGAACTGTCTCACCCTGCGATCGAGCTTCGCCGGCGCTGCGATTCGCAACGCGGTCGGGAGCGACGATCCCTTCGCAGTACCCGGCATCGATCCCGTCCTCGCCGCCGCCATGCAGGGCTGGAAAGCGTTGCTGCCTGCGGGCTGGACGCAGCTCGTGGCGTTGCAGTGGCCGGCGACGACCATGACTTCACTCGACACCGAAGGAACGATCGCGCCGTTTTTTCTCGGCGGCCGCGTGTCGGGCGTGCTCGTTCTCGTCGGCATCGATTCCGGACTCGCGGATACCGACGGCGATCGCGTCTTCGATGCAGCGGACGCCTGTCCGTTCGCCGCCGATCCCGCTCAGCTCGACCGCGGCGGAATCGGCAGTGGCTCGTCGCCCGACGGGATCGGGGACGAATGCCAGTGCGGCGACGTGAACGGTGACGGTCGGGTGACGACGGCCGACGCGGTCGTCTTGCAGCGCGCGCTGCTGGTTCCGCCGGCGGCGTCGCTCGCGCAGCCGGCGCTCTGCGACATCGGCGGATCGGCGAGCTGCACGGCCGCCGACGCCGTGATTCTGCGCCGCGCGCTGCTTACGCCGCCGACGGCGACGATTCAGTCACACTGCGCGCCCGCCGTGCCCTGACCCGCTCACAGGAGCACCGGAAATGTGATCCACGTGTGCGCAGCAGCGCCGTCGAGGGCCACGCTGCTCCGTGGCTCGCCGCGGCCTCCTGGCCGCGGCTGCGCGTGACTTCCGCTCCGCGTGGCCCTCGAAGGCGTCGTGTCACGTTGCTTTCGGCAATCCGATCAGCGGTGTTCGCCGAGGCCGCGAAGCGCGGCGGCGATCTGCGACGCGTCGGGAGGCGTCGCCCCGCGCGCGAATCGTGCGCGGTCGAGTTCGAGCAGCAGCGCCGCCGCGATCGCCTCGGGCGAACCGGGCACAGCGAGTGCGACCCACTCTTCGGGCGTCAGCGCGTCGGGCCGCGCATCGGGCGCGAGGCGTCTCGCGAGCGCATCGCGCAGCGCGCGGGCCGGATCGCGCGCGGGCGCTCGCGTCGCGGCGCTGTCGTGCGGCCGGTCGCTGCGTCGTTTTCGCCATCGCACGAAGGTCGCGATCCCGATGCCGGCGACCACGATGCTCGCGAGCAACGCCGAGCCCACGGTCCGGGCGAACGGGTTCGTCTCGCCGCGCGGCGCAGCGGCACGCGCGTCGTCTCCGGAGTTCGCTTCTTGCAGCGGTTCGGGCGCGGCGGCTTCCGTCACACGTATGACCACGCTGCTCGCAGCGGCGCGGACGAAGCGACCGCTCGCGGGATCGAATGCGATCAGTGGCCTGGCATCGACGGTGACACGTCCGCTTCGCTGCGGGACGAGCTGAAAGGTCTGGGTTCGACGCACGCGCAGCGGTTCGCCCGGTGCTCCCGGTTCGATCTCGACTCGATCGTCACCGGAAATGAGTTCTGCGGCATCGCGGGTTTCGACGAGCGGACCGCGGATCCCGCGCAGATCCGCGGTGCCGAGCGCGCTGGCGATGACGGGCAGCGAAGTGCCGAGCGGAATCTGTGCCGCCGGCGCGTGCAGCGAAATCGAAATCTCGCCGACGAGGCCACTCCAGTCGGCCGGCGCCCCGCGCACGGGTTCCACGATCAGCGGATGCGCGGGAAGCGCGACGGTGAAGGGCGCCGGCTCCGAGCGCCCGGCCGCCGCGAGCGCGCATTCGAGTCGCGCGGCTCCGATCGACGAGGCGCCGGGCTGAACGGGAAAGATCAGCCGGCGCTCTTCGTACACGAGAAACCAGCGACCGCCGCGTTCGACCCGGCCCTCGACGAAGCCGCCGGGCAGCGCCTCCACGACCGCACCTGAAAACTCCGGTGCGACCGCCCAGCGCGTTTGTGAAACATCGGTGCGACGAAGAATCCGCACCCGATGCTCGATCGGCTGCCCGACGACGGCGTGCGATGCGGAAAGCGTGGCGTCCGCGAAGCACGGCCCGGTGTCCCCGTGCGCGGTGCTCGCGAACGGCAGCGCTGCCGACGCTGCCGCGATGAAGCAGCAACGCGAGAGCAAGCGAGTGCGCGAAGCCGCGCGTCTCGTTCCCGTGCGCGTGGTGCAAAGGCGACGAGCCGTGCCCGTCTGTCGCAATCCGCCGCGCGATTCAGCATCAACGGATACGCCGCTCACCAGACGACTCCGTGCGTCCGGAGAGACCGCTCCGCGTCGCGGGGATCGGAGATCCCGCGCAGGCGCCCCCGCGGCTCGCGAACCGAATCGAGCAGTCGCTGCGCCGCATCGTCGGAAAGCGAGATCGGCGCCTCGCGTTCGGCTCGGACCGGGTCGCCGCCGCCCGCGGGTGTGACACCGGCTGGTGTCGGATGCACAGGCGCCGATTCGTCGTCGGGCCGCCTGCCGGCGTCGGTCGCGCGCGACGGTTCGGGTTGCGCGTCGCCGGCCGGTTTCGGCCCGCCCGCGGCCGGCGGTTCGGAGGCTCCGGCGCGCCTCGCGTTCGCCCCGCCGGCCGGCGTCGAGGGAGAAAGAAGCGGACTGCGCGCGGGAGTCACTGCTTCCGTCGCGCGGTCGGCAGCGATCTGCAACAACGTCCACTCGAGATTGAAACGGGCCTGCTCATCGGCGGGATCGCGGGCGAGCGCTTCGAAGAACGCGGCGCGGGCGTCCGCGAGGTTGCCGCGCGCGAGCGCGACGACGCCGAGATCGAAGCGGGCGAGCGCGGCGAGCGAGTCGTCGGCCGTCGAGATCGCGGCGGCGCGCAATGCGTCGTTCGCTTCGTCGAGCCGGCCGTGGCGCGCGAGCGCGAGACCGAACTCGAGCAGCGCGAGGGCGTCGCCGGGTTGCGCGCGAACGCGTGCGGCAAGCCGTGCGATCGAATCCGGTCTTGGGTCTGCGGCAGGCGGCTCGTCTGCCCGTGCGAGCGGGGCGGTGAGGAGCCCGGCCAGCAGCGCGGCCACGCGCGATCGCGAGCCCCGGCGACGCGGAGCCGCTTCGACCACCAGCAACACGAGCGCGAAAAGAGCGAACGGAGTGCTTCGCACTGCCGGCACACGGCGCAGCGCGATCTCGCCCGTCGCAGTGCCGGCGTCGCGACGCAGGGCGGAGAGCGCCACGCCGAAATCGAACTCGCCCCGCAGTCCGAGCGCGAGGCGCTCGCCGCCCGTCGCGGAAGCCAGTGCCTCGAGGCGAGCCGGGCTGGCGCGGGTTCGGATCGCGCGTCCGGTGTCGTCGACGAGCGCGAGGTCGCCGTCCGGGATCGCGGCTCCCGCCTGCGTTCCGAGCGTCACCGCGAGCAGTCGCGTCTCGTGTTGCTGCAGAACGGCGATCAGTGCTGCGTCGTCGCTCGCGCCGCCGGCCGGATCTTCACCATCGCCGAGCAGCAACACGACGCGCGCACGCGGACTACCGGATTCGAAGGCATCGAGCGCTGCACGAACGCCTGCTCCGAGCGAAGACGCGCGTCGCGTGACGAGGTCGGCGTCGATTCCGGGCAGCCATCCGAGCAGCGCGTCGGTGTCGGGAGTGAGCGGCGTCAACAGGAAACCGCGCTCGCCGAAGGCGGCCAGCGCCGCGCGATCGCCGGCGGCGAGGCGGGCGAGCACGCCGGATGCGATCTCACGCGCGCGGGCGAGCCGATTGGGCGGGACGTCGGTCGCGTCCATGCTGCGCGAGACATCGAACAGCAGCACGAGATCGATGCCCTGCGTGGGAACCGGCTCGACGCGTTCACCGATGCGCGGGGCGAGCAGCGCGACGCCGATCGCGGCGAATGCGGCGAACAGAACGAGATCGC
>CAZDHU010000008.1:0-23695 GCA_964505355.1 uncultured Myxococcaceae bacterium | reverse complement strand
TCTCGACGGCGACGGACGGCGGGATTTCATCCTGCGCCTCCCGGGCGAACTGGCGCTGGTTTGTCGGGGAGACGGGACGACGCCCGGAACCTGCTCCTCACTCGGTACCTACGACGCGAGCTGGGCGTTCGCGGCTGCAGGTGACCTCGACGCGGACGGCTTCTCGGATCTTCTGTTGCGCCAGACGACGACCGGGCTCGCGATCGGCTGCGAGATGGTCGGCTTCGCGGTGCAGAGCTGTCGGGTCTTGATTCCGGTCGGGCTCGGCTTCGAGGTGTACGCGATCGGAGATCTCGATGGCGATCAGGAAGGCGATCTGTTGCTGCGCCACGAACCGCTGGGGCTCACGCTGGTCTGCGGAACGACCGCTACCGGGCTCGGGCAATGCCACGTGCTGCCGGGAGTCGGAAGCCGGTGGAAGTTCAAGGGCAGCGGAGACTACGATGGCGACGGGCACCCCGATCTCGTCTGGCGCGATGAAGCCGGGGTGGTGCGACTCGACTGTCTCGATCTCGCGGGGTTTGGCAGTGAGCCCATCATGATCCCGGTGGGGAACGAGTATCGACTGCTGGCCCGCTGAGGGCCGGTGAGGAGGCGGAGATGCGAGCCGGACTCGAAGGCGATCGCGTGAATCAGCAGCGTTCGCAAGCGCTCGCGCGGGCGGGGCGGATCGCCGGAGCGGCGTTGTTGTTCGCTCTCGCAGCGTCGACCTCGACGGCCGAGCCCTACAGCCCGCAGCGGGCAGGGCATCCGGTCAGGATCCTCGCGTACGTGCTGCATCCGGTCGGCGTGGCGTTCGACTGGTTGCTCTTTCGGCCGGCGCACTGGATCGGCGGCTTCGAACCGTTCCGCACTCTGTCGGGCCGCGATCTCGAGGGTCCGCGCTGATCCACGGTCCATGGCCTCGAGATCGATTCGGCGGCGATCGCTCGCGTGTCTCGGTTCGCTGCGTTGTTGCCTCTGTCGCTCGACGGTATGGTTGTTGCAGCATGCAAAGCGCCTCGTGTGATCCCGACTGCATCCGATCGCGCTCTGGCCGGCTCGCCCGCGAGCCGCGGCGGTTTGCCGCGCGATCTCTCCTTTCGCTGCTCTCGGCCCTGTGTGGATTGCTGATTGCGGCCCGACCATCGAGCGGCGCCAGTGCCGTCTCCGTCGCTGGCAGCGATCCTGCGAAGTTCGATGCCGCGGCCAGTGCTCCGCCGCTCGAACTCGAGAACATGACGTTCGTCGGAAGCCGCAGCTCGGCGCGCGAAATGGTCGTCGAGGCAGCCCGCGCGCGATTCCTGCCGGGGGCGCAAATTGCGTATCTCGAAGAAGTCCGGACACAACTCGAAGCCACCGAAGGAAAGACGGGATTCTCCATGTCGTGCGATCGAGGCGAACTGCGAACCGACACCAACGATTTTCACGCGATCGGGCACGTGACGGGCACGACGGGCGACGGCCGTCACTTCGCCACCGACTGGGTGCGCTACGAGCACAAAACCGGCCTCGCCTGGACCGATGCGCCGGTGCTGGTCGACGAGAAGGGCGGCCGTTATCGCGGAGGCGGCTTCCGCTATCACGTACGCGACCAGCGTTTTCGCTTCGTGGGCGGCGCCAGTCTGGTGCGCGAATGAAGCGGCGGCTCTCGTCGGGGTTCGGGCTGCGTCCGGGGCCGGGAACGTGCTCACGCGCGAGCTGGAGGCGCCGGGCGGGCGCACTGCTCGCGATCGGCGCGCTCTGGTACGTCCCGCTGTCGGCCGGCGCCGAGAACACGTCTGCTGCATCCGAGGCGGCGCTTCCTTCGGTGGCGATCGCGCCGTTCCGCGCGATCGCGGCTTCCGACCGTGACGTTCCCGACGTTGCGTCGCTGCTTGCGGACCGGCTCGCAGCACGCGGCGGCGCACGCGTCGTCGGACCGTCGGCGCTGGGTGTCGAAGTTCCCGAAGACGGAGCGCCCTCGGCGGATGATGTGCGGGCGTGGGCAGCGCGCGCGTCGGTGGGCGCGCTCGTGGCGGGCAAGACGCGGCGCACCGGCGGTGCGCTCGAACTCGAGACCCGATTGCACGATGCCTCGACCGGCGGCGAACTCGGCGTCTGGCGCAACGAGGTCGCAAAGCCCGAGGATCTCGCGCCGGCGCTCGATCGCCTCGCGGGCGACGTGATGGCGTCGCTGCCGCGGCCAAAGACCGCGGGCGGCACGGCGGGAGGGGCGCGCAAGAATCGGCTCTCGGCCGAGGGGTTCGACAGCAAGGCACCGATCTCGATTCACTCGAGCGAGCTCGAAGCGTTCGAGACCGATCAGGGCGGACGAAGGTTCGTCTTCACGGACAAGGTCGAGGTCGTGCAGGGCAACGTCACGCTCCACTCCGACCGGCTCGAGGCGTTCTATCCGCCGAACGCGAGTCAGCCCGAACGGCTCGTCGCTACCGGACACGTGGTGGTGGCGCAGGCGGGCAAACGCGCACGCTGTCGCGAAGCCACCTATCTGAACGCGCAGCAACGCGTGTACTGCCGTGGCGATGCGCAGCTCGAACAGGGGGCCGACCGCGCGGAGGGCCGCGAGATCGAACTCCAGCTCGACACGCAGCGCATGTTCATTCGCGGCGGAGCGCAGATCCGGATCACGCCGCGTGACGATTCCGTCCCCGCTCCGCGTGCGAGCCGGCCGTGAGCGATCGGCCTCTCGTGCTCGCGGCGGAGCGGCTCACCCGGCGCTACGGCGATCGGGACGTCGTGCGCGACCTGTCGCTGTCGGTGCACGCCGGACAGGTGATCGGGCTGCTCGGTCCGAATGGTGCCGGCAAGACGACGACCTTCAACATGATGGTCGGTCGCGTGCGCCCGACGTCGGGGCACGTGCGGCTCGGCGACGACGACATCACCGAACTTCCGATGTATCGCCGCGCCCGGCTCGGCATCACCTACCTGCCCCAGGAGCCGTCGATTTTTCGCCGACTCACGGTGGCGGAGAACGTGATGGCCATTCTCGAGACGGTGGAGCCCGATCGAAGCCTCCGGCGGGAACGCCTGCTCCACCTGCTGGGCGAGCTCGGCCTCGCGGAGAAAGCGGGGCTGCGCGGAGACTCGCTCTCCGGCGGCGAACGGAGGCGCGTCGAGATCACGCGCGCGCTGGTGCTCGATCCACGATTCATGCTGCTCGACGAGCCGTTCTCGGGGATCGACCCGATCGCCGTGATCGACATTCAGAAGATCGTCGAGCAGTTGCGCGCGCGCGGCATCGGGATCGTGATCACCGATCACAACGTTCGGGAAACGCTCTCGATCTGCGATCGCGCATACATCATCAAGGACGGCGGGATCGTGCGTGAGGGAACGCCGGGCGAGATCGCCGCCGATCCTCGGGTGCGGCAGATCTACCTCGGGGAAAATTTCGAGCTCGCGGCGGCGAGCGGCCGTCCGTCGGGCTCCAGCGCACCGGCCGAAGGGCCGTAACAGGCGACGAAGCCGGCCCCGCGCCCAGCGCGACGGTCCTGGCCAGGACGGGTGAACGCGCGATGGCGCTCGAGATCAAGCAACAGCTCAAGCTGAGCCAGCAACTGGTGATGACGCCCCAGTTGCAGCAGGCGATCAAGCTGTTGCAGCTCTCGCAGCTCGAGCTGGTGAATCTCGTGCAGCAGGAGATGCAGGAGAACCCGGTGCTCGAGGAGGCGCTCGAGTCGGAAGAGACGCCGACGCCGTCGTCCGAGGTTCCCCAGGAGATGGAATCGGCGGAGCCGCCCGCGCCCGAGCCGACGACTCCCGATCGCGAACCGAGCGACGCCGAGAAGGTGGCCGACGTCGACTGGCAGAACTACGCGGAGAGCGCGCCGCAGACGAGCTTCGGTGAGTCGCGCGAAGACGACGAGCGGCGATCACTCGAAGCGACGCTGACGCGCCGGCAGTCGCTCACCGAGTACTTGATCTGGCAGCTTCGCATGTCGGCGTTCGAAGACGAAGAGCGCGACGCGGCAGAATGGATCATCGGCAACATCGACGACGAGGGCTTCCTGCGTGCCGACGTCGACGAGATCGCGCGTCAGTCGGGTCTGCCGACCGAGCTGATCGGGCGCGCGCTCGAACGCGTGCAGGCGTTCGATCCTCCGGGCGTGGGGGCGCGCGACTTGCGCGAGTGTCTCTTGCTGCAGCTCGGTCCCCGCGGAATCAGCGACCCGCTGGTGCGTGCGTTGATCGCAGACCACTGGGAAGCCCTGCAGAAGCGCGATTTTCGCGGGATTTCCCGGGTGCGCGGGATCCCCATCGAAGAGGTCGCGGCTGCCCAGCGCGTGATCGCGACGCTCGAGCCCCGGCCCGGTCATCGGTTCGGCGGGGACGACCCCGTCTACATCACGCCCGACATCTACGTCCACAAGATCGGTGACGAGTTTCACGTCGTATTGAACGAAGATGGACTGCCGAAGCTGCGCATCAATGCGCTCTATCGCGACGTGCTCACCCGGGGCGCAGTGGTCGAAAAGACGACGCGCGATTACGTGCAGGACAAGGTCCGCTCGGCGCTCTGGCTGATCAAATCGATTCATCAGCGCCAGCGAACGATCTACAAGGTCGTTCAGAGCATCATCAAGCACCAGCGCGAGTTCTTCGAGCGCGGGGTGCGACACCTCAAGCCGCTCAACCTGCGGGACGTCGCCGACGACATCGAGATGCACGAATCGACCGTCAGTCGCGTGACGACCAACAAGTACGTCCACACGCCGCAGGGTATCTTCGAACTCAAGTACTTCTTCAACTCGAGCATCGCCCGGGTCGACGGTGACGCCATGGCGAGCGAGGCCGTGAAGGACCACATTCGGCGCATCATCGCCGCGGAGGATCCCCGGCGGCCGTTGTCGGATCAGCGGATCGCGGAGATGCTGAAGACAGCAAACATCGACATCGCCCGCCGGACGGTGACGAAGTATCGCGAGAGCATGAACGTCCTGTCCTCGACGCAGCGCAAGCAGGTCTGAGGACGGGGAGGGGCGGGAAACGGGGGCGTCATGAAGATCACCGAGATCCTCGCGCGCGAGGCGACGCTGCTGGAACTCTCGGCCACACACAAAGGCGAAGCCCTCGCCGAAATGACGGCCGCGCTGGCGCGTGTCGAACCCGGAATCGATCGCGATCGGCTGCTCGAAGTGCTCGAGGCCCGAGAGCGGTTGCACAGCACGGGCATCACCGATGGCGTGGCGATTCCGCACGGCAAGCTGCCGGGCCTCCAGCGCCTGGTGGCGACCTTCGCGCGCAGTTCGGCCGGCGTCGATTTCGATTCGATCGATCGGGCGCCGACCCATTTCTTCTTCCTGCTGGTCGTTCCCGAACAGTCCGGCGGGCAGCACCTCAAGGCGCTGGCCCGGATCTCGCGGTTTTTCCGGGACGCGGCCTTTCGCAAGGCCCTGCGCGAGGCGCAGAGCGTCGAGGACATCCTGCGCGTGATCGAGGACGAGGACGCGAAGTTCTGAGGCGGATGCGAGACGCGACGGCTGCCCCGGCGGGGCGGACGGGCGCCGACGCGCCGGCCGCGCGATCCGATGCGACGCGAGCCCATGCCGTGCTGGTCGAACTCGAAGGGGCCGGGGTGCTCCTCGTCGGGCCGAGCGGGATCGGAAAGAGCGAATGTGCGCTCGAGCTCGTGCGTCGCGGGCATCGGCTGATCGCGGACGACGCGGTGGAGCTGTCGGTGACGCCGCAGGGGGCGCTGGTGGGCCGTGCCGGCGCGATCGGACGCGGAATGATCGGGATCCGCGGACTCGGCCTGCTGCACCTGCCGGATCTCGCGGGCCCCGAGTCGATCGGTGACGAGGCCGTGGTCGAACTGATCTGCCGGCTATCGGAGCGCGGAGAAGACGCCGGCCGGGCCGACCGTGTCGGCGCGCCCCGCGCGCGCGAAGACTGGCTCGGCGTCTCGCTGCCCCGCGTGACCCTCTGCGTTCCGTCGGTGGCGAACGTCGCGACGCTGGTCGAGACGGCACTGCGCGATCTGCGCGCGTCTCCGGTGCAGGCGAGTGGCGTCGCGCCGATCGACGCGCGTCTCCGGTCGACCTCGATCGGGGTCGATGCGATCGCGGCGGGCGGACGCGCGCGATGAAGATTCCGGCCACCCGGATCATCTTCGTCAGCGGGCTCTCGGGCAGCGGCAAGAGCACGGCGATGGCCGCGCTCGAAGACCTTTCGTTCTACTGCGTCGACAACCTGCCGCCCCAGTTGATCGAGCAGTTCGTGCATTTGTGTGCGAGCGCGAGCCCTCCGATCGAGAAGCTCGCGCTCGCGATCGACGCGCGCGAACCGAAGTTTCTCGCCGCGGTTCCCGACGTGGTGGCCAAGCTGCGCGCGGATGGCGCACAGGTCGACGTGCTCTTCCTCGAATGCGCCGACGATGCCCTGCGCACCCGCTACAGCGAGACCCGGCGCGTTCATCCGCAGTCTCCGGGAGGTTCGGTGGAGCAGGGGATCGCGCGCGAACGCTCGCTGCTCGAAGACGTTGCGCGTCTCGCCGATTTCGTGCTCGACACCTCCCGCATGAACGTCCATCAGCTGCGCGAGGCCGTCGTGCGCTGGGTGACGGGCGGAGCGCGCTCGACGGTGGTCAACCTGATGTCGTTCGGCTTCCGCTACGGCACGCCGAATTCGGCGGAGTTGATGTTCGACGTCCGGTTTCTCGCGAATCCACACTTCGAAGCGGCGCTGCGCGCGCGCACCGGGCTCGATCCCGAGGTTGCGCGCTACGTGACGCGGAATCCCACCGCGCAGGCGCTGATGCATCGCCTGCGCGAACTCCTCGCCTTCCTGATTCCGCTCTACGATGCGGAAGGCAAGGCGTATCTCTCGATCGCGATCGGCTGCACCGGTGGCAAGCACCGATCGGTCGCGATCACGGAGTTGCTGGCGCGCGAGATGCGTTCGGTCGGTCGAGAAGTCAACGTGTCGCATCGCGACGTGGAGCGAGACAGATGAGTGTCGGCGTGGTCATCGTGACGCATTACCGGCTCGGCGAAGAGTTTCTGCAGGCGCTGCGGCTGATCGTGCCCGACGGGCCGGCGTTTCGATCGGTCTCGATCGATCCACGCCAGACCGTCGACGAGATGCGGCGCGCCGTCGCCGACGCACTGACCGCCGCCGAAGAAGGCGACGGCGTGCTGGTGCTGACGGACATGTTCGGCGGCACACCCTCCAACATCAGTCTTTCGTTTCTGCGCGACCGCCGGGTGGAGGTGGTGACCGGCGTCAACCTGCCGATGCTGATCAAGCTCGCGACGATGTCCGAGAAGAAGTCGCTCGAAGATCTGGCGGCGTTCATCAAGAGCTACGGACAGCGCAACATTTCGGTCGCGAGCGAACTCCTGCCGGAAGGCGGCGCGTGACCGAGACCGTCGAACGAGAGTTCGTGGTTCGCAACGAACTCGGGCTTCACGCGCGCCCGGCGGGACGCTTCGTTTCGATCGCCAGCCGCTTTCGCTCCGAGATCAGCGTCTGCCGGTCGGGCGAATGGGTGAGCGGGGTGAGCGTGCTGTCGCTGCTCTCGCTCGCCGCGACCCAGGGGACGCGGCTTCTCGTTCGCGCGGTCGGCGACGACGCCGAAGCGGCCGTCACCCTGCTCGGCCAGTTGATCGAAAGCGCCGAGGATCCGTCGTCCGCCTGCGGCGGCTGACCGGTTTTCGGCCCCGCGCTCCGATCCGCTGCGGGGCGCCGCGCCGCCGGGGCGCGCCCTTTGAACCTCCACGGCTCTCGCCTACGCTGCGTTCCCTCGACCCGAACAGGAGTCCGGCCATGACCTTGCGATCGCTGTTCACCTCGGAATCGGTTTCGATGGGCCACCCCGACAAGATGTGCGACCAGATTTCGGACGCGGTTCTCGACGCGATGCTGTCCGAGGATCCGGCCTCGCGAGTGGCCTGCGAGACGCTCACCACGACGGGCCTCGTCGTCGTCGCCGGCGAAATCACGACGCGCGCGCACGTCGACATCCCCTCGGTCGTTCGCGGCGTGGTCTCGGACATCGGTTACACGAGTTCAGAGACCGGGTTCGATGCCGCGACCTGCGCCGTCATGGTCGCCCTCGGGCGCCAGTCTCCCGACATCGCGCAGGGCGTGACCGAAGGCGAAGGCCTGCACAAGGAGCAGGGCGCCGGCGACCAGGGAATGATGTTCGGTTTCGCCTGCGACGAGACTCCCGAGAAGATGCCCGCTCCGATTCGCCTCGCACATCGCATGATCGAGAAGCACCGCGAGCTGTTCGAGTCACGCGCGCTTCCCTACCTGCGGCCCGATGCGAAGTCGCAGGTCACGATCGAATACGACGGAGAGCGGCCGCGCCGCATCACCGCGGTGGTGCTCTCGACCCAGCACGCGCCGGACGTGTCCTACGACCAGTTGCGCAAAGACGTGATCGAAACGCTGATCCGCCCCGCGCTCCCCGCACAATGGATCGACGCGGAGACGGTGTTTCACGTCAACCCGACGGGACGCTTCGTGGTCGGCGGGCCGATGGGCGACGCGGGATTGACCGGTCGCAAGATCATCGTCGATACCTATGGCGGGATGGGGCGGCACGGGGGCGGTGCGTTCTCCGGCAAGGATCCCTCGAAGGTCGATCGCAGCGCGGCCTACGCGGCCCGCTGGGTGGCGAAGAACCTCGTGGCAGCCGGCCTTGCCCGGCGCTGTGAGGTGCAGCTGGCCTACGCGATCGGTGTCGCCGAACCGGTCTCGATCCGGGTCGATGCCTTCGGGACGTCCGCGCTCGACGAGTCGAAGCTGGTCGCGCTGGTGCGGGCGCACTTCGATCTGACACCGAAGGGCATCATCGACGGACTGAACCTGCGCCGGCCGATCTACCGCGCGACCTCCTATCACGGCCACTTCGGTCGCGACGACGCGGGATTTCCGTGGGAGAGGACCGACCGGGCCGAGGCGCTGCGCGCGGCCGCCGGTCGCTGATCGAAGGCCTGCGCGTCCTCGGTTGACCGGTCCGGGCCGGTCTGCGATACAGCGCAGGCCATGGCCCCGGAGGATGCGCAGGGTGCGGAAGAAGGCGCGCGGCAGGAGAGCGAGGACGCTCGGGTTCGTCGCCCTCGCGGCGGTCGCCGGTGCCGCCCCGGCGCGCGCATCTGACGGTCCGCTGATCCGCGTCCTGCTGGAGGACGGCGTCGATCGCCTCGATCTCGGCGCTGCGGACGGCCTCTCGCATCGACTCTCGATCGTCGCCGGCGAGCTGGCGCTCGACGGCCTTCCCATCGCGTCCCCTCTCCGGCGAAGCGCAGGGCCCGTACTTCACGTGGCCGACTGGAGCGTGCGAGGTGACGTCATCGTCAGTCGCACGGAGCGCGGCCTTCGCCTCGTCAACGAGCTTCCGATCGAGACGTATCTGGCGGGCACCGTCGCCGCGGAAACCCCCGTCACTTTCGGCGACGAGGTGCTGCGCGCGCAGGCGGTCGCGGCCCGCACCTATGCCCTGCATCAACGGGCCCTCGCTCCCGACGCACCGTTTCATCTTCGCGCCACGACGGCGAGCCAGCGGTATCGCGGGGTCGACGCGGAGAGCGACGCAGCGCGAAACGCGGTCGACGCCACCCGCGGCGAAACGTTGTGGTATGGCGGGCAGCCGATCCTCGCGGTCTTCCATTCGAGCAGTGGCGGGCGAACAGAAAGCGCGGACGAGGTCTGGTCGGAATCGATTCCCTATTTGCAGGCGCTCGATGTCTCGGGTGAGGAGATCTCGCCCGATACCTACTGGCGAGCCCGCGTGAGCGGCGAGTCGCTGGGCCGCGCGCTGCGAGACGGGCGCTTCGCCGGAGCGGGAGACGTCGGCCGGGCGCTCGCCGTCGAGATCGTCGAGCGATCGCCGACCGGTCGGGCCCGGCGCGTGCGTGTCGAGGGCACTCGCGGCTCAGTCGAACTGACCGCATCGGCCCTGCGCAGCGCCGTCGGCGAAACCGTGCTGCGCAGCACGCTCTTCGAGGTGCGCCGGGCGGACGACGGGTTCGTCTTCGTCGGCTCGGGGCGCGGCCACGGGGTCGGTATGAGCCAGTGGGGAGCGCTCGCGATGGCCCGCGACGGCGCGCACTATCGCGACATCCTCACCCGTTTCTATCCCGGAACCACTCTCGAACCTTTGAGGAACTCCGAGCCGTGACCGCCACCTTCGCCACCCTCCTGCTGCAAACGGCGCCGGCCGGCGGTGCGGCGCGTTCGGCCGGGCCGGACCTGCCGTTCTTCTTCATGATCGGGTCGCTCTTTCTGATCTTCTACCTGCTGGTCTTCCGGCCGCAGCAGCGGCGCCAGAAGGAGCAGGACGAGATGTTGAAGTCCGTCGAGAAGGGTGACCAGGTGGTGACCAGCGGCGGGATCCACGGTCGTGTGGTCGGCACCACCGACGATGTGATCACGCTCGAGATCGACGAGATCAAAGGGGTGCGGCTCAAGATCGAGCGGCGCAGCGTCGAGCGCCGGCTCGCGAAGGGTGGCGACGCGAAGAAAGAAGGGGGCAAGAAGTGACGACGGGGCTGCGCTGGCGGCTGTGGTCGACGATCGCATTGATCGTCCTCTTCGGCTGGTACACGGCGGCGAATTTCGTCTCCGTCGAGAGT
Organism: uncultured Myxococcaceae bacterium; assembly: GCA_964505355.1. GTDB lineage: Bacteria > Myxococcota_A > UBA9160 > UBA9160 > UBA9160 > CAZDHU01. The sequence continues at coordinate 13,130 of CAZDHU010000008.1, read as the reverse complement.
CGAAAGGCAGCCTGGTGGCTGCCCGATCAGGCCCTCCGCCTCGGACTCGACCTGCAGGGCGGCATTCACTGGGTGCTCGGTGCGAAGCTGGACGTCGCGATCGCCCACGAACTCGATCATCTGAAGGGCAGACTCTCCACGGCGCTCGAAGAAGAGAAGGTGACGCCGTCCCGGCTGGCGATCGAGAACGAACAGATCGTGCTCGAACTCGCGAAGCCCGAGGACAGGGCGGTGGCCGATCGCGTGCTGGCCGATTGGAACGTGCTGACGCGAGCCGAAGACGGTCCGACGAAGATTTCGCTCGCGCTCTCGCCTCAATGGCGCAAGGACGTGCGCGAGAAGGGCATCCAGCAGGTACTCGAGGTGTTGCGCAACCGAATCGAGGATCCGATCCAGGGCATCCAGGATTCGGTCGTCACGCGGCAGGGTGACGATCGCATTCTCGTGCAGATCCCCGGCGGTCAGCTCGATCGCGTGCGGGCGCGCGAGCTGCTGGCCGTGACCGGATTCCTCGAGTTCAAGTTCGTGCAGGACGTGGCGAGCACGGAAGAGCTGCTCAAAGCGAAGCACGACGGCACGGTGCCCGAGGGCAGCGAGCTGGTCTCCGAGAAGGATCGCACCACGAACGCCGTGACCCGCGTCTATCTGGTCAATCGGACGCCCGATCTGACGGGTGACTATCTCGCCGACGCGCGCGTCACCTTCGATCGGCAGCAGCGTCCGGTGGTCAGCTTTGCGTTCAACCCGGAGGGTGGGAAGACCTTCGGCGAACTGACCGAAAAGAACGTCGGCCGGCAGCTCGCGATCGTGCTCGACAAGCAGGTCTACAGCGCGCCGGTCGTGCGCGAGCGGATCGGCGCGCAGGGTCAGATCGAAGGACGCTTCACCTCGCAGCAGGCGGCCGATCTCGCGGTCGTGCTGCGTTCGGGTTCGCTGGCGATTCCCGTCGCGATCGAGGAAGAGCGCACCGTGGGCCCCGCGCTGGGCGCCGATTCGATTCGTCGCGGACTCTGGGCGTCGGGGCTCGCCCTCTCACTCGTGATCGGGTTTGCGGTGGTCTACTACCGGCTCTCCGGTCTCTATGCGAGCGCGGCGTTGATCGCCAATCTCGTCCTGCTGATCGGACTCATGTCCGTCTTCAAGGCGACGCTCACCATGCCGGGCATCGCGGGGCTGGTGCTCACCGTCGGCATGGCGATCGACGCCAACGTCATCATCTTCGAGCGCATTCGCGAAGAGCTGCGCGCCGCGAAAGCGCCCGACGTCGCGATCGACGCGGGGTTCAACCGCGCCTTCTGGACCATCTTCGACGCCAACCTGACGACGCTGATCTCCGGCATCGTGCTCTACCAGTACGGCACGGGCCCGGTGAAAGGGTTCGCCGTCACGCTGTGCATCGGAATCCTGACCAGCGTCTTCACGGCGATGGTCGTGACCCGGCTGCTCTACGCGCTGTATCCCGGCGATCGGCGTGTGAGCGAACTGTCGATCTGAGCGGCCGGCAAGACCGGAACCGGACGAGGAGATGCCGCCGTGCCCATGGAGATCGTTCCCACCGGAACGAACATCGACTTCATCGGAAAATGGAAGATCTGCGTTGCGATTTCCGTTTCGGTGATCCTGATCTCGCTGGCCGCGATTCCGATTCGCGGCCTGCGCCTCGGCATCGATTTCGCCGGTGGCGTCGAGCTGCAGACGAAGTTCGCGGCCGGGGTCGCCGCCGAAGAAGGAGCGATCCGGCGCGTGGTCGGCGAGGTGGGTGTGCCGGAGCCGACCGTCGTGCGCTTCGGCGAGACGGATCAAAACGTCTTTCTCGTCCGCTTCCGCAGCGAATCGGCCGGTGATCGCGGCGAACTCGTCGACCAGATCCGTTCGGCACTCGTGGCGGGCGTGGGCGAGGTCGAGATCGAACGGGTCGAGTTCGTGGGGCCGCGTGTCGGAGCCGAGTTGCAGCGGGCCGGTCTGTGGGCGCTCTTCTACACGTCGCTCGCGATCCTCGTCTACATCGCGTTCCGCTTCAATCCGCGCTACGCGCCGGGAGCGGTCGTCGCGCTGGTGCACGACATCGTGATCACCTCGGGCGTCTTCGTGCTGATCGGCCGTGAGTTCGATCTGACCGTGCTGGCCGCGCTACTCGCGATCCTCGGCTACAGCCTGAACGACACGATCATCGTCTACGACCGGATCCGAGAAAATGCCGCGGCGCACGGACGCATCGAGTTCTCGCACCTGCTCAACGCGAGCGTGAACCAGACGCTTTCGCGAACGCTCCTCACCTCGGGCACCACGCTGCTCGCGGTGCTCGCGCTGCTGGCGGTGGGGGGAGAGGTGATCCGACCCTTCGCGCTCGCGATGACGATCGGCATCTTCGTTGGCACCTATTCGTCGATCTACATCGCGGCGCCGATGCTGCTCTGGCTCGAAGAACGCTACGGCGTGAGGGCGGCGGTTTCGGCCACGAAGAGCGGGAAATCGTCGAAGACCGTGTCCGGAGTCCGACGCGCATAGCGGCCGCGCGCGATCCGCGGCGCGTGATCCCGTCTTGCGCGCCGATGGTCTAAACGAGAAGCCCCGCGTCGGGCACTCCCGGCGCGGGGCTTCTCGTTGCTCGTTGCTCGTTGCGCCTGAGCGCCGCGGAGTCCCTGCTTTCGCCGGCAGAGCAAGCGTGCCGGCGGAGCCGAATCAGTCGCGGCGCGGTGAGCCGCCCGCGGCTGCGGTGGCAAGCGAGACGGGCGCGGGCGCCGGAACGGGACGGGCGGCCGGGGCATCTTTTGCCGACATCTCGATCGAGCCGTTGAGCACGGCACCTTCTTGCACGGCCAGCCGCGGCGTTCGCACGTCGCCCTCGACGACGCCGGTGGCCTGAATCTCGAGCCGCTCACCCGCGCTCACGTTGCCCGAGACGCGACCGATCACGACCACGGACTTCGCGTGCACGTCCGCCATCACGTTGCCGCCCTGGCCGATGGTCAGGCGGTTGTTCGGAAGCTGAACCTTGCCCTCGACCTTGCCCTCGACGATCAGATCCTCTTCGCCGCTCAGGTCGCCCTTGATCACGATCGACTTGCCGATGTTCGCCATGTTCTCCCCTCCGCCGGTTCGCGGCGGCAACGTGGACGGTGATCTCGCCGGAGGCTCCGGTCGTTCGAGGACGGCCGGCGTGGGTCTTGCCGGCTCTTGCGGGCTCGAGAACGGCGACGGTTCACCCGCCTCCGGAGTTCCATCCCGACGTCGTCCACCGAACAGGCTCACGGTTCCCTCCGCTGCGCAGACAATTCGCGGCCAGCCTACCGCAGGGTGCGCGCTTTCTCGACCACGATTTGGTGGGTGTCGAGGATCGTTCCGACCGCGCGTTCGAGACCAGCCGCCGAGGTCCGGTAGGCGCGCTCGGCGGCGATCCGCTTGGCTTCGGCGTCGACGAAGTCGCGCTCTCGCTGGAGGACGTCGAACGGAGTCGATTCTCCCTGCTCCTGGCGGATTCGCTCCGCACGAAGCTGCTCGGCGGCCGCGGACTGGCGTCGCGTCGCGGCCTCGATGCCCTGCTTCGACGATTCGACGTCGCGGACGGCCTTGCGCACTTCGAGCACGATCAACTGCTCGACGCGTTTGGTGTCGGTGCGCGCGCGTCGCACCTCGAGCGCCGCGGCGGTCGCGCGCGCGCTCGCAGTCTCGTTGCCGAGCGGGTAGGAGACGACGCCGCGCGCCGACCAGGTGAGCGAACCGTCGCGCGTGAAGAAGTCGTCGTTCGCGTCCCAGTAGTTTCGACCGACTCCCGGCGAAGGCGTCGCACTGAAGAGCGTCGCCTTGCCTTCGCCACCGAGGCCGGTGTAGCCATACGTTCCGACCACGTCCAACTTCGGCAGCTTCTGATTCTTCGCGTAGGCGAGCTGCTCTTCGAGAATCTCGAGCTGGCGCCGCGAAGCCGCGAGTTCGGGGCGAAGATCGTAGGCGCGGTGGACCGCCTGCGCGGGGTCGACGGCGAGCGGAACCACCGGCGCCGGGCTGTCGGTCGGATCGATCTCGAAGCGCGATGCCGCCTGCAGTTCGGGACCGAACACCACGTCGATCAGGCTGTCCTGCGCGCGCCGGTACTCGTTCTCGGCGACGATCAGGTTGAAGTCGCGTTCGGCGACGCCCGCTTCGGCCTCGAAGACCTCGACTTTCGAGACCACGCCCACCTCGTACTGCGTCCTGACCTGACCGAGCAGCGCGTTGGTGGTTTCGACGCTCTTGCGAGCGACGCGCCGGTTTTCGCGGGCTGCGACCAGCTCCCAGTACGCCGCCTCGATGCGGAGCACGGTGTCCATCAGCGCGCGGCGAAAGCCTTCGTCGGCGGCTTCGACGCCGAGTCGCCGCACGCGGTATTCGGTCCACGCCCCGCCATGCAAGAACTCGCGGAGCAGTGGCAGCGTGAGCGTTCCGACCAGCGTGGCGCGGTTCTCCGGCGAAAAACTCGCGATGCGCGAGTTGGTGATCAGGCGAGAACCCACGTAGTTGACGCCGTAGGAGGCGCCGAGCCAGGGCACGAGACCGCCGACTCCCGCCTTCCCGTCCGTCGTCTTCTCGCCGATCGGAACCGTTCCGACCAGCGAGTTGCCGGTCGGAGTCTCCGAACTTTCGTAGCCGAACTCGCCGCCGAGAACGGGGTCGTAGGCGCCAAACGCCGCGGTCTGCTGTTCGCGCGCGATCCACGGCTGATGTCGTTCGATCTCGAGCGGAAGATTTCGCTCGAGGCCCGAGGCGAGCGCTTCCGCGAGTGACATCGGCAGCGCGGTCGGCTCGTCGCCGGCCGGCGGCGCCGCGACCCGCGCGATCGTCCCGACGGCGGGAGCGGGTGCCGGCTCGTCGCCTGCCTGTGTCGGCGCCGCGATCAGCACTCCCACCAGCGGAGCGGCGAACCGCACCGCAGCGAACCGCCTGACCGCGTACCGATTGCGAGCTGCGCGCATCGCGGGCCCCCCTTCGCGCGGCACGGTACGCAATGGTCCACGGCACGAAAAGGCCGCAGCGCCGGCGGACGGGTCGCGCGGCGCGTCGAGCGCAATCGCTCGTCCCGTCCCGAGTTTCGCGACCGGGAGACTTTCCGATTGTGCCCGCCCGGCCGAGGCGAGGCCGGGGCTCCTTCGCGCACGCTCGGCTATGGTGCGCGGATGCGCGTCGCCGCCCTCGTGCTCGCCGCCGGGCGGGGCGAGCGCCTCGGGCGGTCGGAGCCGAAGGCGTTCGTTCCCCTGTCCGGTCGTTCTCTGCTCGGCCGTTCGCTCGCCGTGCTCGACGACGTGCCCGAGATCGATCTCGTGATGCCCGTGATCCCGCGCGAGGCGCGCGCACTCTGGGAAGCGACGGCACCAGAGCGCACGACACTGAAGAAGCTCGTGCCTCCCGCGATTGGCGGTGCCGAACGGCAGGACTCACTCGCTGCGGGTCTCGCGCAGCTCCCGGCCGATGTCGATCTGGTGGCCGTGCACGATGCCGCGCGCCCGCTCCTCCAACGGTCGGACGCGAGCCGCGTGATCGCGTGTGCGCGTTCCACCGGAGCCGCGATTCTGGTCGGACCGGTCAGCGACACGGTGAAGCGGATCCGCGGTGAACGGATCGAAACGACGCTCGACCGATCCGTACTGCGCGTCGCACAGACGCCGCAGGTGGCACGAACCGACTGGTTGCGGGAAGCGCTCGCGAAGGCGGTGGCCGAGGGATTCGTCGCCACCGACGAAGCCGGGCTGCTCGAGCGGCTCGGTGTCGCCGTGCGGATCGTCGAAGGCGATCCGTCCAATCGCAAGATCACCCGCGCCGACGATCTCGTCTTCGCCGAGGCGGAACTGCGCCGCCGGGAGTCGTCATGTTGAGAATCGGGCAGGGCGCCGACGCGCACCGGCTGGTCGAGGGCCGCGCGCTTCGGCTCGGCGGCATCGCGATCGATCACCCGTGCGGACTCGAAGGCCACTCCGACGGAGACGTGTTGCTGCACGCGATCGCGAGCGCGCTGCTCGGTGCGATCGGCGCGGGCGATCTCGGCACCCACTTCCCCTCGTCCGATCCCGACCTGCGCGGCGTCGATAGCGGCGCCCTCGTCACGCGTGTTCTCGCCCGCGTGGTCGATGCGGGGTTCGCGATCGGGAACGTCGATGCGACCGTGATCGCCGAGGCTCCCCGGCTGGCGCCGCACCTCGCGGCCATGCGTGAATCGGTGGCGCGCGTGCTCGGCGTCGCCGTCTCGCACGTCAACGTGAAGGTGACGAGCACCGACGGGCTCGGGGCGATCGGCCGCAAAGAAGGAATCGCGGCTACCGCGGTGGTGCTGCTGGTGCGCGAAGAAGGGGTGATGTGAGCGGACTCGTTCTCTTCGACACGCGAACACGACGAAAACTTCCGTTCGAGCCGATCGAGCCGGGTCGCGTCCGAATGTATTCGTGCGGGCCGACCGTCTATGCGCCGCAGCACATCGGAAATCTGCGCCCCTATCTGACGGCCGACCTGCTCAAGCGCACGCTGCTCTCGGAAGGCCACGAGGTTCGGCACGTGATCAACATCACGGACGTCGGACATCTGACCAGCGACGCGGACGCGGGCGAAGACAAGATGGAAGCGGCGGCGGCGCGCAGCGGACGAAGTGCCGCCGAAATCGCTGCGCTCTACACCGCGCAGTGGATGGAAGATCGCCGGCGCGTGCGCTGTCTCGAAGCCGACGTCTACTGTCGCGCGACCGAGCACATTGCCGCACAGATCGAGATGGCGAAGCGGCTGGAGGCCCTCGGCTTCACCTACCGGATCGCGGACGGCCTCTATTTCGACGTCTCGAAGTTTCCCCGCTACGCGGAGTTCGCCGGGCTCGACCTCGCGGGGCAAGAATCGACCGACCGTGTGGGCGACGTCGCGGGCAAGCGGCATCCCGCCGACTTCGCGCTCTGGAAGTTCGCCGCGCCCGGCGTCTCGCGCCAGCAGGAATGGGATTCGCCCTGGGGGCGCGGGTTTCCGGGCTGGCACATCGAGTGCTCGGCGATGAGCGTTCACTATCTGGGCGCGCGCTTCGACATCCACACCGGCGGCATCGATCACGTGCGCGTGCATCACACCAACGAGATCGCGCAGAGCGAGAGCGCGCTCGGGGTGCATCCGTGGGTGCGCTACTGGGTGCACAACGAGTTCTACGATTTCGGCGGCGAGAAGATCTCGAAGTCGAAGGGACACACGCTGGTGTTGCAGGACCTCGTCGATCGCGGTTTCGACCCGATGGCGTTTCGATTCTTCTTCCTGCAAGGGCACTACCGGCAGCAGCAGAGCTTTTCGATCGAGGCGATGGAAGCGGCGGCGACCGGACACCGCCGGCTGCTGGCGCAGGCCCACGAACTGCGCGATGCGACCGGACCGGTCGACGACGCGGCGATCGCGCCGCTGCGCGAACGCTTCCGTGCCGCGATCTGCGACGACCTGAACGCCCCCCGCGCGCTCGCCGTCGCCTTCGACGTGCTGCGCAGCGACCTCGTTCCCGCCGCGCGCCGGGCGCTGCTGGTGGAGTTCGACACCGTCCTCGCGCTCGGACTGACCACCGAAGCGCCGCGTGCCGAAGTCGGTGCCAGCGATCCGCGCATCGACGCGCTGGTGGCCGAGCGACAGGCCGCGCGCAAACGGCGCGACTTCGCCGAGTCCGACCGGATCCGCGACGCGCTCGCGGCCGAGGGCGTCGTGATCGAAGACACCCCGGACGGGCCGCGCTGGCGGCGCGAGTGACGGCGCCGGCCGCGCCGCCGCGGCGACCGTCGCGCCCGCGCGTCGGGGCGAAGCCGGCTTCCGATTCTGGAATCGACATCGAAACCACGGGCGAAGCGCGCGAGTTTCGCATCGTCTCGGAGTTCACGCCCTGCGGCGATCAACCGCGTGCGATCGACGAGCTGGTGGCCGGCATCGAGCGGGGCGACGTCCATCAGACGCTGCTCGGCGTCACCGGCAGCGGCAAGTCGTTCACCATCGCCTGTGTCGTCGAGCGGCTGCGCCGGCCGACGCTCGTGATGGCGCCCAACAAGACGCTCGCCGCGCAGCTCCACGCGGAGTTGCGACAGCTCTTTCCCGAGAACGCGGTCGAGTACTTCGTCTCCTACTACGACTACTACCAGCCCGAGGCCTACATCCCGTCGACCGACACGTACATCGAGAAGGACTCCTCGATCAACGACGAGATCGACAAGCTCCGGCATTCCGCGACGCGTTCGCTGCTCTCGCGACGCGACGTGATCGTGGTGGCGAGCGTCTCCTGCATCTACGGGCTCGGTGCGCCCGACGCCTACGGCGCGATGCACGCCTTCGTCGAGAAGGGGATGTCGCTCTCGCGCGATGCGCTGCTGCGGCGGCTCGTCGACATGCTCTACGAACGCAACGACCTCGACTTTCATCGCGGGACGTTTCGCGTGCGCGGCGACGTGGTGGAAGTGATCCCCCAGTACGAAGACGCACGCGCGCTTCGCATCGAGTTCTTCGGTGACGAGATCGAGAACCTCGCCGAGATCGATCCGCTGCGCGGGAGCGTCGTCGGACGACCGAAGCGGGCGATGATCTACCCGGCGAGCCACTACGTGGCGAGCGAGCAGACGCTGCGACGTGCGGCGGTGGGGATCCGGCAGGAGCTCTGCGAACGGCTCGGCGTCCTGAGAAGTGCGGGCCGGTTGTTGGAAGCACAGCGCCTCGAACAGCGGACGATGCTCGATCTCGAGATGCTGGAGCAGGCGGGGTTCTGTCACGGCGTCGAGAACTACTCGCGCTGGCTCGACGGGCGGGAAGCGGGCGAGACCCCGTACACGCTCTACGACTACTTTCCCGACGACTTTCTGCTGGTGCTGGACGAGAGCCACGTCACCGTTCCGCAGATCGGCGCGATGTATCGCGGCGATCGCGCGCGCAAGGAGACGCTGGTCGAGTACGGCTTCCGGCTGCCCTCCGCGCTCGACAATCGTCCGCTGCGCTTCGAAGAGTGGGAGCAACGAATCGGGCAGGTGATTCACGTCTCCGCCACGCCGGGAAACTGGGAACTCGGCCAGTCGAAGGGCGTGGTGGTGGAGCAGATCATTCGGCCGACCGGCCTCGCCGATCCGCAGATCGAGATCCGCCCGGCGGTGGGGCAGGTCGACGATCTGCTGGCCGAAATCCGCACCCGGGTGGCCAGTGGTGACCGCGTGCTGGTCACGACGTTGACCAAGCGAATGGCCGAAGAGTTGACCGAGTACTATGCGGAGGCCGGCGTTCGCGTGCGGTATCTGCACAGCGACGTGAAGACGATCGAACGGATGGATTTGATTCGCGAGCTGCGCGAAGGCGTGTTCGACGTGCTGGTCGGAATCAACCTCTTGCGCGAGGGGCTCGACATCCCCGAGGTGTCGCTGGTCGCGATTCTCGACGCCGACAAGGAGGGCTTTCTGCGCTCGGCGCGCTCGCTGATTCAGACCATCGGCCGCGCCGCGCGCAACGTGAACGGCCGGGTCGTGCTCTACGCGGATCGCGAAACGGAAGCGATTCGGGCCACGGTGGACGAGACGACGCGCCGCCGCGCGCTGCAGGAGGCGTACAACGCGGAGCACGGCATCACGCCGCAGACGATTCGCAAGCGGATCACGAGCCTGCGAGATTCGATCTGGGAGCAGGATCACGTCCCCGTGCCGGCGGCCGGAGAGGCGCGCGGACACGGCGTGCCGCCGGCGGAGATTCCCGGTCGGATCGTGGCGCTGCGGCGCGAGATGAAGCGGGCGTCGGCCGCGCTCGAGTTCGAACGGGCGGCCGCGCTGCGGGACGAAATTCGCGCGCTCGAATCGGAACGACTTCGGCTGGAGGGAATCGACTGAGTCTCGCCGAGCGCGTCGAGAGCCTGCCGTCCGCGCCGGGCGTCTATCTCTTCCGCAGCGCGAGCGGTCGCGTGCTCTACGTCGGAAAGGCGCAGAGTCTGCGAACGCGCGTGCGTTCGTATCTCCACGCCGGGGGTGACGGCCGCGTGCAGGTTCCGCGGCTCGTGGAGCGCGCGGTCGACGTCGACGTCGTGCTGACGCCGAGCGTGAAGGACGCGCTGCTGCTCGAAAACGAGCTGATCAAGCGCCACCGGCCGCCGTTCAACGTTCGCCTGCGTGACGACCGGCAGTATCTCGCGCTGCGCCTCGATCCCCGCGAGCGCTGGCCGCGGCTCGCGCCGGTGCGCCGATTCCGCGACGACGGCGCGCAGTATTTCGGCCCCTACACGTCGAGCCAGTCGATGCGCGAGGCGATCTCCGAGCTGCGGAGGATCTTTCCGCTTCGTAGCTGCAGCGATGCGGTACTGCGCGATCACGCGCGGCGCGGGCGAGCGTGCATCGAGTTCGAGATGCATCGCTGCGTCGCTCCCTGTGTCGATCGAACCGACGCGGCGACCTATGCCGATCTGGTGCGCGGAACCGTGCTCTTCCTGCGCGGCCGCTCCGGCGAACTCGCGGAGCGACTGCGCGAACGGATGCAGGCGGCGGCGGAGCGCGAGGCGTTCGAGGAGGCTGCGCTGCTCCGCGATCGGATCGCGGCGGTCGATCACGTGCTCGAACGACAGCAGATGGTGTCGTCGCGCGCGATCGATCAGGACGTGGTCGCGCTCGCGCGCGAGGCGGGCGAGGTGGAGGTCGCGCTCTTGCGCGTGCGCGAGGGACGCATTGCAGGCGCGACGACGCACGGATTCTCGGACGTTCGGATCGACGACGCCGCGGTGCTCGCCTCGTTTCTCGCGCAGCACCACGCGGCCGGCGCGGCGGGCGCAGTGCCGGACGAGGTGCTGGTGCCGGTCGCGCTCGACGACGACGGTGCGCTCGCGGCGTGGTTGCGAGAGAAGGCCGGACGCCGGGTGCGCGTGCGCCTGCCGCAACGTGGCGAGGCGCGTGAGCGGATGGAAATGGCGCGGCAGAACGCGGAGCTCTCGCTCGCACGGCGTTTGTCCGCGCGCGAGAGCGTGGCGGCGGCGCTCGACGATCTGGGCGCGCAGCTCGGACTCGCGTCGCCGCCGCACCGAATCGAATGTTTCGACGTCTCGACGCTGAACGGCGTGCTGCCCGTCGCGAGCCGGGTCGTCTTCGAGCAGGGGCGACCCGCGACCGGCGGATATCGTCGCTATCGCCTGCGGCCCGAACTCGGGGGCGACGACTACGCGTGCCTGCGCGAGGCGCTTTCGCGGCGGCTCGCCCGCGCAGAGGAAGATCCGCTGCCGGATCTGCTGATGGTCGACGGCGGCAAGGGCCAGCTCGCGGTCGCGCTGGCCGCGCTGGCGGACGCCGGGCTCCGCGTGCCGGCGATCGGACTTGCGAAAGAGCGCGATGCGGAATCGAGCGCAGCGTCGCCGCGCGTTCGCCGCGGGGGTGGATTGAAAGCCGAACGCATCTTCTTGCCGGGCCGGAAGGATCCCCTGCGCCTGCCGCCCGGCTCGCGGGCGCTGCTTCTGCTGCAGCGCATTCGCGACGAATCTCACCGCTTCGCGATCGAGTTTCAGCGTCGCCTTCGCGAACGCAGCGGGCGGGCGTCGGTGCTCGAAGAGATTCCGGGCATCGGTCCGGGGAAACGTCGAGCTCTGTTGCGGCAACTCGGTTCGCTTCGCGCGGTGCGCGAGGCGAGTGAGTCCGCGCTCGCCGCGGTCACCGGCCTCAGCGCCGCGGATGCGGCTCGCATCCACCGATTCTTCGCGCGCGAAGACGCGGCGCCTGCCGCAGGCGACGAGCCCCGTCCTGCCGGTTCCCTGCCGGTTCGCGATCGATCGTGAAGCGGCCGAAGCGGGGTCGAGCGCCACGCGCCGTTGCGCGCCGGGCCCGGCGCGCTTCAGGCGGGGCGGCTCCGCGCCGATCGGACGGGAAGAGGAGCCCCCATGCCCCGCCCGCCGATCCTCGCCCTGCGCGCCGTCGTGCTCCTGTTTGCCTGCGGCGCAGGTTCCGCGCGCGCAGAGCTCTATCGATGGACCGACGCGCAGGGCAGGCTGCACGTCGCCGCTCATCTCGACGAAGTGCCGCCCGAGCACCGTCCGCGTGCGGCCGAGGCCGCTGTCGCGCCGAGTCGGCTCCAGTCGTATCGCAGCCCGACACCGGCGCGTGTCGGCGTGCGGGCACGGGCCGCGTCCGACGATGCGCGCGCGCAGGTTCATCACGTGCGCGTCGAGCGCGCCGGCACCGGCATGATCGTCCAGGTGCGACTCAACGATCGTGTGACGGCGCCGTTCCTGATCGACACCGGTGCGAGCGACGTGTTGTTGCCGAAGCGGGTGGCCGACGAACTCGGGCTGCGCGTCGGACCCGAAACCCGCACGCTCCGCTACTCGACCGCGAACGGCGTCGTCGATCAGCCCGTCCTGATGCTCGACTCCGTCGAGGTCGGCGGAGCGCGGGTGGAAGGCGTGCCGGCCAGCATCAGCTCGACGATCGGCGTCGGTTTGCTGGGTCTCTCGTTCTTCAATCACTTCACGTATCGCGTCGATGCCGCGGCGGGTGTCGTCACGCTGTCGCGCAACGCACTCGCCGCGGAGGGACTGATTCGCGGCGGTCGCAGCGAAACGCAGTGGCGGGTCGAGTTCGACAACGTGCGGGCGCGCATCCTCGAAACGGCAGCCGAAGCCGAGCGCACGCCGACCAGCCACGGTCGCGAGCGCGCGCGACTCGAAGGCGAGCGCGAGCGTCTCGAGCGGCAACTCGCGCAGCTCGACCTCGAGGCCGACGAGGCACGGGTCCCGCTCGGCTGGCGCGAATGAACGGGAGACGTTCGCTGCGCAGCCCGTTGCGCAGTGGCGCACGGCGCACTCCGAGATCCTCGAATCGGGGTGCGGACGAGTCGCTCGCGAACTCCAGGCAGGGGGCGGCGAAGACGTGAATGGCAAGCGCGGCGCGCGGGTTGTCGCGACGACTGCGCCGGGATTGCCGATGGCATCGAGGTTGCTCGGAGGGATCGCACGCGAGGAGGCGTGATGGACGATCCGAACCGGCGACCCGACGAGAACACGCAGCGGCGCGCGCGCGTACGCGACGCCCTGATTCGACGCGGTCTCGTGCCCGCGCACGCCGAGACGCTCGCCAAAGGACTCGTCGATCTCGTGACCGTGATCGGCCCCGAAGCCTGCGCCGAAGCCTTCGCGATCGCGCTCGAGCCGGCGGCGCCGCCGG
>CAZDHU010000007.1:0-11732 GCA_964505355.1 uncultured Myxococcaceae bacterium | reverse complement strand
ATCAGCGCCATGTAGGGAATCGAGAGCACGGTCATGAAGAGCGACGTCGAGAGATAGACGATGCTGTAGTAGGTGAAACGCGCGAACTGGCTGTCCCACGCACCGAGCAACGATGGATCGATCCACATGGCCGCGAAGCTGAGACCGAAGGGCAGGGCGCCGATCAACAAGTAGGGCCGCCGGCGGCCCGACGCGAAGCGGGCGTGGTCGGAGAGCCTGCCCATCAATGGATCGGCTACGGCGTCGATCACGCGGCCGACGAGCGGAACGAGGCCGGCGAGCGCGGGGCGCAGCCCGGCGATCTGGGTCAGGAAGTACGACGTGTAGACCAGCGACATGGCAGAGAGCGCCGTGTTCACCGTGAGGTCGCCGAGGCCGAAGACGAGCATTTCGGAGATCGAGAGTTCGCGGACGCGGCCGGTCGGCGGCGCGGCGCCGCTCATCGCGGGAGCCCGGCCCGCACCGCGCGCAGGAGGCCGGCCGTCGAGGCGTCGTGCGCCGTGGGCACCGTCGCGCCATCGAGCTCCGAGAGAATCGTCTTCGCGAGCTGTTTGCCGAGCTCGACCCCCCACTGATCGAACGAGTCGATCTGCCAGATCATTCCCTCGACGAAGATCCGGTGTTCGTAGAGGGCGATCAGGGCGCCGAGCGTGCGCGGCGTGAGGCGGCGAAAGAGAATCGTCGTGCTCGGGCGGTTGCCCGGAAACGTGCGATGTGGCACCAGCGCCTCGAGCGCTGCGCCGGCGAGGCCCTCGCGCGCGAGTTCCGCTCGCACCTCGTCCGACTGCTTGCCGCGCATCAGTGCCTCGCTCTGCGCGAGACAGTTCGCGAGCAGGATGCGGTGGTGATCGAGCAGCGGGTGCAGCGGCTCGATCGGCGCGAGAAAATCGATCGGCACGAGATGCGTGCCCTGATGCAACAACTGGAAGAAGGCGTGCTGCCCGTTCGTTCCCGGCTCTCCCCAGACGATGGGGCTCGTCGGCACCGAAACCGCGACACCGTCGCGTGTCACGCCCTTGCCGTTGCTCTCCATCACGGCCTGCTGCAGATACGCCGGCAGTCGGTGCAGCGACTGGTCGTACGGAACGATCGCATGCGAGCTCGCGCCCCAGTGTCCCGAGTACCAGACGCCGAGCAGCGCGAGCGTGAGCGGCAGGTTTCGCTCCGCCGGTGCGGTGCGAAAGTGCTCGTCCATCGCGTGCGCACCGTCCAGCAGCTCTTCGAAACGCTCGAAGCCGACCGCGAGTGCGATCGGCAGGCCGATTGCCGACCAGAGCGAGTAGCGGCCACCGACCCAGTCCCAGAACTCGAACCGGCGCTCGGGCGCGATGCCGAAACGCGCGACGGCTTCTGCGTTGGTCGAGAGCGCGACGAAGTGCCGGGCGACCGCGCCCTCGTCGTTCGACGCGGCGAGCAGCCAGCGTCGCGCGCTGGTCGCGTTGGTCAGCGTTTCCTGCGTGGTGAAGGTCTTCGAAGCGACGAGGAAGAGCGTCGTCGCGGGATCGCAGTCGGCGAGGGTCCGGTGAAGATGCGCGCCGTCCACGTTGGAGACGAAGCGCACGCGCAGATCAGGCGTGGCGAAGGGCGCGAGCGCTTCGGTCACCATCACCGGGCCGAGGTCCGAGCCGCCGATCCCGAGGTGGATCACGTCGCGAAAGGGCCGGTCGTCGAAACCGCGGGCGTGCCCGCTGCGCACGGCGTCGCTGAAGGAGCGCATCCGGCCGAGCACGTCGCGCACGCCCGGCATCACGTCGTGGCCGTCGACCTCGATCACGCGCTGCGATCGATTGCGCAGCGCGACGTGCAGGACTGCGCGCCCTTCCGTCGTGTTGATCACGTCGCCCGCGAACATGCGGCGCGTCCAGCCCGCGACATCGGCGGCGGCCGCGAGCGCGTGCAGCAGCGAGAGGGTTCGATCGAGGATCCGGTGTTTCGAAAAATCGACGATCCAGTCTTCGAACGCGATCGAGAAGCGCTCGAAACGAGCGGGGTCGGCGGCGAAGAGATCGCGCATCTGCACGCCGTCGAGCTCGCGACGGTGCGCCGCGAGGGCCTGCCAGGCGGGGGTCTGCGCGAGCGGCGTGCGACTGCGATCGCTCATGACGAGACCTCCGGATCGGGCGAGCTTCGCGCCGGTCGCGCAGCATAGACCAGCCCGTTTGCGAGATCGCCGGCGGGCACTGTGCTCCGGGCCGCGCGCGGATGCGGCGCGCGGGCGCGTCGGGCCGCTATCGTGCCGACGATGCCCGCCGCCGATCGCGTGAAACCCGTCTCGATCGACCCCGCCGAGCGGGCGCGGCGGCTCGGCATCTCGCGCGAAGCCGTCGAGCTCTACCTCGCGAGCGACGTGATCGATCTTCACGTCGACTCGTTCATCTGGACGCGAATCTTCGGCTACGACCTGCGGCGCCGGCATGGACTCGGCCCGACCGGCGGGCGCTTTCTCTCGCAGGTCGATCTGCCCCGGGTGCGCGAGGCCGGCCTCGGCGGGGCGATCTGGGTGATCACGACCAACCCCTTTCGAAGCGCTCGCAAACGACCCGAGGTCTTTCTGGAGAACCTCCGGCGATTGCAGGGAATCTTCGACAGCGTTCCGGGCGAAGCGCGGGTCGTGCGCAGCGTCGCCGAGTACCGGGCTGCGCGGGCGGCGGGGCTGCACGCGGCGTTCATCGGCATTCAGGGGGGCAACGCGCTCGACCGCGATCCCGGCGCGCTCGATCTGATTCCCGACGATCTCGTGCTTCGCGTCACGCTGGTGCATCTGTCGAGCTCACGACTGGGCGTGACGAGCGCGCCGACGCGTTCGGGCGACCGCCGGGGGCTGTCCGACGCGGGCCGTGACTTCGTGCGCCGGCTCGACGAGAAGCGGATCTTCGTCGATCTCGCGCACATCGATCGGCAGGGCTTCTTCGACGCGCTCGAGGTACACGACCGGAGTCGGCCCGTGCTGGTGACACACACCGGTGTCAGCGCGGTGCATCCCCACTGGCGGAACCTCGACGACGAACAGATTCGCGCGATCGCCGGCACCGGCGGGACGATCGGCATCATGTTCCAGAGCGATTTTCTCGGCGAGCCGTTCTGGGGCGGTCGATCGGAAGCCGTGGCGCGCCACATCGAGCACGTGATCGCGGTGGCCGGCGACGACTTCGTCTCGATCGGCAGCGATTTCGACGGTGCGATCTGCCCGCCGCGCGATCTCGTCACGCCCATCGAGTTGCCGCGCCTCGTCGACCACCTGCTGCGCCGCGGCGTTTCGACCGACGCGATTCGCAAGCTGCTCGGCGCGAACTTCCTGCGGGTGGTGGAAGCCGTGCGCGGCTGAGCGGGCGGATCTGCTCAGCCGCGCGGCCGTTCGCGGTTCCGCCGGCGATCGTCCCATTCGAGAACGGCGGGAAGCACGACCACGTAACAGACGAAGGTCGCGGCGACGCCGAGCGTCAGGATCTTGCCGATTGCGGCCATGCCGAGGTGCGGGGCGAAGCCGAGGC
The DNA here is from genome assembly GCA_964505355.1 of uncultured Myxococcaceae bacterium. Classification (GTDB taxonomy): domain Bacteria; phylum Myxococcota_A; class UBA9160; order UBA9160; family UBA9160; genus CAZDHU01. Next base: position 8,241 of record CAZDHU010000007.1, on the reverse strand, counting down.
TGCCGAAGCTGAGAATGGTGGTGACGGCCGAGAAGAAGACGGCGCGCGCCGTGCTGGTGGCGAGGACGTCTTCTTCTTCGGGTTCGCTGCGATGCCGGTGGACGAGGTGGATGCCGTTGTCGACGCCCATCCCGATCAGCATGGGCAGGACGATCACGTTGGCGAAGTTGAATCGTTCGCCGGCGAGCGCCATCGCGGCCACGGTGACGCCGGCGGCGAGCGCGAGCGGGAAGAAGGCGAGCAGCGTGTCGCGCACGCTGCGCCAGAGCACGAAGAGGAAGAGAAGCATGCAGGCGACGCCGGTCGCGAGGGCCTGCTGCATTGCGTTCGAGGTCACGCGTCCCCACTCGACGAGACTGACGGCGCTGCCCGTGACGAGCGCGGCCTTCGTGCGGACCGCGTCGACGAACGCTTCGAGCGCCGCGCTCTCGCCGAGATCCGCCTTTGCCCAGACTCGAATCCGCGCGCGCCCATCGGTCGCGATCATCTCCTCGCGCAGCTCGGCCGGAAGATCGTCGAGCGTGACGGGGCCTGCGGCGAGCGCGCGGCGCAGTTCGTCGAGCTGTTCGGGCAGCGACCCCACCACGTTGGTTCGCAGGCGCCGGAGCATCGCGCCGTCTGCGCTGGCGAACGTCTGCAGGACGGCGTGAAGCCGCGCGGCGCTGGTCGCGAACGCGTCGGGCTCGCCCCCCGACGCGAGACGTTCGAGCCGTTCGGCGAGGCGCGCGAGTGCGCTGCGCTCGGTGTCGAGCGACGGCGCGGCCGGAGGAGCTGCGGCGGGTGGCAGGAAGAGCGAAGCGGTGGAGAGAATCGCGAGCTTCTCGTCCTGTTCGTCGGGAACGTAGTCGCGCAGGGTGAGCGCGCGCTCGACTTCGGGTAGCGCGCGAATCCGTCCGGCGGTCGCATCGGCCGTCGCGAGATCGGTTTCGATCACGTCGATCGTCCAGGGCGAGAGTGTGCTGCGGGCGAGCAGTGCATTCATCGCCTGCACGGACTCCGTGTTCGGATCGCGCAGGTTGACGGGGTTGTGATCGAAGCCGACGCGCGGCACCAGCACGGCACAGGCGATCGCGATCGCGAGTGCGACGAACCGGATGGTGCGGGCATGGCGGAGCGGAAGGTGCCGAACGCGCGCGACCCACGGCGGCGAAGGCGCCTCTGCGTGCGGCGCGGAGGGTGCGCCGAGCGAGAGCAGTGCGGGCAGGACGGTGAGGCTGGAGAGCAGGCTGAGCAGCATGCCCGCGCCCGAAATCAATCCGAGTTCGGCGACGCCGCGATAGTCGGTGGGCAGAAAGACGAGAAAGCCGATCGCCGTCGTGCCCGCGCTCGAGAGCAGCGAACTGCCGATCGACGCCGCCATCTCGGAGAGCGCCGCCGCCCGCGGACGGCCCTTCGCGCGAAGTTCGGCAAAGCGCATGCAGACGTGGATCCCGAACTCGCCGCCGAGTCCGACGATCAGCACGTTGAAGACCGCCGACACCTGATTGAGCTGACCGACCGCAACGGCCGCGAAGGCGTTGGTCCAGAGCAGGCTGACGATCAGACTGCCGACCAGAGCGAGCACGGTGCGAAGCGAGCGCAGGGCGAAGAAGACGGCGCCGCTGAAAAGGACGAGCGAGACCACTGCGACCAGCACGCCCTGGCGCTCGACCACCTTCAGTTCGTCGTAATTCAGCACTTCGTCGCCGGTCACGCGGACCGAGACGCCGTGCTCGGGCGTGAGCTGCAGCTCCGCGATCGCCGCGCGGATCGCGTCGACGGAATCCGCCGCGTAAAGCAGCTCGTCGAACGTGCGTGCGGGCTCGACGACGATCACGCGGTGCCGCGCTTCTTCGGACAGCGAGCCGCCGATCAGCGCGTCGCCCCACGGATCGGGAGACGCGCGACCCTCGCGCGCGGCCTCGCCGGCCACGCGCACGCGATCGAGCGCCTGTGCGAGATCGAGACCGACGTCGACCCCGCGCTCGCGCGCGGCGAGCGCTTCGGCGAGCAGGTTCGAGATGCCGACGAGGCTGGTGTCGCGGCCGAGTTCGGCGAGAAAGGGCTGCACGGCGGCGAGCCGATCGGAGAAGCGTTCGAGCTCGGCCGTTTCGAGATAGAGCAGGGCGTTGCGCTCGAAGAACTCGCCGCCGCCGGGAACGCGTACGCGCGGAAAGCGGGCGGAATCGGCGGCCAGTCGCGCCGCGAGGGCACGCGTCGCGCGGCCGGCGGTGCTCGCGCTGTCGCCGTCGAGAACGATCAGAATCGCGTCGTCGGCCGTCTGAAAAGACCGGCTGAGGTCGCGTTCGAGGGCGCGAAAGGGAAGGTCGCCCGCGATCATCGCCTCGGGATCGCTGTTGACGCCCAGCGTGCGCGCCGCGTAGACACCGAGAGCGAGCGTGACGACGAGCAGCACGGCGAGCAGACGGCCCGGCCGCCGATCGACCGCCGTGACCCAGCGGGCGATCGCCCGGCTCACGCGTGCTTCGAAGTCTTCCGTCACCGCCCCGTCTCGCGCGCGCTTGATAGCAGATCGCGACGCGCGGATCGCGGTTGATCCTGCGCGCCGGCGCGGTGGCGGGTAGGCTCGGCGGTCGGCCGGGCACGAGTCGCACAGTTCGTCATGGAGGACGCATGGGCGAGCGAGGTCGAGCGGAGGGCGAGGCGGGATTCGAGGCCGTCGAGCGCAAGATGCGCGCCGCGCATTTGCCCGAGCTCGCGATCGCCGCCTTTCGCGAGGCGTGGACGAGGGTGGCGCGCGGCGAGACCGGTCTGCTCTCGCGCCACGAGATCGAGCCCGTGCCCGCGCTGCCGGACGCCGCGACGCTCGCCCCGGTCGAGTCCGATCGTCGCGCGCAGGAGCTGTTGCGACACAGCGTGATCGTGAAACTGAACGGGGGGCTCGGCACCAGCATGGGGCTCGATCGCGCGAAGAGCCTGCTGCCCGTGCGACCCGGGGTGAGTTTTCTCGACGTGATCGCGCGACAGACGCTCGCGCTGCGCAGCGCACACGGGGTTCCGCTGCCCCTCTTGCTGATGAACAGCTTTCGGACGCGCGACGATTCGCTGGCCGCACTCGCGCGTCATCCGCGGCTGCCCGTCGGGCTACCACTCGACTTCGTGCAGCATCGCGTGCCGCGTGTTCGCGAGGACGATCTCTCTCCGGTCGAGTGGCCGGCCGATCCCTCGCTCGAGTGGTGCCCGCCCGGGCACGGCGATCTCTATCTTTCGCTCGCGACCTCGGGACTGCTCGCCGAGTTGCTGGATGCCGGGTATCGACACGCCTTCGTCTCCAACGCCGACAACCTCGGCGCCACGGTCGATCTTTCGATTCTCGCCTTCGTCGCGGAGAACGATCTGCCGTTCCTGATGGAGGTCGCCGATCGTACGCTCGCCGACCGCAAGGGCGGGCATCTCGCGCGCCGGCGGGACGGAACGCTGGTCCTGCGCGAATCGGCGCAGTGTCCACCCGACGAGACCGACGAGTTTCAGGACATCGAGCGTCACCGCTACTTCAACACCAACAACCTGTGGGTCGATCTGCGTGCGCTCGATGCGCTGCTCGCGCGGCGTGGCGGTGCGCTCGGTCTGCCGCTGATCCGCAATGCGAAGCGCGTCGATCCGCGCGACCCCGCCTCGCCGCGCTGTCTGCAACTCGAAACCGCGATGGGAGCCGCGATCGAACTCTTCGACGGCGCCGGCGCGATCCGTGTGCCGCGCACGCGTTTCGCGCCGGTGAAGACGACGAACGACCTGCTCGTGCTCTGGTCGGATCTCTACCGGCTGCACGACGATGGCCGGCTGGAGCCGATCGATTCCGAGGCGCTGCGCGCGCTACGCGTCGATCTCGATCCCGCGTTCTTCGGTGCGATCGACGACTTCGTGGTGCGTTTCGCGCGCGGCGCGCCGTCGCTTCGGAACTGCCGCGGGCTCGCCGTGCGGGGCGACGTGCATTTCGGCGAGGGCGTCGTGCTCGAAGGCGAGGTGCGGATCGAGAGCGAGGGGCGGCGCGAGATCCCGGACGGAGCCCGACTCAGCGACTGAGCAAGAACCGCCGGAGCAACTCGATCATCGGGGCGACGTCGGCCGCGGCGGCCATTTCGCGGCAGGAATGCATCGAGAGCATGGGATTTCCGAGATCGACGGTGCGAATGCCGGTGCGTGCGGCGCTGATCGGTCCGATCGTCGATCCGCAGGGCTGATCCGCGCGCGAGAGGAAGTACTGCGGTTCGATGCCGGCCGCGCGCGCCAGCGCGACGATCTCGGCCGCACCGCCGGCGTCGGTCGCGTAGGACTGATTTGCATTCACCTTGATCACCGGTCCGGCGCCGAGCAGCGGGCGGTGGCCGGGCTCGTGCCGCTCGGCGAAGTTCGGGTGCACGGCGTGCGCCATGTCGGCCGAGATCAGCCGCGAGTGGGCGCGCGCGCGCGGCCAGGCGTCGGTTTCGCCCGCAGCGAGCGCGTCGCTGATCCGGGCGAGCGTCGTTTCGAGCAGCGGGCCCGCGGCGCCGATCGCGCTGCGACTGCCCACTTCTTCGTGGTCGTAGAGGACGACTACGCGCGTCGCTGCCGTCGCGCTCGCAGCCCCCGCGAGCAGCGCGCCGAGCGCGGCATGACAGCTCGCGAGGTTGTCGAGGCGCGGTGCGAAGACGAACGCATTGCCGTCTCCGCCGAGCGCGGGTGGCTGCGCATCGTGCAGCGAGAGATCGAAGCCGAGCACGTCGTGCGCTTCGACCGCTCCGTGTCCGTCGCGGCGCAGCGCTTCGGCGAGCAGATCCGCGACCGGTGAGGCGTCGGCGAGGCCGAGAATCGGCGCGAGGTGCTGCTGCGGATTGAGCCGCAGGCCCTCGGTGGCGAGTTCGCGCTGCAGGTGAATGGCGAGATTGGCGACGCGAACGCGCAGCGGATCGAGACGCAGGAGCGCATTGCGGATCGGCGAGCCGGACGGGGTCGCGAAGCTGGCGCGGCCCGCGATCGCGAGATCGCGATCGAGCCAGCTGTGCAGCAGCACGCCGCCATAGGGTTCGATGGCGAGACGCGCGAGCCCGGTCGCGTCGGCGCGAACGTCGGGTCGTGGTGCGAGCTTCAGCAGCGGTGAATCGGTGTGCGCACCGACGATTCCGAATCCGGCCCGGTGCGGAGGCGACGCACCCGTGACGAACGCGATCAGGCTGCCGTCGCCGCGGGTCACGAAGCGACGATCTCCGGCGGCGAGAGGCCACGCATCGCCTTCCGATAGCGCCGTGAACCCCGCCGCGACGAGTCGGCGCGCGCTCTCCGCGACCGCGTGACACGAGGTCGGAGATGCTTCGATGAAGGCGAGCAGATCGACGGCGGCGTCGTGCGGAGTCATCGGCGCCGGTTCTTCTTCGCCTTCGGTCGCGGGGGCACGGGGGGCATCGCCGCGGCGAGCGCGGCGGGAGTGTGATGCAGCCGCACGGGCTCGCTGCGCGCGCGAAGGCGCAGGTTGAGCATCTCGACGAAGACCGAGAACGCCATGGCGAAGTAGATGTAGCCGCGCGGAATGTGCGTCTCGAGCCCGTCCGCGATCAGCGCGACGCCGATCAGGAGCAGGAAGGAGAGGGCGAGCATCTTGACGGTCGGATGGCGCTCGACGAAGGCGCCGATCGACGCCGCGAAGAGCATCATCAGAGCGATCGAAATCACCACGGCCGCGATCATGATCTCGACGCGATCCACCATGCCGACGGCGGTGATCACCGAATCGAGCGAGAAGACCATGTCGAGCAGCATGATCTGGATGATCACGCTGCGGAAGCTCGCCGGCGCGCGCGCTCGCTCGATCTCGGTGGCGCCTTCGAGCTTGTCGTGGATCTCGTGCGTGCTCTTCCCGATCAGGAACAGGCCGCCGAGGATCAGGATCAGATCGCGCCCCGAGATCTCGTTTCCGAGCAGGGAGAAGAGCGGCGCGGTCAGGTGGATCAGCCAGGACAGCGTGAGCAGCAGGAGGATGCGCATCACGAGCGCGAGAGCGAGCCCGCTGCGCCACGCGCGCCGTCGATCTTCCGGCGGCAGCTTGCCGGCGAGGATCGAGATGAACACGATGTTGTCGATGCCGAGCACCAGCTCGAGCAGCGTCAGCGTGGCGAGCGCGATCCACGCCTGCGGATCGAAAAGGATCGACGACGCGATCGGCACGCACCCCTCCCGGCGAGACGAAGCGCGCGGAGTCTACGAACTCCGCGCGCGGGCGTCACCGGGCCGCACGAGGGCGGCCCGGCGGGTGCGCCGCGGGGCGATCGGAGGTCGCGACGAGATCGACCGATCGCCCCGCGGTTTCGTCAGTAGCGGTAGTGGTCGGGCTTGTACGGGCCTTCGACGGGAACACCGATGTAGGCCGCCTGCTCCGCCGACAGCTCGGTCAGGCGCGCGCCGAGTTTGCCGAGGTGCAGCCGCGCGACTTCTTCATCGAGCGTCTTCGGCAACGTATAGACCTTGCGTTCGTAGCTCGCGTGGCGGCGGTGAAGCTCGATCTGCGCGAGCACCTGGTTCGAGAAGCTGTTGGACATCACGAAACTCGGGTGTCCGGTCGCGCAGCCGAGGTTGAGCAGGCGGCCTTCGGCGAGCACCAGAATCGAATGACCGTCCGGGAACGTCCACTGATCGGTCTGCGGCTTGACGACGATGCGGCGGACACCGGGCAGCCGGGCCAGCCCGGCCATGTCGATCTCGTTGTCGAAGTGCCCGATGTTGCCGACGATCGCCTTGTCCTTCATCCGCTGCATGTGCGCGGCGGTGATGATGCCGGTGTTGCCGGTCGCGGTGATGAAGAGGTCGGCCGTCTCGACGACGTCTTCGAGCCGAACGACCTGATAGCCGTCCATGCAGGCCTGCAGCGCACAGATCGGATCGATCTCGGTCACCACCACGCGGCACTTCTGGCCGGCGAGCGACTGCGCGCAGCCCTTGCCGACGTCTCCATAGCCGCAGACCACGGCGACCTTGCCCGCGAGCATCACGTCGGTGGCGCGCATGATGCCGTCGACCAGCGAATGGCGGCAGCCGTAGACGTTGTCGAACTTGCTCTTGGTGACCGCGTCGTTGACGTTGATCGCGGGGAACAGCAGCTCGTTGCGTTCCTGCATCTGATAGAGCCGATGAACGCCCGTCGTCGTTTCTTCGGAAACGCCGTTGATCTCGACCGCGATCGGCTCCCAGAACTGCGGGTCGAGCTGCTGGATCCCCGACAGCAGCGAGAGCACGACCGTCCATTCTTCGCTGTCGTTCGGCAGCGGGTCGGGAACCTTGCCGGCCTTGTTGAAGGCGAGGCCTCGGTGGACGAGCAGCGTCGCGTCGCCGCCGTCGTCGAGCAGCAGGTTGGGGCCGCGGCCATCCGGCCAGATCAGCGCCTGCAGGGTGCACCACCAGTATTCGGGCAGGCTCTCGCCCTTCCATGCGAAGACCGGCACGCCCTTCGGGTTCGCTGCAGTTCCTTCGCGGCCGACCGCGACGGCGGCCGCCGCGTGATCCTGCGTCGAGAAGATGTTGCAGCTCACCCAGCGCACGTCGGCTCCGAGATCGACCAGGGTTTCGATCAGCACGGCGGTCTGCACGGTCATGTGCAGTGAGCCCATGATCCGCGCGCCGCGAAGCGGTTGCTCGCGGCGGTGCTTTTCGCGCAGCGCCATCAGGCCGGGCATTTCGTGCTCGGCGAGTTCGATCTCCTTGCGGCCGAAGGCGACGGTTGCGGGCGTGAGATCCCGCACCTTGAACGGCAATCGGGCCAGCAGCGGCAGGCCGGTGTCGAGAAACGGCGGGGTATCGGTCAGAGCGTGAATCGAGGGCACCTGAGATCCTCCGGCGGGGGTTGTCGATCTGTTCATTCGGATCGGCTGATGCACTGGATACCCGGAGCGCACGAGGGGGTCAAGCGGCCGGTCCGGATCTCGGTCGCGGTCGGGCGCGCTGCGAAGCGGTTCCGGCTCCGGAGAACGCCCGGGGGCCGCCCCGGGGCAACACCGGGAACGCATCACCCCCGGGCCAGCGCCGGACACTTCCCGGGCATGCCCCACGCACGCCGCATCCTCGAACTCTCGTGCGCACTCTCACTCGTCGCAGCGGCGTCCGCGGCGTTTGCGGCCGATGGTGCGATCCCCGATCGCGGCGCGCTGCGAACGGAGGTGCGCGTCGAAGGCTGTCTGTACGGACCGCAGCCGGAGATCGTGAACGGGCCGCGCGGTCGCGCGCTTCAAGCCCGCACGCAACCCGATCTATGTGCGCACCGCGATAGTCGCGATCGCG
>CAZDHU010000006.1:0-4599 GCA_964505355.1 uncultured Myxococcaceae bacterium | reverse complement strand
TCTTGCGCGGCGTCTCGACTGCGATGCCATAGCGCTGAATCTCGGCGCCTCCGCGTGCGGCCGAGGGTGCACTCGCGCGGACGCGTTCGAGATCGTCGAGGTCGAGCGAAATTGGCCGGCCCGGGCGCGCGCCGCCGCTTTCGGTCGTCGTATATGCGCCCCAGATCATCAGGTACCGATCGCCCGTCTTCGCGACGCCGAGATCGAGAAACTGGTTGAAGCCCGCGCCGATCGAGAGCAGCAGCACGACCGCTGCCGCCCCCCAGACGAGACCGATCAGCGTGAGTGCGTGCCCTCGCCACTCGGCGCGCAGTTGCGCGAATCCGTCGCCCGCGAGCGGAACGAGCAGCCGCCGGCTCCGGCCGAAGTCAGGCACGGCGCACGTCTTCCGCGATGCGGCCGTCGCGGATGCGCACCACGCGTCGCGCGGCCGCGGCCACCTCGTCACTGTGCGTCACCACGACCAGCGTCGTGCCCTCGTCGTGAAGGGTTCGAAAGAGTGCGAGCACCTCGCGTCCATTCGCCTCGTCGAGATTTCCCGTCGGCTCGTCGGCGAAGATCACACGCGGGCGATTGACGAGTGCGCGCGCGATCGCGACGCGCTGCCGCTCGCCACCCGAGAGCTGATTGGGCCGGCGGTCGAGACGATGTCCGAGCCCCACTCGCTCCAGCATCTCGGCCGCGCGCGTCTCGCGCTCGTCGCGAGCGACGCCGGCGTAGAGCAGAGGCAGCGCGGCATTGCGCACCGCCGACATACGGGGCATCAGGTTGAAGGTCTGAAAGACGAAACCCATGCGTCGCGCGCGCAGATCGGCCAGCGCATCGTCCGAGAGTCCTTCGATCGGCTCGCGTTCGAAGCGATAGCGGCCGCGGCTCGGGCGCGAGATCGCGCCGAGAATCTCGAGGCAGGTGGTCTTGCCCGAACCCGACGGGCCCATGATCGCGACGAACTCGCCTTCGTCGATCGCGAGGTCGACGTCGTGCAGCACTTCGACTTCGCTCTCGCCGAGGCGATGCGATTTCGAAACTCCCTGAAGTTCGAGCAGCGGAGAAGCGGCGGTCACGCCGTCACTGCACGCCGTCGGAGCGCACGAGAACGCGGTCTCCGTCGTGCAGTCCGTCGGCCACGATGGTCTGAAAGCCGTCGCTGTATTGCTCGCGGATGGTCGCCCGGCGGAAATCGTCCGCGCTTCCGTCCTTCGAGACGCGTACCGTGGGCCCCTCCGGTGTGCGGACGATCGCGGCATTCGGCACCAGCAGCGCGTTCTCGTGTTGCGCGAGCGTGATGCGTGCGTCGGCCGACATGCCGACGCGAATGCGCGAATCCGGCTGGAGCTCGATTTCGATCTGAAAGTTGGAGACGTTGCCCTGCACGGTGCCCGACGACGCGACGCGCCGAACCCGGCCCTCGAAGGTTTCGCCGGGAAACGCGTCGATGCGCACCTCGGCCGTCTGCTCCTCCCGCACCCGCGCCACGTCGTTCTCGTCCACCTCCGCCAGCAGATGAATGCGGCGATCGTCGGCCAGCACCGCGACCACCGTGCCGCCGTTCTGGATGTCGGCGACGGCGGTGCCGACGTCGACGCGGCGGTCGATCACCACGCCGTCGACGGGCGAGCGGATGACGGATTTCGCGAGGTCGCGCTCGGCGCGCGCGAGGGCCGCTTCGGCCCGCGCCACGGCGGCACGTCGCGCGTCGCCTTCCGCACGTGCGTCGCGCGCCGCGATCGAGGCCAGCGAGAATCGGTGCTCCATCTCGTCGCGGGAACTCTGCGACGCGACGCCCTGCGCGAACAGGCTCGTGATCCGGTCGTGATCGCGTCGCGCCTGCGCGAGGTCGGCCTCGGCGCGGGCGACGACGTCCTGCCGGGCGAGGGCACGCTTTGCTTCGAGGCTCGCGCGCAACTCGGCGACCAGCGAATCGATCCGTCCGTGATCGAGCTCGACCAGGGGCTGCCCGGCGACGACACGCGCGCCGTCGTCGCAGTGCGTCGTGGCCACGATGCCGGGAATCTCGGACTGCACGGTGATGCGCGCGAAGGGCTCGAGGACGCCGGTCGCCACCACGGTCTCGCGCAGCGTACCGCGCACCACGTCGACCACCCGGAAGCTCTCGGTCGTCGTCCGATCTTGCGCGCGAAGATCCCAGGTGAGGCCCTGGTAGACGAGCCAGAGAAAGAGCCCGGCTCCGAGGAGCAGAGCCGTCGTGAGAGCACCGCGGCGAAGCAGCCGGGCGGGCATCAGTGCCTTTCTTCAGATCGGGCTTCCGCGGCGATGATTCGGGCGGTCCGAGTCGCACTGAGCCACGCGGGCATGATGCCAGACGGCGCCGCGCATCGGAACATCGCGCCGGGGAGGTCGCCGGCGGTCGCGTTCACGGGTCAGGATCTCACTGCCGTCGCGCGATCATCGCGGCCGGCGTCAGAGCGTGGATACTGCAGCATTCGTCATCGCCGGCTCCCTCGCGGAGTCGCTGCGCGGGGGCCATCCACTGCGTCCGAATCAACGACCCGAGGCCGGAATCCGGGGCGCGATGCCGCTCGTCGCCGCGGGCTTCCTGATTCAGTTCATCGTGCTCGGCGGCGGCGTCGAAACGGTGAGCGTCTTTCTTAACGCGCTCGCCACCGCGAACGGCTGGCCGAGCGGTACGCTGTCGGCGGGTGTCGGCGTCGCCGTGGTGTCGGCCGGCCTTGCGACGCCGATCGTCGGCTTGCTGATCGATCGCACGGGGGTTCGGGTTCCGATTGCCGCCGGGACGGCGTGTCTCGCGGCGGGATTCGTGGTGCTCTCCGCGATGACCGAGCCCTGGCATTTCGTCGCCGCCAATGTGCTGCTCGGTCCGGGGTTCGCGGGCGTCGCCATGATGCCGATCACGATCGCGGTCACCGTGCGGATCCCCGATCGTACGGCCTTCGCGCTCGGCCTCGTTTCGGTCGGGGCGAGCCTCGGCGCGCTGCTGCTCGCGCCGGCGCTGCAGGCGCTGATCGACGCGCAGGGATGGCGTGTCACGTACACCGTGCTCGGACTCGTCGTAGTGGCGACGCCGATCGCGATGCTCGCCATCCTGCCGGCGGGGCGGCTGCAGCCGGAGGGTTCCGGCGAGGCCGCGCAGGCGAAGCCGCCGCCGATCGATTTCCGTCGCGAGTTCTCACGTCCCGGCATGCTGCCGCTCACGCTCCTGCTGATCGTGCCCGGCCTCGTGAACTTCGGCTTTCAGGTTCACTTCGTGCCGTATCTGGCCGGTGTCGGGCACGGGGCGACGGTGGCCGCGACGGCGCTCGGAACCGCCGTCGGTCTGTCCGCGGTGGGCAAGGTGGCGGGCGGCTTCGTGGGCGACCGGATCGGCGCCCTGCGGGCGCTGCGGCTCGCGCTGATGCTGCAGATGATCGCGCTCTCGCTTCTGCTCTTCGTCGGCTCGCTGCCCGTGCTCGGTGCGTTCGTCGTGCTGCACGGTGTCGCCGTCGGCACCGAGGTCGCCGTGACGCCGGTTCTCGCGTTGCGGGTGATCGGCGAATCGCGGTTCGCGACGATTTACGGCCTTCTCCAGCTCGCCTCGACGATCGCGATCGGGCTCGCGCCGGTGATCCCGGGCCTGTTCTTCGACGCCACCGGAACCTACCGGGGAGCCGTTGCGTTTTGGGTCGCGACGATGGCGTTCGGGGTGCTGGTCTCATTCTGGATGCGCCCGCCCGGCGATCTCGCTCCGACGCCCGCCGTGCCGAGCACATGAATCCGACGACGCGCATGACTCTCGTCATAACGACGAACCATGCGAGGCGCCGACGATCGTCGTTCCGGTGATTGGCGATGCTCCATCGCCACGGGATGCGGACCGGTGAGAGAGCGGGTCGCGAGCGCGCGATGCCGGGGAGGACGGACGATGGCAAGGACCGAGGGCGCATGGGCGGACGCGTATCGAAGCAAGTGGACCTGGGACAAGGTGACCTGGGGCAGCCATTCCGTGGACTGCTATCCGGGAGGCTGTCCGTGGCGCGTCTACACCAAAGACGGTCGCATCCTTCGTGAAGAACAGTCCGGCACCTTCTCGACCATCGAGACCGGTGTCCCCGACATGAACCCGATGGGCTGCCAGAAGGGCGCGGGCTGGAGTCACTGCCACTACTCGCAGGATCGCGTGACGACGCCGCTCAAGCGCGTGGGCGAGCGTGGCGAGGGCAAGTTCGAGCCCGTTTCGTGGGACGTCGCGCTCACCGACATCGCCGATCGAATCCTGAATGCGATCCAGAGCGAGGGCGCGGCGTCGATCATCAACCTCTTCACGCCCGAGCCCGGTGCTGCGCCCGCGCGTCTGTTCTCGGAAGCGCTCGGGCTGCCGATGACCGATGGCAACGCGGAGTTTCAGGACTTCAGCCCCGGCTGGCATCTGACCTGGGGTCTTTACAATCCCACGTCGTCGATGGACGACTGGTTCCTCGCCGAACTCACGCTGATCTGGCATGCGAATCCCGTCTACACGAACATTCACTGGTATCACTACGTCGCAGAGTCTCGATACAACGGCGGCGAAGTCGTCACCATCGCGCCGGACTTCAGCCCCTCGGCGATTCACGCCGACTATCACCTGCCGGTCAAGATCGG
>CAZDHU010000005.1:0-1514 GCA_964505355.1 uncultured Myxococcaceae bacterium | reverse complement strand
CGTCGAGCTGTGGAACAGCGAACGCTTCGCGCGCGATCTCGAGCGTACGACGGACAATCTGTCGGCCTGGGCACAGGATCTCAGGCTGTGAAGGGTTTCAGGGGGGCTGGAGAAGGCATCGCTTTCTCCAGATGAGAGGTTGGGGTGTTCCCGGGACCACCGGGGCGCGGTGAGCGGCGAGTGTTGGGGGGCACGAACCGTTTGCCGGCGCTCCGGGGTCTCGGGGCACCCCGAATCCTTCGTTGACCGACTCGTATCGCCACGAACCGGTGTTGCTCGACGAGGTCGTGGACTTGCTCGCGCCGGGCACCAAAGCCGTGATCGTCGACGGAACTCTCGGAGGAGGCGGCCACGCCGCCCGCCTGTTGTCCCGGCTCGGGCCCGACGGACGGCTGATCGCGCTCGACGTGGACGACGAAGCACTCACCGAGGCGTCGCGGCGAGGTGACCTCGCGGATCCGCGAGTTCGCCTGATCCGGGCCTCGTTCCGCCAGCTGAACCGCGTTCTCGACGACCTCGGAATCGCCGGAGTGGATACCGTGCTCTTCGATCTCGGTGTGTCTTCGAGACATCTCGACGCGGCGGAACGCGGATTTCGCTTCGCCGACGAGACCGCCGCGCGAACCCCGCTCGACATGCGAATGGATCGCCGCAACCCCGTCAACGCGGCCGATCTGCTGGCGACGGCGAGCGAGCAGGATCTCGCGGACTGGTTTCGTCGTTACGGCGAGCTTCCCGGCGCGGGCCGGCTCGCACGCGCGATCGTGCGCGCGCGCGGCGAAGCCCCGCTGCGAACGGCGGAGGATCTGGTCCGTGTGGTGCGCGGCAGCCGCGTCGGAGCCGGCCGCCGGCATCATCCCGCGACGCTCGTCTTTCAGGCGCTCCGCATGGTGGTCAACGACGAGATCGCGGCCCTGCGCGAAGGCATCGAGGCCGCGATCTCGCGCCTGCATCCGCGCGGCCGCATCGCCGTGATCGCCTATCACTCGCTCGAAGACCGCGAGGTCAAGACGCAGTTTCGCGAGGCCGCGAAGGGCTGCGTCTGCCCGCCCCGGATTCCCGTTTGCATCTGCGGCCACGAGCCGCGCGTTCGTCTGCTGACCCGACGCGCCGTCCGACCCGGCGAGGCCGAGTGTGCGCGAAATCCGCGCGCTCGATCCGCGCGACTTCGGGTCGCTGAACGACTGGAGGACGCTGCATGAGCACTCTCCCTCCCTGCGCCGCACCGCCCGGCCGACCTTCGTCTCGATTCCTGATCGGCTGCGACCTCGCGCGAACGCCGCGCCCTCCCGCGCGCGAACGGCGGATTCCGCTCGCGTCGCTCGCGCTGCTGATCCTCGCCGCGCTCGCGGTGGCAGGCCTTCGCGTGCAGATCCTCGACCTCAAGCTGCGACTCGGTGCCGCGCAGCACGAACAGCAGCGGCTCGACGACGAAGTCGGCAGCCTGCGCGCGACGGTGCGCGAACTGCGCGATCCCCGCCGGCTCGCGCGCCTCGCGGGCGAGCTCGGCCTCG
>CAZDHU010000004.1:0-20041 GCA_964505355.1 uncultured Myxococcaceae bacterium | reverse complement strand
TGCTTGCCGAGCCGGGCGAGCAATCGGCCGTCGAAGAGTTCGGCGTCGATGTACGCCTCTTTCAGCTCCTTCTCGTCCTGCTGGCTGGCGCCCCGATTCCACGCGAGCTGCGATTCGCTGAAGTTCTGGTCGAAGCTGTCGAGCAGCTTCCCCTTCTGTCGCAGCACGGCCTGCGCGCCGACGCTCGGGTAGTGCAGCCCGCTCGCTTCGGCGAGATTTCCGCCACTTCCCGAAGGGAGCGTCGGTGCCGGTCGATAGGGCAGCGCCGAAGCACCCGTCAGCGGAAGGCCGGTCGCGATCACGGTCGTGCCCGAGACTGCGTCGCCGGCGCGGAACGGGTTCGGCACGTCGCGCAAGAGACCGTTCGGGACGATCTTGTTCTTCGGCAGCCACGGTCCGAGGGTCTGGATCTCGATGCCGTTCTCGGAGCCGGGCACCGAACGCAGGGCGAAGAGGTAGTCGAGGATCGAGGCGAAGGTGTTGTCGTACGCCGGCCGGTAGGAGCGGCCACCGAAGAGAACGGCGCTCGACTTCACGTCGAACAGCGTGTTGAGGCCGGGGACCGTGTTCGGTGCGCCCAGCCGGCGCCCGCCGTCGAGGGCACGGGTCGGAAACACCACCCGGTTGAAGCTGCCGGCCGGCTCCGCCGCCGAGGCTTCCGAGACACCCGTCAGGTTCGCGTAGCGGCCGTCGCCAAGGCGTACCGGAAGTTTGCTCGCGCGGTCGCCGAACGTATCGGCCGCGCGAAACATTCCGCAGGCGCGGGTCCACACGCAGTCGTACCGAACCTCGATTCGGGCGTAGGCCGAGAGTCCCGTCAGCGGCCCCCATCCATCGGGCAGGATGTCGAACTCCGGTTCCAGGTTGAGCACGTGATACCACTGCGTGAGATCGAAGTTCTCTTCGAAGTTGGCGTTGATGCCCCGAAGCTGTTCTTCGAAGTAGCCGTGGAGCTGGATCCGCCCGTCGAGGGCCTCGATCGCCCGGGCCCGGCCGGCGCCGGTCGTGATCGTGACCAGCGCGAGTGCGATCGCGAACGTGAGACGTGTGAGCGCGCTGATTCGGCGCGCTCGGGCCCGCTTGCTCATCTTCCCTCCGCTGCATCACGGCATCGCGACGTCGCGCGATCCCGGAGAAAACGCGTCCGTCTTCTCTACCGCCGATCGAGCCGGAGGAACAGCGTGAAATGAAAATTTTTTGGGGGCGGCGAGTGCGCGTCGCGGAACCCGCGGGGCTCCCCGAAGGCAACGGCGCGCCGGCGCTAGCGGGACTCCCGCTGCGCGAGCTGCTGGCGCTGTAGCACGACGTAGTCGGCGAGGATCTGGGTGGCTTCGAGGGCCTGCGGAGTCGGCTTCCGGTTCGGGCCGCGTGCCGTCGCGTCATCGGGGTCTTCGTCGCCCTTGTCCTTCGTCTTCATCACGTCCGCGAGCACGATCATCCCCGCATTCTTTCGGTTTTCTTCGAGCTTCTCGCGGATCTCCGCGAATGCGGGCGACGCGGCGACGCGTTCGGCCGCCTTCTGCTGAAGTTGCGCGACGACACCCGGCGTCACGGGCTGCCAGGGGGAGAGCGGCGCCTCGGCCGCCGGCACGAACGGCGGAACGTTCTGCGACGGGAGCGCCCCGGGCAGCGCCTTCTCGCCGAGGTCTTCCGTGTTGGAGTAGGAGGGCAGGGCCACGTCCGCCTTCACGCCGCTGAGTTGTGTCGAAGCGCCGCCCGGGCGGAAGAAGAGGGCGGTCGTCACTTTCAGCTTGCCGAGATCGTCGCCGAGATTGATCACGCTCTGCACGGTGCCCTTGCCGAAGGTCTGGTCGTCGCCCACGACCAGCGCGCGCCGGTAGTCCTGCAGCGCGCCCGCGAGAATCTCCGAGGCCGACGCCGTGGCGCGCGAAATCAGCACGATCATCGGTCCCGCGTAGAGAATGCCCTGATCGGGATCGGCGAGGACGCGCGGCGGCGCGCTTTCCTGCTTGACGGCGACGATGCCACCTTCGCGGACGAAGAAGCCGGAGATGCTGATCGCGTACTCGAGCAGTCCCCCCCCGTTTCTCGACAGATCGAGCAACAGGCCGTCGGCACGGGCGTCGCGAACCTGCTGCAGCAACTCCTTCACTTCGCGCTCGGCCTGACGCTTGGTCGCGTCGCGGTCGCCGTAAAAGCCCGGCAGATCGAGGATCGCCAGCTTCAGCGTTCGCCCGTCGCGCTCGACGCTCTCGAACTTCAGCTTCGCGGCCTGTTCCTCGAGATCGATCTTGTCGCGCACGATCGTCACCGTGAACCGCTCCGGCGGATCGCCCGGGCGCAGCACCGTCAGCTGCACCGGCGTTCCCTTCGCGCCGCGGATCAGTCGCACGACGTCGCGAAGCTTCATGTCGATGACCTTCACGGGCTCGCCGTTCTCCTGGGCGACCGCGACGATCTTGTCCTTGCGTTTGACCACGCCGTGCCGATCCGCCGCGCCGCCCGCGATCACGTCCTCGACGACGGCGTAGCCGTCGCGTTCGGACAGCGCGAGCCCGATGCCCTCCAGCGACAGCCCCATCGTGATGTCGAAGTCTTCCGCTTCGTCGGGGGCGAGATAGTTGGAGTGTGGATCGAGCGCGGTGGCGAACGAATCGAGAAAGATGCCCCGAATCTCGGCATCGTCCTGGTCCGTCGTCTGCTTGGTGATGAACTCGTAGCGGTGGACGAGCTGTTTGCGCGCCTCGTCCATCGAGAGCCCGGAGTTGAGATAGTTGGCGATCTGGAACTGGATCAACGCGCGGTAGAGGGCGTCGCGGTCGGCTGCGGACTTCGGGAATCCGCGCTTGCGTGCGTCGCCGAGCAGGCGCGTCGCCGGTTCGAGCGCGAACTCGGGTTTCGCCATCTCGGTGCGAACGAACTCTTCGAGGCGCTTCGTCCGCGCGATCACGTCGCGCTGGATCTTGCCGAGCTGCGCGCAGTTGCCCGCGAGAATCGGGTCGAGCCCGTCGCGCAGGCTGGCCGCCAGCGCTTTCGCCTCGGCGTCGAGAAAGAGCGCGCGCGTACCGTCGATCCGATCGAGATACTGATCGACCACCCGGGTTCGCAGGGGGGCGTCGAGCTGGTGATGAACGACGTGATGCTGGAGATACTGGTTCATCAAACGCGGGAGTTCGTCGCAGGTGAGTGCCGCCGGACCGGCGTGAACCGGCGAGGCGCCCGCGAGGGCGAGACCGAGCGGGAACGCGAGGAGCAACGAGCGCAGGGACGTGACACGCATTTGCCCGAGCATATCGGCAGGGGCCGCCCGAGGCTAAGCCCGTCGTTCGCGTGACGGCACTGGCCCGCTTTCCCGGGCGGGTCATCCGAGGCGGGGCTTCACCCGCCGCACCACGAGACCGAGCACGAGCACGAGGAGCCCCAGCAGCGCGAACAGCGGAACGAGAACCTCGCCGAGCCCGGCGCCGCGGAGCACGATGCCGCGCAGCGCGATCTGATACCAGCGCAGCGGAAGCATGCCCCCGATCTGACGGACGCCGTCGGGCATCAACTGATAGGGAAACATCATCCCCGAGAGCACGAACGAGGGCAGGATGAAAAACACCGTGATGAAGACGGCCTGGGCCGAGGTGCGCGCGATGGTCGAAACCAGCACGCCCGCCGCCAGCGTCACCACCACGAAGGGCAGTGTGACGATCAGCAGCGCGATCAGGCTGCCCGCGGGCCAGACGTCGAAGACGACGCCCGCGCCGACGAGCGCGAGCACCAGCACGAAGAAGGCGAGGCCGACGAACGGGACCAGTTTGCCGAGCACGATCTCGATCGGTCGCGTGGGCTGGGCGAGCATTTGTTCGAAGGTTCCGTTCTCGCGCTCCCCGACCAGCCCGAGGCTGGTCGCCGAGAGACAGAGGTTGGTCAGCAGCATGCCGGCGAGCGCTCCCAGAAAGAAGCGGCGATCGGCGAGCGTGCGGTTGAAGCGAAACTCCTGACGCACCGCGATTCCGGGCGGCGTCGTGCGCACGAGGACGGGCCGCCCGGTCTCGAAGCGCTGCAAGACCGCGGCGACGTAACCGGAGACACGCGCCGCGGCGACCGGGTCGGACCCGTCGAGCAAGAGCTGCACCTCGGCCTGCCCGCGCTCGGCCGCTCGCCGAAAGTCGTCGGGGATGACCAGCATCAACAGCGCGTCGCCCGTCGTGAGCAGTGCGCGGCCCTCCTCGTAGCCGGAGACGAACCGGGGCTCGAGGAAGTAGCCGGTGGTCCCGATCTCCTCGACGAGCCGGCGCGAGAGCGCGGTCTCGCTGCGATCGAGCACCGCGAGGGGCACGTTCGCGGGTTCGTTGGTCAGCGCGCCGCCGAACAGAAAGAGCATCAGGACCGGTTGTGCGAGCACCATCGCGATCAGCGCGGGATCGTGTCGCAGCAGCACGGCTTCTTTCCACGCGATCGCGCGCACGTTGGAAAAGAAGCTCATGTGCGCTGATCCATCGTGCGCAGCGCGACCGCGATCAAGAGCGCAGCGAACAACACCAGCAACGCGAGCTCGCCGATCATCGACTCGAATCCCTGCCCTCGCAGATAGATCGCGCGGCTGATCCGGATGTAGTGCGTGGCCGGAAAGGCCTCGGCGAACCACTGCACCGGACGCGGGAGACTGCGCAGCGGGAAGGCGAAGCCGGAGAGCTGCGTGAGCGGAATGCTCAGCATCACCGTCTTTTGCACGGCCTCCGGCGCCGTCTTCGAGGTGGCGGAGATGACGATGCCGAGCGCGAGCGAGACCAGCACGTAGAAGGACGAGATTCCGACGAACAGCGCGGCGCTCCCGACCGGCCAGACGCCGAGCGCGAGCCCCGCGACGAGCACCATCAGGGCCACGTCGCCCGCGAAGACCGCGCCGAGCGGGAGAATCTTGCCCAGAAAGATTTCGAGCGACGTCGCCGGCGTGACCTGCAGTTGCTCGAACGTGCCGCCGAGCCGTTCATTCACGATCGAGACCGCGGTGATCAGCGTGGTGAGAAAGGAGAGCACGAAGCCGAACGTGCCGGCGACCATGTAGCGCTGGCCGTCGAGTCGAGGATTGAAGAGTGCGCGCGTGGAGAGGCGGATGCCGCGCCCGGCGGTGAGGCTCGGGGCGGCGCGATCCGGCAGCGCGTCGTTCGCCGCGACGTCGGCCAGCGACGCCGCGACCAGCGAGCGCAGATACCCCTCGGCGTTGCTGCTGAGCAGCGACTCCGCGCCGTCGTAAATCACCTGCACCTGTGCCGCCGAATCGGGCGAGCCGCCGCCGTCCACTTCGCGTGCGAGGCCGGGCGGCAGGACCAGCGCCGCGCGGATCTCGCCCGAAACGAGCGCACGATCGAGTGCCTCGCGCGTCGCGAAGGGAACGGGGCGAAACGCGTCACCGGCCGCGAGATCCGCCTGAATCCGCCGTCCCACCGCACTTCCGCTCGCGTCGTGGACGCCGAGGCGCAGGCCCTTCACCTCCGTCGAGAGCACGAAGCCGAAGAGGGTCAGCGCGACCAGCGGAACGGCGACGAGGATCGTCATCGTGAAGGGGTCGCGCATCGTGGCCCGCGCCTCGCGCTTCATCAGCGTGCGCAGCCGGCGCCAGCTCATCGGCGCGTGCTCGCGGCGTCGCGCAGAAGCCGGCGAAACACGTCCGTCATCTCCGGCAGTTCGATCTTCGCCTCCGCCCCCGCATGTCGATCGAGGGCACGCGCGAGTGCGGCGAGGCGGGCGTCATCGAGCTCGGCGACCTTCGCCACCAGCGCGCCGTCCGCCGTGTCTTCGGTCGCGAACCCCTCGCTGGCGAGCGACGCGCGAACGCACGCGTGCGTCGCTTCGTCCGCACCCTCGATCGCGACGCGAATCCGGCTGCCGCCGCCGAACCGGCGGCGAAGTGCCGCCGGCGAGTCGTTCGCGACGAGGCGCCCCTGATCGATGAAACAAACGCGATCGCAAAAATCCACCTCTTCGAGGAAATGCGTGGTCACGAAGACCGTGGTGCCCGCGTCCGATTCGTCCTGGATCATGTCCCAGAACACGCCGCGGCTGTGAACGTCGACGCCTGCCGTCGGTTCGTCGAGAAAGAGCACGCGTGGTCGATGCAGCGTGGCGAGTGCGAGACCCGCACGCTGGCGGATCCCGGCGGCCATGTTTTCGGGAAGTTCGCGCTCCGCGTCGCCGAGTTCGAAGCGCTCGCGAAGTGTCGCCCAGCGTTCGTCGCGGACGCGGTCCGACAACCCGTGGAGGCCGGCATAGAACTCGACGTTGTCCCGCAACGTGAGGCCCTGATAGAGGCTGACCTTCTGGCCCATGTAGCCGATCCGATCGCGCACGCGGCGCGGTTGCCGGATCACGTCGACGCCGTCCACCCGAATCGCGCCCGCCGTCGGTGTGAGTAGTCCGATCATCATCCGGATCGAGGTGCTCTTGCCGGAACCGTTCGCGCCGAGAAACGCGAAGATCGAGCCCCGGCGGACTTCGAAGCCGAGATCGTCGACCGCGACGAAATCACCGAAGCGCCGGGTCAGGCCCTCGACGGAGAGAATCACGTCGCCGCTCATGCTCCCGGCCCCGCGTCCGGCCGGGCGAGATGCAGCAGCATCGACTCGGTGTCGATCGGAATCGCCTCGACGAGGCGCAGCCCGGGTTGCAGGGCACGCAGGTCCGCCGACAGACGCGAGGCCATGGCGTGTTCGCGCGATTCGATGCGCGCGAAACCGCCGACCGCCCGGGCGGACGAGACGTACGGCAGTGTTCGGGCCGCGCGCGCGAGGCTTCGCGCATCCTCACCCCACGCGCGATGGAGCGTGAGCGGGACGCGCGCGCGCAGCGCGGCCGGCGCGTCGCAGGCGACGACGCGCCCCTCGTCGAGATAGACCAGCCGGTCGCAGGCCTCGGCCTCGTCGAGGTAGCTGGTGCTCAGAATCACCAGCGACCGCTCGCGCCGCTCTTCGAGCAGCGCGCGGATCTCGTCGCGCGCGATCACGTCGACCCCCGCCGTCGGCTCGTCGAGGATCAGCAGCGCGGGATCCGGCAGCAGCGCGTTGGTGACGGCCAGCTTCTGTTTCATCCCGCCCGAGAGCGCGCCGGCCGGACGATCGACGAACGGAGCGAGTCCCGTGCGCTCGAGCACCGGCACGGCACGCTGTTGCAGCTCGGCTTCGCTCAATCGATGAAGTCGCGCGGTGAAGCGCAGATTTTCGATCACCGACAGATCGCGCTGGAGGCCGAAGCTCTGCGGCACGTAGCCGATGCGCGCCTTCAGCGGCACGACGTCCGCGCGCAGATCGAAGCCGAGCACGCTGGCTTCGTCGGCGGAGATCTCGAGCAGCCCCGCGAGCGTGCGCAAGAGCGTGGTCTTGCCGGCACCATCGGGGCCGACGACACCGACGACCTGGGGGCCCTCGAGGTCGAGATCGATGCTGCGCAGCGCCTCGCGCGCGCCGAAGCGTTTCCGCAGCGCGCGCAAACGAATCGACAGCGGGGGAGGCGGTCGCGCGTTCGTGGCGTGCTTCGCGGTCACGGCGTCGCGCGCGCGGTGAGCTGCGGCGCGCGGTCGGGGTAGACGTTGCCTTCGGCGCCGGCCGGCAGTTCGCGGGCGCCCTCGAGGATCCGCACCTTCGCCCGATAGACCTGCCCCAGACGGTCGCCCCGCGACTCGATCTTCTCGGGCGTGAACGTCGCGCGATCGGCGACGAAGCTCACTTCGCCGGGGAAGCGGCGCTCGGGCGCGCCATCGAGTTCGATCGTGACACGCGCACCCACGACGACGCGGACCACGTCGCTCGCCGGCACGTAGATCTGCACGTACTTGTCCTCGGGGTCGAGCAGCGCGGCGATCGCCGTGCCCGGTTGCGCCAGCTCGCCGGGCCAGACGAATCGGGTTTGCAGCACGGTCGCCACGTCGGGGGCCCGAATCTCGTGCCGTGCCTCGGTGACGCGCAGCTCGTCGAGCTGCGCGGCCGCGAGCGCGCGGCGTTCCTGCGCCACCGCGAGCGCCTGCTGCGCGACGTCGATGTTCCCCTCCTCGGCGCGTGCGCGCGCGAGCATGCTCTGCGCGGCGGCGAGCGCGTTCGACGATTCGTCGCGCCGGGCGCGGACATCGTCGAGACGCTGCGCCGAGGCGACGCCGTCGCGTTCGAGTCGTGCGGTGCGTTTCCAGGTGAGCGAGGCGAGCTCGCTGGAGGCGGCCACGCGTCGCACTTCCGCGTTTCTCGTCTCGACGTCGCGGGGCAACGTGCGGCGCAGGAGTTCGAGCTGTTCCTGTGCGCGTGCGGCATCCGCGTCGAGCATCGCGATCTCGCGTTCCCGGGTCGCGATGCGGGCGCGGATCTCCGCCCGATCGAGGCGAGCGATCACCGCGCCGGCCGGCACCGTGTCGCCCTCTCGAAACAGCACCTCGGTCACACGCCCCGCGACCTCGGCGCGGATCACGCGCTCTTCGCCTTCGACGAATCCCGTGTACCGAAGCGGGGGATGACTGCTGCGCCACCAGAGGCCGGCGACGACGGCGAGGGCGAGCAGCCCTCCCGCGATCAGGAGCGGACGGCGGCTCTTCATTTCGTTCGGTTCTCCCGGGCGCGCGTGCGCCGTTGCGCGGCGGGCGCGACGCGTTCGAGACCTCGGAGCGCGGCCAGTGAAAACGCCGTGATGTGTTCCGCCGTGCGCTTCAAGTGATCGCGCGGCAACTCCGCGACGCCGAGCAGGTCGGGCATCGCGGGCAGCATCAGCCGCTGGAAGAAGACCTGCGACACGATGCTGAAGCAGCACTGCTGGATGCTGCGCGTGTCGAGACCGGGTGCGAGGCGTGCGAGGATGTTCGCCACGCGCTGCTGCTGCGGGCGCACGTATTCGCGCACGATCACCGGCAGCGCGTCCGTCGGATGGGCGAGTTCGCCGAGCATGATCGCGCCGTGCGGGCTCGGCGGCGGACCGAGCAGGAAGGAGAGCATCGCGAGAATGCGGCGCCCGAGCAGCGTGCCGAGCGCCTCGCGCGAGAGGCCGTCGAGTGCAGCGTCGTCGACATCGGCCTGTGCCGCCGAGATTCGGGCATCGAGGGTCTCGAACTGCACGCGAGCCACCGCGAGATAGAGCTCGCGCTTGCTGCCGAAGTGGTAGTGCCCGGCGGCGATGTTGACGCCCGCGCGCTCGGCGATCTCGCGAATCGTCGTTCGCTCGAAGCCGCGCTCGGCGAACAGATCGCTCGCCGCGGCGAGGACGCGGGCCTGCGTATCGTCGCCCGAATCCGTGGTTCCGGACGAAACCGACGCTCTCCAGCGCGGTGCGATGCGGGGCGCGGCACTCATGAACGGTCATTTTAATCGCTCGTTTGAAATCGGGCCAGCCGGGGAACGCCGGAGCGCCGGCAGCCCGAGGCTCGTCCCCGGCCGGCCGCCGGAACCCGGTGCCTCTCGCTGGCCCGCCGAATCTTGCCGGCTAGGGTCGAAGGGTCTGCGCGAAAGGACTCCGTTTGAGACGTTCGATCTTCGGGGCCGGCTCCTTCCGATCGCTCTTCGTGCTCGCGTCGATGGCGGCGCTTTCGAGCGCATGCGGGGACGGAGTCGCGGCGGATCCGGCGGGTGGAAGCGGAGCACCGGCGGCGGTTTCGTCGTCGCCCGGCGCGCCGGAAGGAGGTTCCTTGCTCTCGCGAACGATGAAACGGATCGACGGAAGCGACGAGGATCTCGCCGTCTATCGCGGCCAGGTGGTGATGATCGTCAACGTCGCGAGCAAATGCGGGCTGACGCCCCAGTACGACGCGCTCGAAGCGATCCACAAGAAGTATCGGGAGCGCGGCTTCGTCGTACTCGGCTTTCCGGCGAACGATTTTCTCGGCCAGGAGCCGGGGACGGACGCGCAGATCGCCGAGTTCTGCCGGTCGACCTACGGCGTCGAGTTTCCGATGTTTTCGAAGATCACGGTCAAGGGCGATGCGATGCATCCGCTCTATCGCGAGCTGACCGGCCAGCCTGCGCCGATCGGCGGACCCGTGACGTGGAACTTCCAGAAGTACCTGCTCGACCGCCGTGGCGTCGCGGTGGCAAAGTTCGATCCGCGAACGAAGCCCGACGATCCCGCGGTGATCGGCAAGATCGAAGAGCTGCTGGCCGCGGCCGCCCGCTGACTCGGCCCGGGATCGCGCGAATGCGCGGCGGTCGATCTTCGCGTCGCGGAACGCACTTGCTCAATCAAGGCAAACGCCGACCTCGTTGCTCGTCTGCTGGCGCTGCGGAGGCCCGACCGCGGCTCGCGAGCGACCCGCGCGCGGCACGGCTCTTGCGGTGCCTCTCGCCGGCCCGTCGAAGGAGCCGGGGATGCCCATGCCGACGTCTCGCCTCGTGTCCGCCTCGCGCGCCCGTTCGAATCGCCCCGGGGCGGTCGCGCGCCGGTGGCTCCCGTTCGCGCTCGCGCTCGGCGTCGTAGCGCCGTCCACCGCGAGCGCGCTTTCGCTCGCAGTCGGTCTCGATTTCACCGGCTCCCGGTTCGGTTCCGAGAGCAGCTCGTATCCCCCCGACACGATGGGGGCCGTCGGCCCGGAGCACGTCGTCGAGCTGATCAACGGCCGCTACGCGGTCTATCGCAAGAGCGACGGGGTGCGCGTCGAGACCCGTTCGCTCAATCAGTTCTGGAGCAGCGCGGGGGCCGCGTATGCGGGATCGAGCTTCGATCCGCGCGTTCTCTACGACGCCGCATCGCAGCGCTGGTTCGCGGTGTCGGCCGACAACGCGCGGGCCGCCAACGGCATTCTCGTCGCGGTCTCGCAGAGCAGCGATCCGACAGAAGGCTGGCACGGGTTTCGGATCGACGCCGACGCGAGCGACACGCTCTGGGCCGACTTCCCGACCCTCGGTGTCAGCGCGGATTCCGTCGTGGTCGCCACCACGATGTTTCCGCTCGGAACGTCGCAGGACGCGTCCACGAGCGGTGTCATCGTGATCCCGAAAGCAGACCTGCTCGCGCCCACGCCGACGATCGAGCGCGCGACGACGTTCGAACGCGTGCTGGTCGGCTACCAGGCGCAGCCCGTGGTCGATCTCGAATCGGCCACGCCGGGCGCGACGCTGATCTCCGGCACGATCGCACCGCTCGGCCTGGTGATGGTGAACGAGATCGACACCTCGGGTGCGACGGCGGTGCTGGGCGCGCTGCAGAACATCGCGGTGCCGGCGGTGCTCGGGCCTCCGGACGCGCGGCAGCCCGGTCCGAAGGCCGATCTCGACGCCGGCGATTCGCGCTTCGGCAGCAACATCGTGCAGCGCGACGGGCGGGCGTGGGCCGTGGCGGGGGGCGAGCAGGACGGTCGCGCGGCCGTACGCTGGCTCGCCTTCGACGCCACCACGCACGACGTGCTGGAGTCGGGGTTCATCACCGATCCCGAACTCGATCTCTACTACCCGTCGATCGCGATTGGCGCGCGCGGCGAGATCGTGATCGGCATGAGCGGGTCGAGCGAGACGACGTACGCGAGCAGCTTCGCCGTGCTCGGCGAGACGTCGGGCGGCAGCACGCAGTTCGGTTCGCCGATCCTGCTCGAGGCGGGCGTGGCCGACTATCAGCGCCTCGGCGGCGACGG
The DNA here is from genome assembly GCA_964505355.1 of uncultured Myxococcaceae bacterium. Classification (GTDB taxonomy): domain Bacteria; phylum Myxococcota_A; class UBA9160; order UBA9160; family UBA9160; genus CAZDHU01. The sequence continues at coordinate 8,502 of CAZDHU010000004.1, read as the reverse complement.
ACGCAACCGGTTCGGGGACTACAGCGCGACGGTCGTCGACCCGAGCGACCCCGACGTGTTCTGGACCTTCCAGGAGTTCGTGCCGTCGGCCAACGTCTGGGGCATCCGCATCACGCAGCTCTTCGTCGTGCCCGAACCGGGCAGCGCGCTTCTCGTCGCTGGCGGCCTCGCCGTTCTCGCGCGCGCACGGCGTCGGCGGCCGAACGGCTGACGCACCGGCGTACGTCGTTCGCGCGTGTCCCGGTGCCTTCGATCAACGGGCCCCTGCGCGCGCGTCCCAGTCGATGCCGGCGAGCTTCGGCGTCGCGACCAGCGAGTGGATCTCGCAGATTTCTCCGCTCTCGTCGATCTGCACCGAGAGCACGAATCGGCGCGCGAGGCGGTGGGGACCGCTCGCGTACTGCGCGACGATCGACGGCAGGCCGTTGAGCGTCACGATCCGCGCGTCGAGCGCATCGTCGCGGGCGATTCCGAGATGCAGGCGGACGACGTTTCGCCGGCCACGAATCGGTCGCATCGCCGAGAGGAACTCGCCGCCGCCGTCGTGCCGCGTCACGACGTCGCTGGCGAGCAGCGCGGTGAGCGCGCCGACGTCGCGTCGTGCGAAGGCGACCATCATCCGCTCCAGCGTTTCGCGCGTTCGCGGCGCCTTTTCGGGATCGAAGCGGCGGGTCGATCCGTCGTAGGCCTGCATCGCGCGTCGCGCGCGCAGCAAAATCTGACGCACGTTCGACTCGCGAAGACCGAGCGCTTCGCCCGCTTCGCGTGCCGCGTACTCGAGGACGTCGCAGAGCACGAGGACCGTGCGCGCGGTGGGCGCGAGCGCTTCGAGCGCGGTGAGGAACGCGATCGACACGCTCTCCAGCAACTCGTAGCGACCCGCCGTCGACGGCGGCTCGTGGATCGCGGGCAGCAGGAGATCGCCGAAGCGATCGGTCTCGAGCGGTGCCGGGAGCCACTGGCCGACGTAGCGCGCGCGCTTTCTCCTGCGCAGCGCGTCTCGGGCGCCGTTCGCCGCCACCCGATGCAGCCACGGCGCCCACGGCCAGCTGGTGTTCGGGGGCGGCGTCGCGAGGGCGCGCACGAAGGTTTCCTGCACCACGTCTTCGGCGTCGGTGACGCTGCCGGTGATGCGATACGCGAGCAGGAAGAGACTGCGCCTCTCGTCGCGAAACGCGGCCTCGATCCCCGCGTGCATCGATTCCCGGCCGACGCTCATGCAGCGGGGCTTCGCGCGGCGGCGCGTGCGGCGTCGATTCCGGCCGCACGTCCGCTCGAAAAACTCGCGTCCGCCAGCTCTCCCTCGTGCCCCGCCCAGTCGCCCGCGCAGAACAACCCCGCATAGCGGGGATGGGCGACCGGTGCGCGGCCCGCGCATCCCCCGCGCGCCGCGAGCGAGAGCGCGCTCGCGACGGGCAAATCGCGCGCCAGCGAGCGCGATCGGACGCACTCCCGCCAGCCCGGCTGCAGGCGGTCGACCAGCGCTTCGAGCTGAGCGCTCACCGTCTCACGCGAAGGGGATTCACCGGGCTCGAGATAGCGCGCGACGTGAATCACCGCGCTTCCGGCAGGCCCGAGCCGGGCGACCTTCGAGTGCACCGAGAAATAGAGCGGCTGATCGATGCCGAGCAGAAAGCCGGCGCGCGGGTTCGGCAGCCGGGAGAGGCCGAGATCGAGCGCTGCTGCGCGGACCGGCACGGCCTCGTGCGCGACGCGCCGGAGATGTTCGTCGTGGCCGCCGTCGAACAGCGCGCTCGCTTCGGCGGGCGTGGTGGCGAGCACCACCGCGGCCGCACGGATCGGCTCGCCCGCGGCGAGTCGCACGCAGTAGCCGGAGCCTTCGCGTTCGACCGAGCTGACGCGCGCGGCGCCGCGGAGTTCGGCGCCGGCTTTGCGAGCGGCGTCGGTGAGCGCAGCGACCAGCGAACGCCAGCCGCCGTCGAGATAGCGAACGCCGCCGAGCGAGAGTTGAAACTGGCGCAGTGCGGCGCCGCCGCTTTGTTGCTGCGGCGCGTGGGCGTAGGACGAGAGCCGCACGAGGGCCGAAACGAGCGCGCGAACGCGCGGGTGTCGCAGGCGCCGTTCGAGCGTCCGCGCGAGCGGTTCGTGATCGTGCTCCGCGCAGTCGATGCGCGGCAAACCCGAGAGGAAGCGCGAGAGCTCGAACTTCTCCGCCAGTCCGAGCAGCGAGGTCGAAAGCAGTGAGACGAATCCCGTCGGCAGCGAATGAACGCGCTCCTCGCAAAGCGCGAGCGCGCCCTCGGTCGGCGGCGGCCCTCCGGCGAGAGAGAGTTCGAGTTCGCGCAGCACCGCGCCCGCCCGGCCGGCGCGATAGAGGGCGTGCGGGCCAAGGTTGAAGAGAAATCCATCGTCCGTTTCGCGTGTTCGCGCGCGCCCGCCGAACTCCGACACGGCTTCGAGAAGCAGCACCCGCTGGCCCGCACGTGCGGCGAAGGTCGCCGCCACCAGCCCCGCGATTCCTCCGCCCACGATCAGTACCGGCCGCTTTCCGGCGGCGTCGCCTCGGATCGATCTCGTTTCCATCCCGTCACCTCCCGTGCCCGACAGGGCCCGTACACCTCTCCACGTTCGAGGGATCGATTTCGTGACGGTTCGGCGGACGAGGATCTTCGGGTCGAGCGGGAACGCGTTCGGGCGTGGCCTGCGCGGGTCGGATCGGGCTCGCCGGCCGTCTCCCGCCTGCGACGCAGCCCGCGCGCGGCTTCGCTATGTAACGCGCGGATCGCCGAAGGATCTCTTCCTCATGGGTTCCGCGCCGAACGAGAGTCCCCACGTCGCGATGGTGGACGTTCACCTGCGCTTCGGGCGCCGAAAGGTGTTTCGCGGGCTCTCGTGCGCGTTTCCGCGAGGCGCGATCACCGTGCTGATGGGCGGCAGCGGGTCGGGCAAGAGCACGGTGCTGCGCTCGATCGGCCGGCTGCAACGCATCGATCGCGGCTCGGTGCTGATTCGCGGCGAGGACATCACGCAGCTTTCCGAGCGACGACTGACGGCCATTCGACGACGGATCGGGATGATGTTCCAGGGTGGTGCGTTGCTCGATTCGATGACCGTCTTCGAGAACGTCGCGCTCCCGCTGCGCGAGCAGCGCCGGCCGCTGCCGGAGATTTCGGATCGCGTGGACCGGCTGCTGCACGAGGTCGAGTTGCCGGAGGCCGGCGCACTGCTGCCGGCGCAGCTCTCGGGCGGCATGGTCAAGCGCGCCGCACTCGCGCGCGCGCTGGTCGGTGAACCGGAGATTCTGCTCTGCGACGAGCCGTTTTCGGGACTCGATCCCGTCAACGTGCGCCGGATCGAGGCGTTGCTGGTCGATCTGGCCACGCGACGCGGGATGACGATGATCATCGCCTCGCATCACATCCCCTCGTCCCGGCGCATGGCCCGGCAGATCGCGTTTTTGCACGACGGCCAGGCGACGGTGGCGCCGCCCGCCGAACTCGAAGCGAGCCCCGATCGCCGGATCGCCGACTTCTTTCGCGCCGACGGCGACGGTCCGTTCGAACCCGGACACGAGCGTGCAGCGTGAAACCGGAGTTCGTCGGCACACTCGGCTGGCGCGTGCTGCGCTTCATCGAAGAACTCGGCGAAACCGCCGTCTTCGTCGGTCAGATGCTGCGTGCCGTCGTCACGCCGCCGCCGCGGATCCGCCGCTTCGTGAACGAACTCTACGACATCGGCGTGCTCTCGATCCTGCTGATCTGTGGCTCGGGTCTCGCCGTCGGGATGGTGCTGGCGTTGCAGGGTTACAACACGCTGGTGCGCTTCGGCGCCGAGGAGTCGCTCGGCGCGGTGGTGGGTCTGTCGGTGATTCGAGAGCTGGGTCCGGTGCTGACCGGCCTGCTGGTGACGGGCCGTGCGGGCTCGGCGATGACGGCGGAAATCGGTGCCATGGTGTCCAAAGAGCAACTCGACGGGCTTCGCATGATGTCGATCGACCCCGTGCACCTCGTGGTGATGCCGAAGGCGATCGCGATGACGCTCGTGATGCCACTGCTCTCGGCGTTCTTCATCGCGAGTTCGATTCTCGGTGGCTGGCTGGTCGGCGTGAAACTGCTCGGCATCGACGGCGGGTCGTATTTGACCAGCCTCGAGAGCGCGGTCGATTTCGAGAACGACGTTCAGGTCAGTCTGCTGAAGGCGCTGCTCTTCGGCGCGCTGGTCGGCATCGTGGCGACCTCGCGCGGCTATCGGGCGGCGCCGAGCGCGGCCGGGGTGAGCGCAGCCACCACCTCGACCGTGGTCGTGAGTTCGGTGGCGATTCTCGTGCTCGACTACGCCGTGACGGCGCTGTGGGGCGTGTAGCGGACGACGCGCTGGAGGAACGAGGATGAGCCCGAAACCGGGTCGTGATTTCGTGGTGGGTCTCTTCGTGCTCGCGGGCCTGTGCACCGTCGGCTGGCTCTCGCTTCGCGTGGGTGGGCTCTCCTACACGGGCCCGCTCGGCTTCGAAGTGATCGCGACCTTCGACGAGATCGGCGGCCTGCGCGACCGCGCCCCGGTGATGATCTCGGGCGTGAAGGTCGGTCAGGTTCGATCGATCGCGCTCAATGAGTCGATGCGCGCCCGGGTGGTGCTCGATCTCGACCCGCGGCTCAAGCTCCCGGTCGATACGTCCGCTGCGGTGCGTACGGCGGGTTTGCTGGGCGACCAGTTCGTTGCCCTGCTGCCCGGAGCCGAAGAAGCGACCATCGCGCGGGGCGAGGCCATCGACCGGACCGAGAGCGCGCTCTCGCTCGAGAGCCTGATCGGAAAGTTCGTGGTCAGCTCGGGCGACGGGGAGGGAAAATCAAAATGATCGAGTTCCGTCTTGCACGCCGGGCACGCCTGCTGATGCTGGCTGCCGCGGTCGCGTCGCTCGCCACCGCCTGCGCGTCGGCGCCGGTGGAGCAGCCGTATTCCGATCCCCTCGAAGGCCTCAACCGGGGCGTCTTCCGTTTCAACGAGACCATCGATCGCTGGGCCGTCGAGCCGATCGCGAAGGGCTGGGACTTCGTCGTGCCCGATCCCGTCCAGCGCTCGCTCGATCGCTTCTACCAGAACCTCGGGGCCCCGATCGACGTGGCGAACAACTTTCTGCAGGCCAAGATGGAAAACGCCTGCATGACGGCCCTGCGCTTCGCGGTCAACTCGAGCGTGGGTCTCGCCGGCTTCTTCGACCCCGCGACGTCGCTCGGACTGGAGCGCCGGGACGAAGACTTCGGGCAAACGCTGGCCGTCTACGGGGTGCCGAACGGTCCCTATCTCGTTTTGCCCTTGCTCGGGCCCTCGACGCCGCGCGACGCGGTCGGGACGGCGGCCGACAGCCCTCTTGGCATCTACACCCTGTTCGTGCCCACGCTGGCGACGGTCGGGGTCCAGGCCGTGCGCCTGGTCAACACCCGGGCTCGCCTGCTCGATCCGATCCGGCAGAGCCGCGAGGACTCGCTCGACTACTATGTGTTCGTCCGCAACGCCTACGTCGACTACCGTCGAAACCAGATCGTCGACGGGGCCGATTCCAACGATCCCGCCGACGAAGGGCTGTACGAGATCCACGACGAGGCTCGCTGAGGCGGCTGGCGTGATTCGACGACACGGAGGCAGGAACGTGCGAACGATGCGTCGCGTGCGGATGATGATGCTCGCGACGGCCTTCGTCGCCGGTGCGCCGGCGGTCGCTCGGAGCGAGGCGCCGGCGGCAGGATTGCCCGAGGTGAGCGCCGGTACCGCGCGGGCGACCGTCGAAGAAAGTTCGAAGCGAGTGCTCGCGGTGCTGCAGGCGGGCGGCACCAACGACGAAAAACTCGCCCGGCTGCGCGAGATCGGTTTCGAGGTCTTCGACACGGCCACCGTCGCACGACTCGCGATGGCCCGAAACTGGAACCGGCTCTCGCCGGCGCAGCAGGAAGAGTTCGTCGCTCAGTTCCGCCAGCTGCTGATCACCACCTACGGCAAGCGGCTCGACACCTACGGCAACCAGAGCGTCGTCGTGGTCGGCGATCGAACCGAGCCGCGCGGCGACGTGACCGTGCAGACGAAGGTCGTCGGCGGCAACACCGGCGAGGTGCGGGTCGACTACCGGATGCGCGCGAAGAACGGCAGCTGGCTTTGCATCGACGTGATCGTCGAGGGCGTGAGCCTCGTCGCCAGCTATCGCAGTCAGTTCGAATCGATGCTCTCGCGAGACGGTCCCGACGGTCTGCTGGCGAAAATCCGGGACATCAACGACAGCGGCGTGGGACTGCCGGTCGAAGCCGGCAAGCCCGCCGGCGGCGGCTGACGCCCGCACGGGTCGGAACCGCGCGAGGCGTCCAGAGCTCGCGCCTGTCCTGCAAGTCGGCTCGGACCCCCCTTTTGACTCGTGAGTCGGCTGCTAGCTTCCGGCCGCGATTCCGGCGCTCGCCGGACTCCATGACAGCCAGTGACCCGCATCGATTGCGCCGCGTTCGGGCGTTCGATGCGTTTTCAAGACCGGCGCCCGCGGTGCGTCCGGCAAGGAGAGACACCCCCGATGTCCGACATTCGTTACGACGGTCGCGTCGCCATCATCACCGGTGCCGGCGGCGGTCTCGGCAAGACCTACGCCCTGATGCTCGCCTCGCGCGGCGCGAAGATCGTCGTCAACGATCTCGGCGGGAAGCCCGACGGCACCGGAGCCAGCCACAGCATGGCCGACGACGTGGTCAAGGAAATCAAAGCGGCCGGCGGCGAGGCGATCGCCAACTACGACTCGGTCTCGACGCTGGCCGGCGGCGAAGCGATCACGAAGGCGGCGGTCGATGCCTTCGGCCGGGTCGACATCGTGATCAACAACGCCGGCATTCTGCGCGACAAGACGTTCGCCAAGATGACCGACGACGACATTCGCGCGGTGATCAACGTTCACCTCGAGGGCGCCTTCTACGTGACGATGCCGGCGTTCCGGGTGATGAAAGAGAACAACTACGGGCGCATCGTCTTCACGGCGTCGGCGGCCGGCATCTTCGGCAACTTCGGTCAGACCAACTACGGTGCGGCGAAGATGGGCCTCGTCGGACTCTCGAACGTGCTGGCGGTCGAGGGCCTGAAGAACAACATCAAGAGCAACGTGATCGCGCCGATCGCGAAGACGCGCATGACCGAACAGCTGCTGGGGCCGCTCGCCGAGAGCGTGCTGCCGACGCAGGTGACGCCGCTCGTCGCCTACCTCACCAGCGAGCAGTGCGAGCTGACGCACGAGGTCTTTTCGGTCGGCGGCGGCCGGTTCGCGCGCGTGTTCGTCGGCCTCGCACCGGGCTGGTTCGCCGGCAAGGGGCAGGTGCCGACGCCCGAGGCCGTGCGCGACCACATGGACCAGATTCGAAATCCCGAGGGCTACACGATTCCCGCCAACATCGGCGACGAGATGAAGCTGATCTTCCAGGCGCTCTCGGGAAGCTGATTCCCCGCCGGCAGCGGCGGCAGTGTCCGCCGGCCGGATCGCCCCGGGCCGCCACCACGGCGCGAGGTCATCCGGCCGGCGAGGTTTTTCCGCCAGCTCGATCGCCGCGACGAGCACCGCTCGCAGCTCACAGCGTCTGCGCGCCGATCTTCACTCGATGACGGCGATCGCCTCGATTTCGACGAGGAGCTGCGGAAGCGCGAGTGCCGAGACCACGAGGTAGGTGCTCGCGGGCGCTTCGCCCGGTGCGAAGTGACGCAGCCGCGCCTGCGTGATCGCCGGCCGATGGGACGGATCCGTCACGAAGACGTTCAGCTTCACGACGTCGCGCAGGGTGCCGCCACAGGCGGCGAGAACGCGTCGCAGGTTGTCGAAGATCTGCTCGACCTGCTGAGCGACGTCTCCTTCGCCGACGATCTTTCCTTCCCCGTCGATGGCGACCTGTCCGGCGAGAAAGACCGGCGTTCCCCGCTTCTTGACGGCGTACGAATAGCCGCTCGGCGTCGCCATTCCCGGAACACTGTGGATGTACTCGGCCACGGAGCCTCCTCGCGTCGTCACGGACGCATCTGGGTATCGGTACGAAATTTCGGGGGGAGTTCAGCGCGCGCTCACCAGTGCCTTGTCGATCTCGCCGCCGACCTCACCGAGCTCGCGCTGGAAGAGCGCCCGCACCTCCGCCATCAGCAGGTCGGGCGACTTGTCGGCGAACGATTCCGGCGAGATCTCGTCGAGCACGCGAATGCGGATCGGATGCTTTCCCTGCAGCACGAACCCTCGCTTCGGCAGTGCGTTTCCGGTGCCTTCGATCACGATCGGAAGAATCGGAACGCGGGCTCGCCGGGCGAGCACGAACGCGCCGGCCTTGAACGGGCGCGGCTTCCCGTCCACCGAACGTGTGCCTTCGGGAAACATCATGATCGGGTTGCCCGCGCGCAGCGTCGCTTCGCAGGCTTGCATCATCTTCCCGGCGCTCGCCGAATCGCCACGACGAATTTCGATGTACCGGTTGAGCCGCATGTTCCAGCCGACGCAGGGAACGCGAAAGTTCTCCACCTTCGACACCCACTTGAAGTGCGTGA
>CAZDHU010000003.1:0-5963 GCA_964505355.1 uncultured Myxococcaceae bacterium | reverse complement strand
GGGCGTTCCCTTTTCGACGAGAAACGAGCTGATCGTGCGCGGACCGGTCGCCGCGTACACGATGAAGACGTCGCCGGGCGTCTTCTCGTCCACCCCACCATTGGTGATGAACGTCTTGCGACCATCGATCACGTAGTGGTCGCCGTCGCGACGCGCCCGGGTGTGCATCGCGATCACGTCGGTGCCGACCTCGGGCTCGGTCATGCAGAGCCCGCCGATGCGGCGACCGCTCGCGGCGTCCGGGAGCACGCGCTTGCACTGCAGCTCGCTTCCGTTCACGGCGAGGTTCTGCGCGAACAGAATCGCGTGCGCGAGAACCGAGAGAGCGAATCCGGGATCGGAGGTCGACAGCGCCTCGCACACCTGCACGGCGGCGAGCGCATCGAGCCCCGCCCCGCCGACGGATTCGGGCAGCGTGACGCCCAGCAGGCCGAGCTCGCCCGCGCGACGAAAGAGCGCGTGATTGAACGTTTCGTCGCGGTCGTGATCGGCCGCCTGCGGTTCCACTTCGCGCGCGACGAACTCGCGCAACGTCTGCGCGAGCAGCGCGTGCTCGGGCGTGGGAGCAAACAGATCGAGGCGGCGCCAGTCGTCGGAAGAAGAGTCGGTCGTCATGGGAACAGTTTACCCGGAGCCCCTCGCCGGACGCGAGCCGAACCGCTCCGGTGCCCGAGCGCGCTCGCCGTCAGGGTTCGAGCCCGACGAGTTCGGCGCTCACCGCCCAGAGTCGTGCGGCCGCGCCAGCGTCGAGGGCGGCGCGCGCCGGCGCTTCTTCGCGTTCGTTGCCGAAGTAGCGCCCGCTCACGCCCTCGACCGCGGCAGAGAGACAGAGATGAACGGAGGTGCGTGCTCCCTGCTCGGGCGTTCGAAGGAACGGACGCCCGAGCCACATCAGCGCGCGCGCGATGGCGCCGTTGTTGGTGCCGAAGCCGGTTCCGACCGCACCGGGATGCAGCGCGTTGACGGTCACGCCGGTTCCTTCGAGCCGGCGCGCGAGTTCGCGGGTGAACAGAATGTTGGCGAACTTCGAACGCGCGTAGACGGCCATCGCGCCGTATCCACGCGTCGATTGCAGATCGTCGAAGTCGAGCCCCCGCCGCACCAGCCGGTGCGCGTGCGACGACACGTTGACGATCCGCGCCGGCGCGCTCGCCACGATGCGCTCCAGCAGCAAGCGCGTGAAGAGGTAGTAGCCGAGGTGATTGACGGCGAAGGTCGCTTCGAGTCCGTCCACCGTTTCTCGCCGGCGCAGCTCGATCACACCCGCGTTGTTGAGCAGCACGTGAATCGGTTCGCCGCGCGAGAGCAGCGTCTTCGCCGCTTCGCGGATCGACGCCTGCGAAGAGAAATCGCAGTGCAGCAATGAGATCGGGCCGGCACCGGGTTCGCGCGCGAGCGCCGCCCGCGTCGCTTCTCCTTTTGCCGGGTCTCGCATCACCAGCGTGAGCGAGAGTCCGGCGCGGGCCAGCGAACCCGCGGCAGCCCGGCCGATGCCGCTGGTCGCCCCCGTCACCACGGCGTGTCGGATCTGCGCTCCGCTCACGGAAGGGCCGCGCCGAGAAAGTCGAGAATCGCGCCGTTGACCACACTCGGGCGCTCGAGGTGCAAGAAGTGCCCGGCCCCTTCCACGATCACCCGGCGCAAACCCTTCGTGTACGCCGCTTCCATCCCGCGCGTCACCTCGACGCCGATGCAGCCGTCGTCGGCGCCGTGCAGATAGAGCGTTTCGACCGGAATCTCGGCCGTACTCACCCGCGCCTGATCCGCCGCGAGTGCGGGATCCTGCTTTGCGGGATCGAACATCGCGCGGTAGTAGCCGAGTGCCGCAGCCGTCACGCCGGGGGTTCGGAAGCAGGCCTTCAACGCCTCGAGCGCTTCCTTCGGCGGCTCCCAGTTCGGAGACCAGTCGCGCCACAGACGCTCGAGAAAGGCGTGATCATTGGCCGCGAGCGCGAGATCCGCGAACGGCGTCTGGAAGAAAAACATGTACCAGGAGCGGCGCTGCTGGTCGTAGCTGGTGGCGAGTGCGATGCCGACGTTGCGGTGCGGCACCGCGAGCGTCACCAGCTTTCGAACGCGTTCGGGCGCGAGAATCGCCGCGCCGTGCGCCGCGACTGCTCCCCAGTCGTGACCGATCACGGCGGCACGCCGTGCGCCGAGGGCATCGATGCACGCGATCACGTCCGATGCGAGGACCGCCACCTGATAGCGGCCGTCGGCGGGAATCGACGTCGGCGCGTAACCGCGGAGAAACGGAGCGACCGCCCGGTAGCCGACGCTTGCAAGGACGGGAAGCAGCGAGCGCCAGCTGCACGCGGTGTCTGGAAAGCCGTGCAAACAAAGCGCCAGCGGTGCGTCGGGTGAGCCCGCTTCGATCGTCGCAAAGGAGAGGCCGTTGGCCTCGATCCTTCCTTCGCGCAGGCCGCTCATGATTTGCCACGCTATCGGCGGGCGATGCGAGCGTCAACCGGTTCGTGGGCCCGCAAACGGGTTCGCGCGAGTGAAGACTCAGGCGCCGGCGAGTGCTTCGTGCACGAAGGCCGCGATCGACTCGCGGTGCTGCGCAGGCGTGCTGCAGAAGACGAGTCCGAAATCGGGCAGCAGCTGATACGCCACTTCCGCGTCGGTCACGATCAGACCGCCGCGCGGAAGCGGGATCTCGATTTCGAGATGGGTACCGAGCAGGATCGGTTCGGGCAGGCGCAGCAGGCAACCGTTTTCCGAAAGCGAGAGCACGGAGGCGCGCCATTCGCGACCGTCGCGCCGGCAGCGCGCGGGAAGATGCGTGGGCACGCGCGGGGTCGCGCGAGGACGCTCTTCGAGCGCCTCCTGAATCAACCGGTAGAGATCGTGCAGCCCTGCGGGGCGCCGAGCGGCACCGATGATGCGAGGGTCGGTACCGGTCACGCCCTGTCGCCCCGAGAGCACGATCATGGGGACGGGCTCGCCATCCTCTTCGAGATCTTCGGGCACTTCGCCGAGCCGTCGCTCGTCGACGATTCGCAGGTCCGGACGGCGCTTCGCCCACGACGGCGGCAGATCGGCGACTTCATCCGCCTGCACGATCCAGAATCCCATCTTGGCGAGAATCGCGCGCGCCAGCGTGGCATAGGCCTCCGGGTGCGCGTACGAGATCACGAGCCGGCGACGTGCGGGGCGTTCCATGTGCGCCGTCATCGGCAACGACCGCGAGAGGTTGAGCCGACGCCGAGCGCGAACGATCGACCTTCGTCGCGGCAAGACGAACCCGGACCGGAAGATGCGCGCGGACGCGCCTGCAAGTTGCCGCTTCGTGGTATGGTGCCGTTCGTGATCCGTGATCCCGCACTCGCAGCCTGGCTCGTCGTGCGACGGCGCGACATCGACCGCGTGTTTTCGCAACGTCTCGGTCTCGCCACACCGCGTGCTTCGGCGCCCGAAAGCGAAGCCCTGCGCCGGTTCCGGGTATTCGCGGCGGGCTCGCTCGAAGACGGAGCGCTGAAGGTGCCCGCACTCGACGGATTGCGTGTCGACGAAGCGCGTGTCGGCGCCTTGCTGGTCGCCTGGTGCGACTCGGCGGCCGAGGTCGCCGGCGAAGACGGGCCTGCGTTGCGACACGCGATGATGCCGCTCGTCACCGCGTTTCGGACCGCACTGCGCGCGACCGCACCGGAGCGCGAGAAGAGCGGCACCCCGCGCGCGAATCGGCGTGCGGTGGTGGCGGCGATCGATCGCGTGGCCGACGTCTTTCTCGCGCTCGATACCGCGGACGGGCGAATCGTCGATGCCAACCCGGCTGCCGGTGCGTTCTTTCGCGCCACCCGCGACGGACTGGTCGACACCGACGCGATGCGTTTCGTCCCCGACACCGAGCAGCCGCGCTGGTGGACGGAGTTCGAGGCCATTTCGGAAGGCAGCGAACCACGGCGCTTTCGCACGCGCCTGCGCGACGGCAGCGGCATCGAAGCGGGCGTCGAGGCGAGCGTGACCCGCTTTGCCACCCGCGATCGCACGATCGCCCTGTTCGTGATGCGTCTGGTCTGAACGCGCCGCGGCAGCGTCGATCGCGCGGGCCGGCGCGCGACCCGTCTCCGGCGTCGCCCTCAGCGCAACCGTTCTCGAAAGAAGCGAACCATGCGCTGCCAGGCGTCGCGCGCGTCGTCCGGACGGTATGCCGCGGGCCGGGTCTCGTTGAGAAACGCGTGGCCCGCCCCGGGATAGATCACGACTTCGCCACCCTGCCCGGCGCGCGCAATGCCCGCTTCGAGCGCGCGCACGTCGCCGAGCGGAACGAACTCGTCCTGGTCGCCGTAGATGCCCAGCACCGGGCATCGAAGAGACGGCAGTGCCGCCAGCACGTCGCGGGGCTTGCGCTCGAGATTCGAGCCTTCGGGTTCGTGCAGGATGCCGTGCGCGTGAGAGACCAGACCATAGAACGCGACGCAGGCCGCGATTCCCCGCAGCGAGCAGGCGGCGTGCAGCGCATAGCCACCGCCCATGCAGAACCCCGTGATCCCGATCGATCGGCCGGCGGCCGCGGGATGCGCGGCGAGTCGATCGCGCGCGTGCTGCAGGGTTCGAAGAATCGCGACGTCGTCGAGGGCACGCATCCAGCGCGCGGGATCCTCGATCACCGGCTCGCTGTCGTACAGACTCACCGACAGCGTCGCGAAGCCTTCGGCGGCGAGGCGCTTCGCGAACTCGCGATAGAGGGGAGTCAGCCCGAAGACGTCGTGCACGAGGAGGATCCCGGGATGCGAACCCTCGTCGGGCGCGGCGAGAAAGCCTTCGGCGAGCTCTTCGGTTCGCATCGCGCGCGAGTATACTCGCGCGCGATGTCGGTTCGACCCCGCGCACTGCAACGCTCGTTCGACGCCGAGCTCGCCGTCGCTCTCGCCGCTGCGCACGAAGCTGGCGGCGTCTTGCTGCGTCACTACCGCAACGGCACCGAGCACTGGGAAAAGTCCGAGGACAATCCCGTCACGCTGGCCGATCTCGAATCGGATCGCGTGATCACGCGCCGTCTTCGACAGGCCTGCCCGGGCGACGGCATCCTGTCCGAAGAAACGGCCAGCGTTCCCGGACGCGGCGCGCGGCGGCGCACGTGGATCGTCGATCCGATGGACGGAACGAAAGAGTTCGTCGCCCGCATTCCGGAGTTCGCGGTTTCGATCGCGCTCGTCGAAGACGGTGAGCCCGTGGTCGGCGTGGTGCTCAATCCCGCGGCGGGACGCGTCGTCGCGGGCGCCCGCGGACGCGGCGTCTGGCAGGCGCCGTGGACCGGCGGCGGCTTCGGCGCCACCGCCCGCGCACACGTCTCCACGGTGCGCATGCTCACGCAGGCCTGCGTGATCGCGAGCCGCACGGAAATCTCCCGCGGGCGCTTCGATCCTTACGCCGGCTGGTTCGGCGAGCTCCGCGCGGTGGGCTCGATCGCGTGGAAGCTCGCCTGCGTCGCCTGCGGAGACGGCGATCTCAACGTCAGCGTGGCGCCGAAGAACGAATGGGACGTCTGCGCGGGCGATCTGCTGGTCCGCGAAGCCGGCGGCATCTACGTCGACTTCGATGGCCGACCGCGTCGCTACGACCAGCAGGATCCGTTGATCGAGCGCTTCATGGCAGCGGGGCCCCGCGCGCTGGTGGACGCGTTCTGCCAGCGTGAGCACCAGCGCGTCGCTTCGGCGGAGTGAATCATGCGAACGGCGGCCGGAATTCTCTTCCTCGTGCTCGTGATCTGGCTCGGACTCGAGATCTTCACCAACGGCACGCAGGGCGCGTTCGGCGGCGCGATCGCAGGGTTGTTCGGCGAGAGCGCAGAACGCGAATCGGCTGCACCGCCGATCGATCGGATTCGCAACGCCGTCGAAGACGCGCACCGCGTGCACGAGGCCCGCACGCAGCGCCTCGCCGGCGATGCCGGCGAGGCCGACGAGGAGTGACCGCACCGGCGCCCGACCCCGGCGCCGAGCCACGGAGCAGCGTGG
>CAZDHU010000002.1:0-5124 GCA_964505355.1 uncultured Myxococcaceae bacterium | reverse complement strand
CGCTTGGTTCTTACTTCGGCCGGAATGCCGCCAGGTGCCGGAGTTCGGATCGCCAAAGTTCCACGTGTACTGCAGCGAGTGGAACGGCCGGGCGTAGGATGAGTCCGTCGTCGTCGTTGCATCGAAATGGACTGCCAACGGAGCGGGGCCAGAGGTTCGGCTGGCGACAATCGATGGAATTGATGGGGCTGCCGCCGCTGTGCTCGCGAGGACGCCGAAGGCAACGATCGCCGTGACGAACTTCAGTGTTCGCGCGAATCGAACCGTACGCCGACGACCCGGCGAACGCGTCGGGACGACGTCCCGGCCACGGGAATGCGCGGAGAACAGGCCTTGCTCATTCCCGCCAAAGTGGGGTTGGAACATATCGCTTCGATGCCTCCTCGCGTGGAGATTGTCGCCACGCGCGATTGAGTCGCCGCTGATGGATGGTATCGGGCAGAGCCTCGAACGTCTCGTGACGAAGCGCACAGCGAGTGAAGCTTCCTGCGCTCGAGCACGCATTTCGCGTGCGACACGGCGCTTCATCAGTGCGAGACGACTCTGTGTCGATGGGTCGTCCGTGGATTCATGCAGTTGCGGCTGCACTGGGCGCCGCTTGCCGTCCGGATGTCCTTCCGGCGTGGCAGAAAGCGACCCAGTCGAACACTCAGGCAGCGAGATCATCCTGCACCGACCGGGTTTGAGAATTCTTGCCGCGACTTGAGAGCGTTCCCGCCAGGTTGTAGAGGGCTCCGGCGACGAATATCGGATAGCTGGAATAGAACCCGTTCGGCAGCTGATCGACCGCTCGGACGATCACGATCAACATCAGCCCGGCAACGAGGATGCGATCGTCGCTGCGGGGGATCCGCCCGAACCTCCGCCAACCGCTCCACACTGGCAGCACGTAGAGGCCGAAGGCCGTCAGGAATCCGACCAGGCCTCTCCCACCGAGCTGGATGATCCAGTAGCCGTCGGGGACCGAGAGCCAGTCCCCAGTGACTGCGTCGTAGACCCAGTTCCGGCTGTAGCCGCCCCAGCCGAAAATGAAGCGGTCTCGTCCGTGCGCGAGCATGCGCTCCTCGTTCTCGAAGCGGTAGTTCAACGACGCCGCACGCTGCTCGTCGAAGCCCTTGGCGACTTCGACGATGGTGTCGATCGGAAGCAGGCGCGCCGTGCGCACCGCGGGATAGAAGATGACGAGCAGGCTTAGCGCGAGGGCGATGTGCGCGAGCACGCGAACGGGAAGAATGGCGATCGAGGCGGAGAAGAACGCACCCCAGACCATCGAGGCGACGCTCTTGCAGGCGATGACGATCCCGGTCAGATAGATCTGAGCGTACCTCGAGATCATCCCCCTCAGGGGAATTCGCGGGCTGGTGACGGCGGGGACGCCGGCTCGCCGTAGAGCCGCGGCGGCGATCAGCGTCGTCACCATGAAGACGGCCAGCGCAATCCCGCTGACGAAGTACGCCATCGGGCGATAGCCGCCCCAGCGGTTGACCGTGCTGAAGATGTTCGGATGGAATCCGTACGTCCAGCGGTGGAACTGGGGGCTGAGCTGCAGCTCGACGACGATGATCAGCGAGTAGACCAGGCCCGCGCACGCCAGCGTGCGCATCAGATCGCGCAGGTCTCGAGACGTCTGGAACAGGATTCGTCCCAGGAAGAAGGGCACGGTGTAGATGAGAAGGTCGTCGATCGTCGCGGTGAACCACTCGAGAATGCTGAGGCCCTCGATCGTTCTCGGCCCGTAGACGAGCGTGTCCTGGTTGGTGAGGACGGTTCCGATCGAGCCCAGGCTCATCGCGATTCCGAGGAACTCGAGACCGAAGCCGAAGCGACCTCGGGTGATGCGTCCGGGTTGCTTCAAGAGCAGACAGACGAGCACCGCGATGAACGGGAGATGGCGCTTTCCGAGAACGGGCAGTCCCGGCAGGTCGAATCCGACGTGCGTCGGCAGGAACATGTCGCCGATCAAGATCACGACGAAGGCCGCGACCGGCGCTCGCACGCGCCCGAAGATCAGCCACGCGATCGGGAAGATCGCGAGCAGCGCGATGTAGGCGAAGGAGTTCGCGTTCGCCGCACTGAACACCGCGCGTGCCCCCGCTCAGGCCGCGCGCCCGACGAGCGGGAGCGCGCGTGCGGGCGCTCCGGTCGCGGCGAATAGTGCGTTCGCGACGGCGGGCGCGATCGGCGGCGTGCCGGGCTCTCCGACGCCGCCGGGCGGCGCGTCGCTGGGTGCGATGTGGACTTCGATTTCGGGGCAGTCGGCGAGCGTCACGAGCCGGTCGTCGTGGAAGCCGCTCTGCTCGACCGCGCCCTCGCGCAGCGTGATCCGGCCGTGCAGCGCGGCGGACAGCCCGAAGACGATGCTGCTCTCCATCTGCGCCGCGACGGTGTCGGGATTGACGACGCTGCCGCAGTCGATCGCGCACACCACGCTGTGGACGCGCGGACGCTGCTCCGCGTCGACGGAGATTTCGGCGATCTGGCACACGATGCTGTCGAACGACTCGTGCAGCGCGACGCCGCGCGCACGTCCGGGCGCGGGTGGGCGGGACCAGCCCGCGCGTTCCGCCGCCAGCTCGAGGACGGCGCGCGCGCGTGGCGAGCGCGACAGCAGCGCGCGGCGGTAGTCCAGCGGCTCGCGCCCCGCGGCGGCGGCGAGCTCGTCGACGAAGCACTCGGCGAAGAACGCGTTCTGCGAGTGGCCGACGGAGCGCCAGAAGCCGATCGGCACGGGACTCTCGACCAGGCCGTACTCGACCCGCTGCGCGGGAATGCCGTAGAGGCGCATCTCGGCGCCCTCGACCGCGAGGCGCGATACTGGCTCGTCGACCCAGCCGGGCACCCGCGTGCGCACGGCTTCCGGAAGCGAATCGGGGACCAGCCCGCCTCCGACGCGGCGCTGGAGTGCGCCCGTGACGCGTTGCAGCCACTCGGGTGCGTCGCGCGCCTCGAACGAGGGTCCCGCGATGCGCTGCATGCGCGCGAGCGGCATGCCGTTCGCATCGAGTGCCGCGCGCTGCACGCTCGCGTACGCGGGCCGGTAGAAATCGTGACGGACGTCCTCCTCGCGCGACCAGACCAGCTTCACCGGCGCGCCCACCGCGCGTGACCCGAGCACGGCCTGAACCACGAAGTCGTCCTCGAAGCGGCGACCGAAGCCGCCACCGAGCAGTGTCGTGTGCAGCCGGACGCGTTCCGGCGGGATTCCAAGCAGCTTCGCGACCGTGCGCCGCGCGCGGCCTTGACCTTGCGTCGGCGCCCAGATCTCGCAGCCGTCCGCGCGAACGTGCGCGGTCGCGTTCATGGGCTCCATGGTGGCGTGCGCGAGGAAGGGCACCTCGTATCGCGCTTCCACCACTCGCGCTGCGCCGGCGAAGGCAGCCTCGACGTCGCCGATGCGGAACGACGTCACGCCGGGTCGCTCGAGCGCCGCTTGAAGCCGCGCCGAGAACTCCGCGCTCGAGAGCATTCCGGCGGAGAAGCGCGGCGCGAGAGCCTCGAGTCCGCTCGCCGCCTGCCACCAACGCTCCGCGACGACGGCGACACCGTTCGGGATCGGCACCACGGCTCGCACGCCCGGCTTGGCGAGCGCGGCGCGCTCGTCGAAGCCGACGACCTCACCGCCGAATGCGGGAGAGCAGCGCACCGCAGCGTGCAGCATGCCCGGAACGACCACGTCGATACCGAAGGTCGCGCGGCCCTCGACCTTCGCGGGCAGATCGACGCGCGGGACCGGCCGGCCGATCAGCCGAAGCTCCGCGCGCGACTTCAGCCGCGGCGCGGCGGGAACGGGCAGGGCGGCGGCGCGTTCGGCGAGCGCGCCGTAGCCGAGCTCGCGCCCGGTCGGCCGGTGGAGCACACGGCCGGCATCGGCCACGCACTCCGCGACCGGCACCGACCAGGCCGCGGCGGCGGCGGCCACGAGCATCTCGCGCGCGGCCGCGCCGGCGCGGCGGAGCGGCTCCCACGAGCGACGCACGCTCGTGCTGTTCCCGGTCGCCATCGCGCGCAGCGCGCCGTCCTCGGGTGGGAAGAGGACGCGCACGTTCGCCCAATCCGCTTCGAGCTCGTCCGCGAGCAGCATGGCCAGGGACGTGTACACGCCCTGGCCCATCTCGGACTTCTCGACGCAGAGCGTGGTGGCGCCGTCCGGCGCGATGCGGATCCAGGGGCCGATCGACGTGTGCAGCGGCTCCCCGCCGCGCGAAACGCGGGCACCGAAGCCGAGCACCAGGCCGCCGCCCAGCGCGCTCGCGCCCAGCAGGAACGCGCGGCGCGACAGGTTCAGGAGCTCGCTCAAACGCCACGCCTCGCGACGCGCCGGAGCGCGCGGCGGACGCGGGGGTACGTCCCGCAGCGACACAGATTGGTGATGCCCGTGGCGATCTCCGCGTCGCTCGGTGCGGGCGTCTTCGCGAGCAGCGCCGCGGCGGCCATGATCATGCCCGGCTGGCAGTACCCGCACTGCGGCACCTGCTCGGCGAGCCACGCTTGCTGCACCGGATGCGAACCGGTAGGCGAGAGGCCCTCGATCGTCGTGACGGCGCGCTCTCCGACGCTGCCGACCGGGATCGCGCAGCTGCGCACCGCCGCGCCGTCGAGGTGCACCGTGCAGGCGCCACAGACGCCCATTCCGCAGCCGTATTTGGTGCCGGTCAGGCCGAGCTCGTCGCGGAGGACCCAGAGCAGCGGCGTCACGGGATCGATCTCGAGCCGATGTACATCGCCGTTCACGCGCAGGTCCACGCCGCGCCCTCCCCATTCAACCTCGGTCGCATGTTCAATCTATCGGCCATCAAGCGGAACGCCCGCGCCCTCCGATGAGGTCGAAGTTCGCAGGCGCAACGCGTGGTCTCGACCTACAATGGCCCGACCGCGTGGCGTTGGACGTTCTGGAAGGGAGCCGAGTTTGACGACCAAAGCCATCTACGAGATCGGCGAAGTTCCCCCGCTCGGCGTCGTACCGGAGCGGATGCACGCGGCCCTGATCCGCCAGGAACGCTTCGGTCCGCCGAGCAGGGCGTTCCAGCTCGAAGAGGTCCCGGTTCCGCGCATCAGGGACACGCAGGTCCTCGTTCACATGATGGCCTGCGGGGTGAACTACAACAACATCTGGGCGGGCATGGG
>CAZDHU010000001.1:0-3300 GCA_964505355.1 uncultured Myxococcaceae bacterium | reverse complement strand
GTTCGCGCCGGTGACGACGAAGCCCGGGAACGCGAGCTGGAACTCGCTTCGCTTGCGGCCGGCCTTGGCGAGCCCGCGCTCGAGCGCGGGGATCGTCACCTCGCGCAGGTAGCGCTCGGTGGTAAACGCGTGCGCGATCATGCCGTCGGCGGTCTCGCCCGCGACCTCGGTCATCAGCGGACCGACCGCTGCCAGGAAGACCTTCGGCACGCCGTACTTCGTGTCGAGCGGCGTGAACATGGGTGTCATCAGCGTGTGCGTGTAGAACTCACCGCGGAACTCGAGCTTCTTGCCCTCGTACCAGTTCGCCCAGATCGCGCGCATGGCCAGGATCAGCTCGCGCATGCGCGGGGCGGGATGCGACCACGGCATGCTGAAGCGCTTGGTGATGTGCGGCTGGATCTGCGAGCCGAGCCCCAGGATGAAGCGGCCCTTCGAGTACGAATTCAAATCGTGCGCCAGATTCGCGAGGATCATCGGGCTGCGCGCGAACGCGACGGCGATCGAGGTCATCAGCTCGATGCGCGTGCTGTGCTCTGCGGCGAGCAGCAGCGGGAAGAACGGATCGTGCGACGTCTCGGCGGTGATCGCGCCGTCGTAGCCGGCCGCCTCGAGCTCCCGAATGCGCTCGGGAACCTCTGCGAGGCTCCCCATCAGACCTGCGTCGACCTTCATCGCGTCCTCCTCCCGTGCGTGGGGCAGGAGGGCAGTGTATCAGCCCGCCTCGCGGTCGGGCGCGACCGTCCAGCGGCGCAGGCGCTCGGCCATGATGCGCATGACCTGCAGCGCGAAGAACGGCGTCTGGCTGATCATGTACTGGAAGCGCTTCGCGTCGACCGGCACGAGCTTGCAGTCGGTGCGCGCGATCGCGCTCGCGCTGCGCGCGGACCGGTCGATCAGCGCCAGCTCGCCGACGATCGCGCCGGCCCCGCACGTCTCGAGCACCCGGTCGCGGAAGACGATGTCGACCTCGCCCGCGACGACGGCGTACATGGTATCGCCGGGCTGACCTTCCTCGAAGATCACGCTGCCGGCGCTGAACGTGACGTAGTCCTCGGCATGCTGGAAGAGATCGATCTTGGCCACGCCCGCAGACTCGCAGATCCGTTCGACGCCGTCGTGCACTTTGAGCGACGATTTCGTGTGCGGGGCGCGACGGCTCGAGCCGACCTGCGATCGCTCGGCGCCCGCTTTGGGGATCCATCCGGGCACTCACCCAAGGCCAGGCTCGCCCCTCTCGAAGCCGTTCGGCGAAGAGCCTGCCGAATCCGCGGCGGCGCGGGCCCGCGCGCGCTCCGCCGCGCGACGCGCAAATTCCCGCACTGCATCGAACATCCGGTCAATGTAGAGCTGCACGGCCTGGGCGTACAGCGGGCCGCGCAAGCGTGCGACGAGCTCGAGCCCGAAGTCGAGGCCGGCCGTGACGCCACCGCCCGTGATCCGGTTGCGATCGGTGACGACCCGGCCCCGAGTCGGAATTGCGCCGAGCGTTTCCAGAACTTCGCACACCGACCAGTGCGAGGTTGCGCGATAGCCGACGAGCAGGCCCGCGGCCCCGAGCACCAGGGACCCCGTGCAGACACTCGTCACGAAGCTCGCTTGCTCGCCTTTGGCGCCGAGGAACGCGAGCACCTCCGCATCCTCCATGAGGGCAATGCTGCCCGGCACGCCGCCGGGAACGAAGAGCACGTCGAGCTTCTCGGGGCACTCCGAGAACTGCGTCGTGGGCGTCACGGGGATCAGCGTTCGCGCGTCGCCGGATTCGTCTCCGACGGGCGCGCGGGATTTCCAGAGCAGGTGGATCTCGCGGTTCATCAGCGTTTCTAACATCGCGAGCGGTCCGACGAGGTCCTGCAGGTACATGCCTGGATAGACGAGCATGCCGATCACGAGCCGCGGGCCCTGCGCGAACGGCTCTTCGAGTGCCATCGTCGCCTCCACGTTCCCGATTCGACGCGCCGCCGAAAGACGAGCCTACTGATCCTGGAGCAGGATCAGACTGCTCTCGAGCTCGGTCCCGCCACCGTCGGGCTCCGAGGCGCAGTGGTAGATCAACGAGTAGTACTTCAAGCCGGCGCCTGACTTGTTCACCAGTACGTCGTAGGAGCCCGCACCTTCGTTGACGGCGACCCGCGGGCTCGGCGTTGCGTCGGCGGTGATCGTGTCGCTCGCATTCCTAAGCCCGAGGTTTCGATGAGCCTGCACGCTCAGCACGGGAAGCGCGCCCGGGGACGTGTCGAGGATCTGCACCGACAGCGACCGAGGCGTTCCCGCGGCATCGTCGCTGCACACGATCTGGTAGAGGTCGGTCGACGCTGCCGAGCTCGCGAGTGAGCCGCTCTGCGAGTGCGCCCGAGCCGCGTCGCTGAGGAGACAGAGACAGATCAGGGTCGGGCGCAGCGCCGCGACGAGATGACTGGCCGCCATGGATCGCATGTCTTGTTCTCGGCGAGGATATCGCGTCTCGCCGGCGCGCAGAGACGGGTGCGACATCTCACCGCGTTCCGCACGACGCGTGCTGCGCGTAGATTCCGCCGCAGCGACGGTGGCTCGAGGTCGGAGTCCTTCGTCGGCATGCCTGTGAAGGGAGTGAATCGTGCTGAAGGCTGAGTCTGTTTCGAATCGCGGAAGCGGTGCTTTCTATCGGAGCGTGGCATTCGTGCTCACCGTCATTGCTGCCTCGGCGGCGCTCGAGGCGCGTGCCGCCGGCGCGGTCGGTTTCGGTGTCTGGGACGGTGGCGCGGCTGCGGCGAACGTGCCCGCCGGCGGAAGCGCAACCGTGAGCGGCGTATCCGGACTGGCTTCGTCGATGGCCGGCAATCCAGCGCTGAACGGCTCCGCGTGGGCGCACACCGGGGACTGGTGGAACGTGTATCTGCACGAGACTTCGCTCGCGACGATCACGGTCCAGGCCCGAGACGGCGGCTTCGCTCCGGGCTTGTCGGTCTGGGCGAGCGGCGCAGCCGCCTTCGATGGTGGCACGACGGGTTGGGATGACGAGGTGTCGAACGCGGGGTTCGGCACTCCGCACTCGTTCAACGCGCTGGGCGTGCTCGGCGCGTCGGGAACGCTCTGGATGCAGTACGGGCAGGGCGGGAACATGCAGGAGTCTCTCGGCTACGCGATCTCGGGACCCACCTACACCGGCGATCCGACCGGCTGGGGAGAGATCGTCGCGCACGGCGCATTCGACCTCACGCTCACGGATGTCTTCGTGAGCAACGTCTCGGGCAGCGTCGGAGCTGGCTTCGTCGAGCTTCAGCTCAGCAACGTCGCTTCGGGTTGGTACACCCTCTACGT